>NZ_JBONDW010000013.1:0-195844 GCF_054919535.1 Mycobacterium venezuelense
TCGCCGCAACCTCTCAAAGTCAAGAGTGTTGCGACGACCGCGTGAACCCGCCCCGTGCGTGCGGGGGCCTACGCGTCTGCTCGCGCAGAGAACGTTACAGCGACTCGAGCAACTCGCGGGCCAGCTTGGCGGTCTCGGACGGGGTCTTGCCGACCTTCACGCCCGCGGCCTCAAGAGCCTCCTTCTTGGCGGCCGCGGTGCCCGACGAGCCCGACACGATGGCGCCGGCGTGGCCCATGGTCTTGCCCTCCGGTGCGGTGAAGCCAGCGACGTAACCGACAACCGGCTTGGAGACGTTGGCCTTGATGTAGTCGGCCGCCCGCTCCTCGGCGTCGCCGCCGATCTCACCGATCATCACGATGACCTTGGTCTCGGGATCCTTCTCGAACGCCTCGATGGCGTCGATGTGGGTGGTGCCGATGACCGGGTCGCCGCCGATGCCGATGGCGGTCGAGAAGCCGAAATCGCGCAGCTCGTACATCATCTGGTAGGTCAGCGTGCCCGACTTCGACACCAGGCCGATCGGGCCCTTGCCCGTGATGTTGTTGGGCGTGATGCCGACCAGCGACTCGCCGGGCGTGATGATGCCCGGGCAGTTGGGGCCGATGATGCGGGTCTTCTGACCCTTCTCGACGTTATAGGCCCACGCATAGGCGCTGTCCTGCACCGGGATTCCCTCGGTGATGACCACCAGCAGCGGGATCTCGGCGTCGATGGCCTCGATGATGGCGTCCTTCGAGAAGGCAGGCGGCACAAAGGCGATCGACACGTCGGCGCCGGTCTCCTTCATGGCCTCGGCGACCGAACCGAAGACCGGGAGCTCGATGTCGTTGCCGTCCCTATCTTTGTGCGACACCTTGGTGCCGGCCTTGCGTGCGTTGACGCCGCCGACCACCTGGGTGCCGGCCTTGAGCATCAGCGCGGTGTGCTTGGTGCCCTCGCCGCCGGTGATGCCCTGGACGATGACCTTGGAATCCTTGTTCAGGAAGATAGACATTCTCGTTGGCTCCCTTACTTGTTCGCCAGCTCGGCGGCTTTGTCGGCACCGGAGTCCATGGTCTCGGCCTGGATCACCAGCGGATGGTTGGCCTCGGCCAGAATGCGGCGGCCTTCCTCGACGTTGTTGCCGTCCAGGCGCACGACCAGCGGCTTGTTGGCCTCGTCACCGAGAATCTGCAGCGCCTTGACGATGCCGTTGGCCACCGCGTCACATGCGGTGATGCCACCGAACACGTTCACGAACACGCTCTTGACCTGAGTGTCGTTGAGGATGACGTCCAGGCCTGCGGCCATCACCTCGGCCGAGGCACCGCCGCCGATATCGAGGAAGTTGGCCGGCTTCACGCCGTTGTGCTTCTCGCCCGCGTAGGCGACGACGTCCAGAGTCGACATGACCAGACCGGCACCGTTACCGATGATGCCGACCTCACCGTCGAGCTTGACGTAGTTGAGATCGTTCTCCTTGGCCTTGAGCTCGAGCGGATCAGTCGCGTCCTTGTCCTCGAACTCGGCGTGGCCGGGCTGACGGAAGTCGGCGTTGGCGTCGAGCGTGACCTTGCCGTCGAGCGCAAGGATCTGATCGTCGGGGGTGCGCACCAGCGGGTTGACCTCGACCAGGGTGGCGTCCTCCTTGACGAACACCTCCCACAACTTCTGGATGGTCACCGCGGCGGCGTCGAGCACCTCGGCGGGCAGGTGGCCTTGCTCGGCAATCGAGCGAGCGAACGCCAGATCGACACCCTTGACCGCGTCGACGGGCACCTTGGCCAGCCGCTCGGGCTTGGTCGCGGCGACCTCTTCGATCTCCATGCCGCCCTCGACCGAGCACATCGCGAGGTAGGTGCGGTTCGCCCGATCGAGCAGGAACGAGATGTAGTACTCCTCGGCGATGTCGCTCGCCTCGGCCACCAGCAACTTTTTGACGACGTGGCCCTTGATGTCGAGACCGAGGATGTTCCCGGCGTGCGTGAACGCGTCATCAGGGGTGGCCGCGTACTTCACGCCGCCGGCCTTGCCACGTCCACCGGTCTTGACTTGTGCCTTCACCATCACGGGGCGGCCGATTTCCTCGGCGATCGCCTTGGCGTCCTCGGCGGAGTCGGTCACCCGGCCGGGCGTCGTGGGGACGTTGTGCTTGGCGAACAGCTCTTTCGCCTGGTATTCGAAGAGATCCATTTGCTTCCTAATTAGGCGTGTCTGTCTGCTTTGGCCTCGAACGCGCTTCGAAGCTGCCCGGTCCGGTACCTCTCTGACGGGCCCGGACGCACTTTATCCACAGAAGAGTGAGGCTTAGGCACCGCCTACCACTCATGTGGCAGATCTCACCGGGCCTCACTGGTGATACAGATCACATTCCGGCGCGGAATAGTCGCATAAGTTGCCACCATCATTGGGATTTGGTTAACGTGCCTCTGGTCCAGATAACGTTCAGGTCACGTCGAGAAGGATCTTCCAGGTTGCCGCAGCATCGTTCTTCCGCGTCTCCCAAGGGAGTACCGACGAACGCACGGCACCGCGCAATCCTTTCGCCTGACGAGCTCGACGCTGCCGAAGTCACCGACATCATCCCGTTCAACGAGTTCGGCAAGCTCACCGATCTGGAGTTCCACTCTTCGAGCGCCTTCGATCGGGAATCGCGCGTCATCCATGCACCCGAGCTCGATGACTTGCACGACACCGACGATCTCGTTCCCGTCCGGCTGGCCGTTCCGTCGCGGTTCCGTCCCGACGCCGGCAAGGAGCGCAGCTCCGCGCACGCCTACCGGGACAGTCACACCGACGTCAGCGACGGCGTCGCCGCGACCGACATCATCGACATGGCCGGGCGCCGCGGCGCGCACCGCAAGGAGAGCACCGGCGCCGTCAAGAGCCGTCTGATGATCGCGGCCATGGCGGCTGGTGCCACCGCCGCTGGCGCGTACTCGTTCGGCAACGGCACCGAGGCCCAGGCCGCCGACGACACCGTGATGGCGAGCGGACAGACGCGCGTGAACGGCGCCGCAGTCACGGGTTCCGTCGACGGCATGCAGATCGTCTCCGTCGCCTCGAACACCGACTCGTCGGTGCACGCAGAGGAGATCACCAAGGCCGCCGCCTTCGCCCAAGAGCGCGCCGAACGCGAGGCCCGGCTGGCCCGCCCACTGTTCGCGATGCCGACCAAGGGCGTCTGGACGTCGGGCTTCGGTTACCGCTGGGGCGTTCTGCACGGCGGCATCGACATCGCCAACTCGATCGGCACCCCGATCTACGCGGCCTCTGACGGCGTCGTGATCGACGTCGGACCGACTGCCGGGTACGGCGCCTGGGTCAAGATCCGCCATTCGGACGGCACCGTCACGCTCTACGGCCACATCAACACGTGGCTCGTCAGCGTCGGCGAGCGCGTCATGGCAGGCGACCAGATCGCCACCATGGGCAACCGCGGTAATTCCACCGGGCCGCACCTGCACTTCGAAGTCATGCTCAACGGCTCGGACCGCATCGATCCGACGAGTTGGCTGGCCAAGCGTGGGCTCAGCGTCGGCGGCTATGTTGGCTGAGTGAGCCATCCAGGTCCTTCCGACGCCGAATCTCCCGACCAGGACGACCACACTCGCATCATCCGTCGGCAGCCCGAAGGATCCCCATCTGGTCCGGTTTCCAAACCTTTGCCAGAAACCGACGACCCGAAAACGAGCATCATCCGGCGCCATCCCACGGGCGCCATCCCGACTGCCGCTGACGCGGAGCCTCAGACCAGCTTGATCGGGCGCATGGGCGACGGCGAGGAGCAGACCGGCCTCATCGCCCCATCGGCCGTCAGCGACGCTCAGACGGGCCTTATCGGCCGCCCCGCCGACGACGCACGAACCGGTTACATCCCGCGCGCTCGGCCGATCGCGATTCCGCGGACGACGGCTAACACCAATCCCCGGACGGCCGTGGCGGCATCGGTCCTCAGCATCCTCAGCGGGTGGGCGACGGGTGTCATCGCCACCGACCTCATCGCCGGCTGGTGGCGCACCGACGCATTGTTCTGTGTCGCCATCGGATTTCTCGCCGCGATCTCAGCCGCAGCAACCATCGGCGGGCTCATCGCATTGTTGCTGCGCCGCAGGATGGGTCGGCTGCTGATCGTCGTCGGCGCGATCATCGGACTGCTCATATTCGGCAGCCTGTTCATCGCAGGAGCCAAGTTTCATCCCGTCGTCTACGCGATGCCGATCCTCCCGGCGGCCAGCATCGTCCTGACCGTGTTGCCGTCCACGGGCCGCTGGGCGGGGTCGCGCGGCACGTGACCTGACGTCACCGCATTCACAGCTTCCGGTCAGCTTGATCCAAACCGTCGACCGGAATTCGGGTGCGGGCGTCTACTGGGGCGGATTCGCGTGTGTTCACGCCTTGACACCCCTCCGGAGGCCCGCCCCCATGTTCAGCCGCATATTGCGCATCGTGTTCGTATTGGCAATGACCGCAACGGCTGTCGCGTGCTCCGGCAACGACAGCGGTTCCGGCGGGTACACCCTGCGGATCGGGGCCACATCGGTCACCGGAACCCCGGCCGGATCCCTGGGATGGGGCGATCGCGAAGGCATTCTCGCCGAACAGCTCAAGGCCGCGGGCGTCGACAAGATCGAGTACTCGTTCTTCCAGTCCGGCAGTGACGTGGTCTCGGCACTGTTCGCCGGCGCGATCGACGTGGCGGCGGTCGGGGACAACCCGGCACTGCGCGCTCGTAGCAAGGACGCGAAAGTCGTTCTGCTCTCCCTTGATTCCATCAACGGCGACGCCTGGATCGTCGGCGCGAAGGGCGGGCCGACCGATATCCAGGGGCTGGCCGACAAATCCATCACCGCGCCGCAGGGCACGATCCGCGACCGGGCCGCGCGCCAACTCATCGACACCGCGGGCTTGACGGGCAAGATCCAGGTACGCGACGTGCCGACGCCCGAATCCATCGCGGGACTGAGTTCCGGGCAGATCGACGCAACCGTGGTCACGGGTGCCAGCGCAATAGAGCTGCAATCCAAGGGCTTTCCCATCATCGACAGCCTGTCGCGGCACGGGTTCGGCAGCACCGGCACCAACATCGCCCTGACGTCGTTCACCGATCAGCACCCCGAGTTCGCCGGCGCTTGGCAACAGGCCGTCACCGCGGTCAACCGCGACATCAACGAGAACTTCGGCGACTACCTCGCCTGGGTTGCCGAAACCGACGGCACCGAGCTCGAATTCGTTCAGAAGTCGACTCGTGCCGAGGAATTCAACACCGAGCCGTTCCCCGAAGTCGGCGTGAATCAGTTGGAGGCGGCCTACAACTTCCTCAACGCCGACGGTTCGTTCGACAACGAGTACTCCGTGCGCGAGTGGGCGGGAGCGAAATCATGACCCTCGCCCCCGAAGTCAACGCGGCGCCGAAGCCCGAACTGATCGAGGTCGTCTCCGGACGACACAGCCGAAAAGGACTGTGGTCGCGCATTCCTCGGCCGGTCCGCCGGCTGCTCGGGCCCGTGTTGATCCTCGCGGCATGGACCATCGGATCGGCCACCGCACTGCTCAACCCGGACCTGTTCCCCCCGCCGATCGAGGTCGCGACCACCGCGTGGCGGCTGCTCGTCGACGGCCAACTCGCCACGCACGTCGGCGCATCGGCGACCCGGGTGATCACCGGAACCGTCCTGGGCATCCTCATCGGCGTGCTGCTCGCCGTCCTCGCCGGGCTCACCCGCACCGGCGAGGACCTGCTCGACTGGACCATGCAGATCCTCAAAGCCGTGCCGAACTTCGCGCTCACGCCGCTCCTCATCATCTGGATGGGCATCGGCGAGGGTCCGAAGATCGTGCTCATCACGACGGGCGTCGCGATCGCGATCTACATCAACACCTATTCCGGAATACGCGGCGTCGACCGTCAACTGGTCGAGATGGCTCAAACCCTCGAAGCTCCGCGGCGCACGCTGATCACGCAGGTGATCTTGCCGGGAGCGATGCCGAATTTCCTTGTCGGCCTGCGTCTCGGCCTGTCGAGCGCGTGGTTGAGCCTGATCTTCGCCGAGATGATCAACACCACCGAAGGCATCGGATTCCTGATGTCGCGCGCTCAGACGAACCTGCAGTTCGACGTCTCGCTGCTGGTGATCGTCATCTACGCCGTTGCGGGCCTGCTCTCGTACACTCTGGTTCGGGTCCTCGAACGGCTGCTGTTGTCCTGGCGCAACGGTTTTGACGGCGTCTCATGAGTTCACCCGTCGTGAAGGTCAGCGGGCTGCACCGGGCATTCGGGGCCCAGCAGGTCCTGCATGACCTCGACTTGCACATCGACGACGGCGAGTTCGTCGCGATGCTGGGCCGCTCGGGATCGGGCAAGAGCACGCTGCTTCGCGTGCTGGCGGGTCTCGACGATCAGGTGACCGGATCGGTGGTCGTGCCGCGCTCACGAGCCGTCGTGTTCCAGAACCCGCGGCTGCTGCCATGGCGGCGCGCCCTGGCCAATGTCATGTTCGCGCTGCCCGACGCAGGCCCCGACGCACCCAGTCGCGCGGACCGCGGCCGGGCCGCCCTTGACGAGGTCGGTCTGGCCGACAAGGTCAAGGCATGGCCACTGTCGCTGTCCGGCGGTGAAGCGCAACGGGTTTCGCTGGCCCGCGCACTGGTGCGCGAACCCGACCTGCTCCTGCTCGACGAACCGTTCGGCGCACTCGACGCGCTCACCCGGCTCAAGATGTACCGGCTGCTGCACGAGCTGTGGGCTCGCCGGCACATGGCGGTGCTGCACGTCACCCACGACGTCGACGAGGCGATCCTGCTCGCCGACCGCGTAGTGGTGCTCTCCGGTGGCCGGGTGTCGCTGGACCGGCAGGTCGCGTTGCCGTTCCCACGAAGCCGGGGAGATGCGGGTTTCGACGAGCTGCGTCGGGTCCTGCTGGCCGAGCTCGGGGTTCGCGAGGAGGTCGGCCATGACCGGAGCCGATGAGCACCGGACCGATGTTCTGGTCATCGGCGGTGGACCGGCCGCAACCTGGGCCGCGATCTCGGCGGCGGAATCCGGCAGCCGGGTCACCCTCGTCGACAAGGGTTATTGCGGTACGAGCGGGGCGACGGCCGCGGGCGGCAACAATCTGTGGCTCATCGCGCCCGGCCCGCGCCGCGAGGAATCGATCCGCGAACGCGAGTTGTCCGCCGGGCGCATTACTGACTCGGACTGGATGTTTCGCGTCCTGGCCACGTCGTGGGACCGCATCGAGCAGCTGGCCCAATGGGGATATCCGTTTCCGGTCGGCGCCGACGGCCGGCCGATGCGCAGCAGCCTGCAGGGACCCGAGTACATGCGTCGTATGCGTCGCAAGGCTCATCGCAGTGGCGTGCGCATCCTCGACCACCATCCGGCGCTCGAGTTGACCGCGGACGCCGACGGCGTCGTCAACGGCGCCACCGGTATCGCGCGGCAGGACGGTGGGCGGCCGTGGCGGATTCACGCGGGAGCCGTCGTGCTGGCAACCGGCGGTACGGCGTTCCTGTCCGGCACGTTCGGCACCAACGTCAACACCGGCGACGGCCTGCTGATGGCCGCCGAACACGGTGCCCAGCTGTCCGGCATGGAGTTCTGTTCGGCCTACGCCCTCGCACCCGAATGGGGCACCCACACCAAGGGCCGCATGCTGCAGTGGGCGAGTTTCTACGACGAGGACGGCCAACCGTTCCCAACGCAACTCGGGCTCGGCGGGCGACAGGATGCGCAGTGGGCGCTGGCGCGCGGCAAGCGGGTATTCGCGCGTCTGGACCGCGCACCCGAACACATCCGCCAGACCATGCGCGACGCGCAGCCCAACTACTTCCTGCCGCTCGACAAAGCCGGCATTGACCCGTTCGTGACCGCCTACCCGATCCGGATGGTCTACGAAGGGTCCGTACGCGGTACCGGTGGGCTGCGACTGACCGGACCCGATTGCGCGACAACGGTTCCCGGCCTGTATGCAGCCGGAGACGCCGCGACGCGCGAGCTCATCACCGGCTCGCTGTCCGGCGGCGGCAGCCGCAACGGGTCGTGGGCGATCGCGTCGGGCACGTTCGCCGGCCGCGGTGCCGCGGAGTTCAGCCGGGGGCGGGCGGGCGGACAGGTCGCCTCCGGTGGGCACAGTCGACCGGCACGTGCCGGCGCCCCGACCGTCGACGAGGTGGTGCGTGCGGTCCAGGCGCATATCCTGCCGCCGTTGCGCAGCTATCTGAAGTCGTCCGAGCGTCTCGCGACATCGGCCGCGGTGCTCGACAACGTGTGGCGTGACATCGCAGAGGGGTTCGCGCCCGTAGCGCCGCGGGACGCATACAGGCCGCGCCAGGCCGTCGCGCTCGTCGCGGCGGCCCGGTGGATCACCGCGGCATCGCTGGCCCGCGCCGAGAGCCGTGGCCTGCACCGCCGCGAGGACATCACCGGAAGCGACGAGCGGTTCGATCATCGCATCCTGGTCGGCGGCCTGGACTCGGTGTGGACTGCTGCTGATCCTGTTGCACCACAGTTGATCTCGTCGGAGGCCGTCGCGTGATCGAGATCGTCAGCGGCTCGGCGTGCATTGCATGCGACATCTGCGTGAAGGTGTGCCCCACAGACGTGTTCGACCGCGGATCCGACGGGATACCGGTGATCGCACGACAGTCCGACTGCCAGACGTGCTTCATGTGCGAGGCATACTGCCCCGCCGACGCGCTGTACGTCTCGCCGGTGTCGGCGCCGGTCGAGGATGGCAGCCCGCACACCTGCGAGTCAGCGGTCAGCGGCGCCGGGCTGTTCGGTGGCTACCGGGAAATGGTCGGCTGGGGCCGGGGACGCACGGCGGGTTCGCGCCGCGACCAGAACCCGGTGCTGACGTCGGTCCCGCCGCTGCCCGAAGCACGTCTACCGGTGCCCGCCGAGGTCGTGAATTCCGCTTGGAACCATCCGCGGGGTTAGGGACTCGCACCGGCGTGTCGCTCGGCCGAAGGCACAAACACTTCTGAAACCCGATATCACATGCGATATCGCGTTCGAAACCCCATCTGTGCCGCGACTCAGGGCCGCTTCGAAGTCCGGACAAGAATGCCCGCGAGTTCGCTCAGGGAATCCACCCGCAGATCGGCGAGTGCGGCATCGGGACGTTGCGCATGGATGAAGCCCCAGGGGCCACGTCGAATGTGAGCCGTTCGCATCCCGACCGCACGGGCAGGCAGGACATCGTTGTCGAGCCGGTCACCGACATAGAGGATGTCGGGCGCAGGCGTCCCAGCTTCATCGACCAAGCGCCTGAAGAAAGCCAGATCAGGTTTCGACACATCCCATGCGGCCGAGGACCCGATGAAGTCGGCCTCCAGTCCCGCGGCACGCAGTAGGTCCTCGACACCTTCGGGTTGGTTGCCGGCGATGCCGACCGAGAGCCCGCAGCGTCGAACCGCCGCGACGCATTCAAGTGCATCGGGATAGAGATCGCGCGGTTCGATCATCGGCCGCCGTTTGGGCGGGTCGACGCCGAGGACATCCCAGACCCGAGTGTGGGTGTTCACCGCGCGAAATCACTGCCGCCAGTACATCGGACACGGTCGACATCGGCACGCCCGCCTGCTCGGAAAACTCGGCCCACATCCGGCTCTCGTCGACGAGCGTCTCACCGACGTCGAACACGACGCAGCGGATACCGCCAACTGTCATTCAGCTCAGAGCTTTTGTACGGGTGCGTGATTGTGCATCAACTTCACCCGGCCCGCGCTGCCGAAGTCGATCAACGACATCGCGGATTCGCCGACGCCGGAGACCTCCTCCACGCGGCCAAGGCCGTACTTGTCGTGTGAAACCCGATCGCCCGGTTGCAGCGTGATCACCGGACGGTTGCGCGCGGCAGCGGGGCGGGCCGGCGACGGGCGCGGCGTGCCGTAGCGGCCGGCATTTCCCATGGGTGCACTCAGCGAAGACGAGGGCTGCTCGATCCGTCGCCAATTGATGAGCTCCTGCGGGATCTCCCGTAGAAAGCGGGATTCCGGGTTGAGCATCGGCTGCCCCCACGACGAGCGCACCTTGGCGCGGCTGAGGTAGAGCCGCTGACGCGCTCGGGTGATGCCGACGTAGGCCAGCCGGCGTTCCTCGGAGAGCTCGGTCGGATCGCCCAATGCCCGCATGTGCGGAAACATGCCGTCCTCCCAGCCGGTGACGAACACGGCCGGGAATTCCAGGCCCTTGGCGGTGTGCAGCGTCATCATCGTCACCACGCCGGCGCCCTGCTCGGGCAGCTCATCGGCGTCGGCCACCAACGAAACCCGTTCCAAGAACTGCGCGAGCACACCGGTGTCCGGGATGTCCTCATCGACGGGCTCATCCTCGGCCAGTGCCTGAGCGTTCGCCAGGTCGGTGCTGAATTCATGTGCGACGCTGACCAATTCGTTCAGGTTGTCGAGCCGGGCGAGATCCTGCGGATCGCTGGAGGCCTCCAGTTCGCGGCGATACCCGGTGCGTTCCAGCACGGCCTCGACCAGATCGCCGAGCTCGTCGTCGAGCTTGGCCCGCAGCCCGTCGAGCATCTGCACAAACGACGCGATCGCCTTCTCGGAGCGCGAGTTGAGCATCGGCACGCGACCCTCGGCCGCGGCCTGCAGTGCGTCGTTGAAGCTCGCGCCCGTGTTCTCGGCATAGACCGCAACGCACGCCTCGGCGCGGTCACCGATGCCGCGGCGCGGGGTGTTGAGGATGCGGCGCATGCTGACCGAATCGCCCGGATTGTCGAGCACCCGCAGGTAGGCCACGATGTCGCGGATCTCGCGGCGCTCGTAGAACCGCACCCCGCCGACGACTTTGTACGGAATGCCGGCGCGGATGAAGACCTCTTCCAGCGCACGCGACGAGTTGTTGGTGCGGTAGAACACCGCCATGTCGTTGTAGGAGAACCCTTCACGGTCGGCCAGGGCGTCGATCTCGTCGGCCACGAACCGCGCCTCGTCGTGCTCATTGTCGGCGACGTAGCCGACGATCAGCTCGCCTTCGCCGGCGTCGGTCCACAGCCGCTTCTCACGCCGGCCGGCGTTGCGGGCGATTACGGCGTTGGCCGCGTTGAGAATCGTCTGCGTCGAGCGGTAGTTCTGTTCGAGCAGGATCGTGGTCGCGTCGGGGAAGTCGCGTTCGAAGTCCTCGATGTTGCGGATCGTCGCCCCGCGGAACGCGTAGATGGACTGGTCGGCATCGCCCACCACGCACAGCTCGGCAGGCGGCACGCCGTCGGTCTCGTCGAGGTGATGGCCGACGAGCTCACGCACCAGCACGTACTGCGCGTGGTTGGTGTCCTGGTACTCGTCGACCAGGATGTGGCGGAAGCGCCTGCGGTAATACTGGGCGATCTGCGGGAACGCCTGCAGCACCGCGACCGTCTCACCGATCAGGTCATCGAAGTCCAGTGCGTTGGCCGCGCGCAGCCTGCGCTGGTACTCGCCGTAGACCTGAGCGATGATGCTAGCCATCTCCTCGGCCGCCTCCGACGCCTCTGCGGCCGCCTGCTCGGGACCGATCAGCTCGTTCTTGAGGTTGGAGATGCCATTGGCCAGCAGCCGCGGCGAATAACGCTTGGTGTCCAGTCCCAGGTCCTTGCCGATCATCATCAGCAAGCGCCGGGAATCGTCGGAGTCGTAGATCGAGAAGTTCGAGTTCAGCCCGGGCAGCAGCGAGGCCTGGTTGCGCAGGATGCGCACGCACGTGGAGTGGAACGTCGACACCCACATCGACCGCGCACGCGGGCCCACGAGCGAAACGACGCGCTCCCGCATCTCGGCGGCGGCCTTGTTCGTGAACGTGATCGCGAGTACCTGCCCCACGCCCACCTCACGCGCGGCCAGCAGATAAGCGATGCGCCGGGTCAGCACGGCCGTCTTGCCCGACCCGGCGCCCGCGACGATCAGCAGCGGCGACCCTTCGTGCAGCACCGCCTGGCGTTGTTGCGGGTTCAGGCCGTCGAGGAGTTCATCGGTTTCAGTCGCGAGCGTCATCTTGTGTTCAAACTTACCGCCGGGCGCCGACATTCTTTGCGCAGGCGCGGCAGCAAATGGCACACTCGATACGTGCTCACAGAGCAGAGGCGATTTTTCTACGGGTACCGGCCAGCGGTGCCCGTGGTCTAGCTGCCTCCCCTACCAGCCCCGCGGTCCGCATCCGGATCCGGGGCTTGTCTCTTGTGTGGGCCCGAATCCGGATCAGACCCCCACACAACGAGGAGTCCACCATGACTGAGACCATCGATACCGTGCCTGAGATCGATGACCTGCGTCGCGAGATCGACGAGCTGGACGCCACCATCCTGGCCGCGATCCAGCGGCGTACCGAGGTCTCCAAGGAGATCGGTAAAGCCCGCATGGCCTCCGGCGGCACCCGGCTTGTGCACAGCAGGGAGATGAAGGTCATCGAGCGCTACAGCGTGCTCGGTCCCGAAGGCAAGGACCTCGCCATGCTGCTGCTGCGGCTGGGCCGTGGGCGGCTGGGGCACTAGCGCGCTCCGCGGCGCTGCTTCGTCGGCTTGAGCGAATCCACCAGCCACGGCGTCAGCCACTTCACGGCCTCGGCAGTCGGATGCACACCGTCACTGCGCATCCGGATCCCGTCGACGCGCGTGGCGTACTCGCCATCCGGATTGAGCTTGGCGTTGAAGTCCAGCACCGAGACGTTGGGCCGCTTGCCCACGACGTCACGCAACAGCGAGTTCCACTCCTCGACCCGCGCGGGCCGGTCTTCCGGGTACAGGCTGCCGTCGGCCCGCTCGCCGCGCCGGGTGTAGGGCGCCGTGGTGACGACGACGCGGGCGCCGGTCGAGCCGAGGATGTCCAGGGCCCGTTGTAGTTCACCGCGGAGGTACTTGTCGTAGTCGTCGTCGCCGATGTGGGTCCACTCGCCTCCACGCATGCGGTCGACGATCTCCCACCGGCCGATCATCAGCAGCACGGTGTCGGGTCGGTCGTGTTTGATCCGCTGCGACCAGCGTTCGGGCCAGGTGTCGCATTCCGGTTTCTGGTTGAGGGTCTCGCCCGCTGACCGGTACGGCCCGCCACGCGCGATACCGCAGCCGATCGTCGTGTAGTCGCTGAAGCTGAATCCGGGTGTCTTCGGCAGGTAGCGCATCAACGTCCAGGCCACCGAGTCGCCGAACACGGCGACGGTCTGAGTGCCAGGATCGCGACGGACTGGCGGCGCTCCGATCGGAACGGGTACCTCGGCCCCCACGTCGGCCTGCGTCAGCGCGGTGGACATGACGTCGGGTCCCGCGGGCTCGCTCGGCCGGGTGGTGACGGGCATGACGGTCATGGTGACGACGGCCGCGGTGGCCACCGTGGCGGCCGCCAGCGGGAGCATCGGCACGTGCTGGGGACGCCAGCGCCGCACGGGTTGTTCGATCAGCCACCACGACAGCCATGACACCGCGATCGTCGCGGCACACCGCAGCGCCAGCAGCGACCAGCTCGTCAGCCCGGTCCGTTCACCGTTGAGGATCAAGAAGATCGGCCAGTGCCACAGGTAGACGCCGTACGAGATGGCGCCGAGCGCGACGAGTGGACGGCAGGCCAGTGCGCGCGCGACGTACCCGTCCTGATCGAGCGCGACGGGCGCGACGACCAGGACGGCACCGAGGGCGACCGCGATCAGCAGGCCATGCCGGAAGTCGCTGACATCGCCGGTCGCGAAGTGCGCGGCGGCCGCAAGCACGGCAATGCCCGGGATCGGCAGCAACCACGCGATCCAGCGCCGCCAGCGGGTGCGTATCAGCGTGCCCGAGACCGTGAGTGCCGACCAGTCGCGCACCAGCAGGGCGGCCGCCGCCGCACCGACGAGGAGCGCCTGCGCGCGGGTGTCGGTGCCGAAGTAGACGCGGTTGAGCGTGGCTTCGTTGACGAACAGGATCGACGCGACGGCCGACGCGGCCGCACCCACGGCGGCGAGCGCGAACACCGCAATGCGCACGGCGCGCGTGGAGCGACGACGCAGCAGCAACGCGACGGCCACCAACAGGATCGGCCAGACGATGTAGTACTGCTCCTCGACGCCGAGCGACCACGTGTGCTGCAGCGGTGACGGCGTCGCACCCTGCGAGAAGTAGTCGGCCTGTTGAGCGACGAAAATCCAGTTGGCGATCCAGAAAAATGCGGCGACGGCGTCGTCGCGCAGCGCTGCCACCGCGTCGGGCGGGAACAGGTCGCGCAATGCGACCACGGCCAGCGTCATCACCAGCATCGCGGGCAGCAACCGGCGCGCCCGGCGAATCCAGAACCCCTTGAGGTCGACGCGGTCGGTCCTGGAGTGCTCATCGAGCAGCAGCGACGTGATCAGGAACCCGCTGAGCACGAAGAAGACGTCGACGCCGATGAACCCGCCCGCCACACCGGGCACTCCCCCATGACTGGCCAGGACCAGCAGCACGGCGATCGCACGGATGCCGTCGAGCGCGGGGATATCGCGACGCGCGGGAACGGTACGACTCGGGCGAGCGGCAAGACTGGCAGCACGGACTGTCGGCGCAGTCACGTCATGCCCTCCCGTCTGGCGTCCGAGCACCAAAGTTTAAGGGCGGCTCGGCGCCGGATCGGGAAGGCGCGCCTGTGTTTCTACTTCGTCAACGCGATGTATTTGGTGTCGAGGTACTCCTCGATGCCCTCGGTACCGCCCTCACGGCCGAACCCGGACTCCTTGATGCCGCCGAACGGCGCGGCCGGATCGGAGATGACGCCGCGGTTGATACCGACCATGCCGGACTCGATGGCCTCGGCGACGCGCAGTGCGCGGTCGAGCGACCGCGTGTAAACGTATGCCGCCAGGCCGTATTCGGTGTTGTTGGCGGCCGCGACACCTTCGTCCTCGGTGTCGAAACCGGTGATCGGCGCGACCGGCCCGAACACCTCTTCTTTGAGGATGCGTGCATCGGCGGGCACGTCGGCCAGCACCGTCGCCGGGTAGAAGTTGCCGGGACCGCCGGGTGCGACGCCGCCGACCGCGACCGTCGCACCGCGCGACACCGCGTCGGACACAAGCTCGGTGACTGTCGCGACCTGCTTGGAGTTGATGAGCGGGCCCAGCGTCGACGACGGCTCGATGCCCTTGCCGAGGGTGAACTCGCTCATCCGCTTGACGAGCTTCTCGGTGAACTCTTCGCGCACCGAGTTGGCGACGTGGAACCGGTTGGCCGCGGTGCATGCCTCACCACCGTTGCGCATCTTGGCCAGGATCGCCCCGTCGACGGCCGCATCCACGTCGGCATCGTCGAACACGATGAACGGGGCATTGCCGCCGAGCTCCATCGACGTGCGCAGCAGCTTGTCCGCCGACTGCTTGACCAGTGCCTTGCCGACGCCCGTCGAGCCCGTGAAGGTGAGCTTGCGCAGCCTGCCGTCATCGATCAGAGCGCCGGTGACCTCACGCGGGTTGCTCGTCGGCAGCACCGACAACACGCCCTTGGGCAGGCCGGCCTCATCCATGAGCTTGGCCAGCAGGAGCATGGTCAGCGGGGTTTCCTGCGCGGGCTTGACGATCATGGTGCAACCCGCGGCAAAGGCCGGCCCCATCTTGCGAGTGCCCATGGCCAGCGGGAAGTTCCACGGCGTGATGGCGTAGCACGGGCCGACAGCCTGCTTGGTCACGATGATGCGACCCGTGCCCGCAGGCGCCGGGGTATAGCGGCCGCCGATGCGCACTGCCTCCTCGGCGAACCAGCGGAAGAATTCGCCGCCGTAGGCCACCTCGCCCTTGCTCTCGGGGAGCACCTTGCCCATTTCCAGGGTCATCAGCGCGGCGATGTCGTCGGCGCGTTCCTTGATCTTCTCGAACACCGACCGCAGGATCTCGCCACGCTCTCTCGGCGCGGTCGCGGCCCACTCCGCCTGCACCGCGCATGCGGCGTCCAATGCGGCGACTGCGTCCTCGGCGGTGGCGTCGGCAACGGCGGTGATCACCTGATCGTCACTGGGGTCGAGCACGTTGAACGTCGACGAGGCTTCGCGTTCCTCACCGCCGATCCACAATCCGGTGGGCACGGATGAAATCAGGTCTTCAATGTGCATACATCAATCATGTACACCTTCGAAACGAGCGCCGCACTAAGGTCGAGAGAATGAGTGCTGACATCACCTCAACTCCCGCGTGGCAGGCCCTGGCGAGCCACTTCGACGACATCAGCAACAAGCATCTGACGGAGTTGTTCGCCGAGGACCCCTCGCGCGGAAGCGAGTTGGCACTGACTGTCGGCGACCTCTACATCGACTACAGCAAGCACCGTGTCACGCGCCGGACGCTGGAGTTGCTGGTCGATCTGGCCCGCGCGGCCGGGTTGGAGGCGCGCCGCGACGCGATGTTCGCAGGCGAGCACATCAACACCTCCGAAGACCGGGCGGTGCTGCACACTGCGCTGCGCCTGCCGGCCGATGCCTCGCTGACCGTCGACGGCCAGGATGTGGTCGCCGACGTGCACGAGGTGCTCGACCGCATGGGCGACTTCACCGATCGCCTGCGCAGCGGCGAGTGGACGGGCGCGACGGGCGAGCGCATCACGACCGTGGTCAACATCGGCATCGGCGGTTCGGATCTCGGGCCGGTAATGGTGTACGACGCGCTGCGGCACTACGCCGACGCGGGCATCTCGGCGCGGTTCGTGTCCAACGTCGACCCCGCCGACCTGGTGGCCAAGCTCGACGGACTCGATCCGGCCACAACGCTTTTCATCGTGGCATCGAAGACGTTCTCGACGCTGGAGACACTGACCAACGCGACGGCGGCCCGACGCTGGCTCACCGACAAACTCGGCGACGCGGCGGTGTCGAAGCACTTCGTGGCCGTGTCGACCAACAAGAAGCTGGTCGACGAGTTCGGCATCAACACCGACAACATGTTCGGCTTCTGGGATTGGGTTGGCGGCCGCTACTCGGTGGATTCGGCGATCGGACTGTCGGTGATGGCCGTGATCGGTCGGGAGCGCTTCGCCGAATTCCTGGCCGGGTTCCATCTCGTCGACGAGCATTTCCGCACCGCGCCGTTGAGCGAGAACGCGCCGGCGCTGCTCGGACTGATCGGGCTGTGGTACTCGAATTTCTTTGGTGCGCAATCGCGCGCGGTGCTGCCGTACTCCAATGACCTGTCGCGGTTCGCGGCGTACCTGCAGCAGCTGACCATGGAGTCCAACGGCAAATCGGTACGGGCCGACAGAACGCCCGTCACCACCGACACCGGCGAAATCTATTGGGGCGAGCCGGGAACCAACGG
Source organism: Mycobacterium venezuelense (assembly GCF_054919535.1). Taxonomy (NCBI): domain Bacteria; kingdom Bacillati; phylum Actinomycetota; class Actinomycetes; order Mycobacteriales; family Mycobacteriaceae; genus Mycobacterium; species Mycobacterium venezuelense. The sequence goes on from NZ_JBONDW010000013.1 coordinate 17,216, forward strand.
GCAGCACGCCTTCTACCAGCTACTGCACCAGGGCACGCGGTTGATCCCCGCCGACTTCATCGGGTTCTCCCAGCCGGTCGACGACCTGCCGACCGCCGACGGCACCGGGAGCATGCACGACCTCCTGATGAGTAATTTCTTCGCCCAGACCCAGGTCTTGGCCTTCGGCAAAACCGCCGAAGCCATTGCCGCAGAGGGAACTCCGGCTGCGGTGGTGCCACACAAGGTGATGCCGGGCAACCGCCCGACGACGTCAATCCTCGCTACGAGGTTGACGCCGTCGGTGGTTGGCCAGCTCATCGCGCTCTATGAACACCAGGTGTTCACCGAAGGTGTCATCTGGGGCATCGACTCGTTCGACCAATGGGGTGTCGAGCTCGGCAAGACCCAGGCAAAGGCACTGCTGCCGGTGATCACCGCGCAGGCGTCACCGGTCAAGCAGTCCGATGGTTCCACCGATGCCTTGGTCCGTCGCTACCGAGTGGAGCGCGGTCGAAGCGCCTGAGCGCGTTCAGGACTTACGGGGCGGGGATGGTGGCGCATCCGACATTCGGGATGCAGCCGCTGGCTCCGCCAGGTCCGGCGGTGCCGCTCGGGCCGCCGGGGATCGCGCCGGTCGCGCCTTCAGGTCCGGCGGTGCCACCAGGCCCACCGGGGATCACGCCGGTCGCGCCCTCAGGCCCGGCCGCACCGCCCGGACCGCCAGGAATGGCGCCGCTGGCGCCACCCGGGCCGGCAGTGCCACCGGGTCCACCAGGAATCTGGCCAGTGGCCCCACCCGGTCCGGCAGTGCCGAGATCCGCACACGGCGTGCCGTCAGCGTTGACGCACGGCGGCGGCGGCGGAGCCGGCTCAGCCATCGCGATGGGTGCGAATGCCACCGCTCCCGCGGCAGCGCCTGCAAAGAACATTGGGGTGAGAAGTTTTGCCATCATGACTCCCGTCTACCCACGAGTCCCTGGAGTCAAAACCACCCCTCGATCTTGTTTTCCTGCGATACAGACCACATAGATAGCAGGTTTACGGATTTTCGAGGTCCGGATCGGTGCGCGTCCCACCTAGGATCATCGCTGGCGTGCAATCGCCGACGAGCAACACCGTCAGCGCCATGAGACCACCCGCGTAGGCCATGTCGACGTCGGTGCCGCCGGTCGCCCCGCCACCGCGGCCCGCGCGATGTGTCGCCCCGCCCGCCTATGCGCGACATTGTCGCGGACCGTCCGCTGCGTAGATGCCGCATCCAAGCGACGCCGCCCAACCCCCAGCCCGCGTATGAAGCGCCATGGCGGAAAAACGGCGGCCCCTGGACCGCCATCACGCTATAAACGCGGAACGTGCAACTCGATGGGCCCGGCATATCTGGCAACAACCTTCGAGTGGTTGTCCGACCGCTAGCGACAATGTCGCGCATAGCCGGGCACAGCGAATACCGTGCTAGGAGAACTCCACGCTTTGGGAAGTCAGGCGAAGCGCTTGGTGTATTTCGGCGGCAGCAGCCGCATCACCTGCGTCAGCGGAGCCCACGGCCAACGCGGCACGACCGCGCGCCCCTTCTCCTTCTCGATGGCCTCGACCATCGCCCGCACGCCGGTCTCGTTGTCGACCATCAGCATGGTCGAGTTGGCGCGAGCCGTCATCTCCGACTCGATGTAGCCGGGCTCGATGACCGTGACCCGGATCGGGCCCTTGTCGTATTCGGCGCGCAGGGACTCGCCCAATGAGGTCATGCCGGCTTTGCTCGCGCAGTAGGCGGCCTTGCCGCCGGGCACACCGGTGTTGCCCAGCACCGACGAGATGAGCACGAGGTGGCCGCTGCCGGATTTCTTGAACATCTCCAGCGCGGACTCGATCTGCACCAAACCGGCGATCAGGTTGGTCTCCAACGTCGCCTTGTTGGCCCACGGCTTGCCCTCACCGAGCGGCCAGCCCTTGCCGATGCCGGCGTTGACGATCACCCGGTCGATGCCGCCGAGTTCCTCCGCCATCTCGCCGAACACCCGCGGCACGGCCTCGTGGTCGTTCACGTCCAGCGCCGCGACGGCGATCTTGATGTACGGGTGCCGGTCGGCCAACTCGGCCTTGAGCTCGTCGAGCCGGTCGGTGCGGCGCGCGCACAACGCCAGGTCACGGCCCTTGGCAGCGAACTGACGGGCCATGCCGGCGCCCAGGCCCGAGCTCGCGCCGGTGATGAGGATCTTCTGACGGGTCACCGCAGCAGGATAACCGGGTTAGACAACTGTCAAGAACTCGCCTACTTGAGCAGACGTGACATCCGGCGGTCCGCGAGCACTTTGCCACCCGTCTGGCACGTCGGGCAGTACTGGAACGACTTGTCCGCGAACGACACCTCGCGCACGGTGTCACCGCATACGGGGCACGGCAGCCCCGTGCGGGCATGCACCCGCAGTCCTGACCGCTTTTCGCCTTTCAGCGTCGCGGCCTGCTGTCCCACCGAGCGGGCCACCGCGTCGGTGAGCACCGAGATCATCGCGTCATGCAACGAGGCGAGCTGCGCGTCGGTCAGTTTTCCCGCCGTCGCGAAGGGCGAAAGCTTGGCCACGTGCAGGATTTCGTCGCTGTAGGCGTTGCCGATTCCGGCGATCACCTTCTGATCGGTGATGACGGTCTTGAGGCGGCCCGACTGTCCGGCCAGAACGCTCGCCAGCGCGGTGGCATCCAATGACAGCGCATCGGGACCGAGCGATGCGATCTGCGGCACATCGAGAGGATCGGAGACCACCCACACCGCAAGCCGCTTCTGCGTGCCCGCCTCGGTCAGGTCGAACCCCACGCCGTCGCCCAGGTGCACGCGCAGCGCGATCGGCCCCTTCCCCGGCTTGAGCGGTGTCGTCGCGAGTTTGTCCGACCACCGCAGCCAGCCGGCGCGCGACAGATGCGTGATCAGCCACCGCGATCCGGCCTGCAGCCCCAAGTACTTGCCCCAGCGGGCAGCGTCGGTGACCGTCTCGCCGTGCAACGCCGTGATCGGCGGGTCGAAGGTCTTGAGGACAGAGAGAGCCGATACGTCGACGCGGGTCACCACCCGTCCGACGGCATGCCGGCGCAGATGGTCGGCCAACGCCTCGACCTCGGGCAGTTCGGGCATGCCTCCCAGTGTGTCAGCCCGCCGCCGAGCATGCTGGTAACCATGTCCGATCGGCAAGCGCCCAAGCCGGTTGCCAACCCGCTGCGCCACATCTTCGTGATCAACAAGGTGCCGCGCCGATGGCCGTTCGCGCTGCGGGCCGGAATCTGCATGGCCGTTCCCGTCCTGGTCGGCTGGGCGGCCGGCGATACCGCTGCTGGGCTGATCGCGACGATCGGCGGGTTCACGTCGCTGTACGGCAGCGGCCGCCCGTACCTCAACCGCAGCGTCTATCTCGGCGTGATCGCCGCGTGTTTCGCGGCTGCGGTGGCGCTCGGCGACTGGGCTGCCCAGACGGCTTGGCTCGCGGTCGTCACGGTGACGGTGATCTCGATGCTGGCCGTACTCGTATGCCACGCGCTGGCCATCGGCCCGCCGGGCGCCTACATGTTCGTGCTCGCATGCGCGGCGGGCACCGGAGTGCAGGCCGCGGCGCATCTGAGCCCCGGCCGGCTGGCGGCACTGGTCCTCGCGGGCGGCGCGTTCGCGTGGTGTGTCCACATGGTCGGTGCGCTCGTGCGGCCCCGCGGGCCGGAGAAGTCGGCCGTGGCAGCGGCGGCGACGGCCGTCGCGACCTACGTCGACAGCATCGGTTCCGACGCGGATGTGGAGGCCCAGGCCCGCCACCGGGCCGCGATGCTCCTGCACACCGCATGGGTCACGCTCGTGAACTTCCAGCCGGTGCAGCCCAAACCCGACCGCGCACTGTACCGGTTGCGGGTCGTGAATCGCCGACTGCACGTGCTGTTCGCCTCGGCGATGCGGGCCGCCCACACGGGCCAGGCCCCGCAGACAGACGCCGCCGCCCTGGCACGGCACCTCGCGACGGTTCCGGCCGACGCGATCACCGATGAGCATGGCGCCGAAGGCATTCCACTGGGTAGACCGAGTGCGTGGCAACTGCTGCGGCGCGCGGTCACACCAGGTTCGGTGTCACTACAACTGGCCATGCGGGCCGGCATCGCGGTGGCGATCTCCGGCGTGATCGCCTCCGCCCTGACGATGGACCACGCTTACTGGGCCATGGCCGCAGCTGTGCTCATGCTGCATCAGGGCTTCGACTGGCTGCGCACCGTGGTGCGCGGCGTCGAACGTGCCGTCGGCACCTGGATCGGACTCGGCGTCGCCGGTCTGATCCTGGCGCTGCACCCGCAAGGGGTGTGGCTGGCCCTGACGATCGGGGCGCTGCAGTTCGTCATCGAGATGTATGTCGTGCGCAATTACACGCTCGCCGTCGTGTTCATCACACCGGCCGCCCTGACCATCGCCTCGGGCGGCGCCCCCGTCGCCGGTCTCGGCGAGTTACTGCTGGCACGTGGCGGCGACACGCTGATCGGTTGCGCAGTGGCACTTCTCGTGTACTGGTCGACCCAACGCCTGCGCAGACAGCGCGGACTTCTCACCACGATCTCGGCGACGGTCGACACGATCGGCGCGGCACTGCCCCACCTCGCCGCGGGTGACGCCACGACGCCCACGGCCCGCGCCGACCGCCGCGATCTGCAGTTGCGTGCGATGGCATTGCTGCCCGCCTACGATGCCGCGATCGGCGGCTCGGCCGCGCAACGCGTTGCGGCCGAACGCATGTGGCCCGCGGTGGTGTCAGCCGAACAGCTCGCCTACCGCACGCTCGCGGCGTGCTGGGCGCTCGAACACGATGGCGACGTCACGGCCGCAAGCGATACCGCTGAAGCCCTGGCCGACGAGGTGTCAGCTCTGCGCCGCGCGGTGGACGAAGGACAGTAGCCAGCTGACGATCGACAGCACGATCGCGGCCCAGATCGCGGTCCACCAGAAGTCGTCGATCTGCAGACCCCAATGCGTGGTGTGTTCGGTGATCCACGACGTGATCCACAGCATCAGCGCGTTGATCACGATGTGGATCAGGCCGAGCGTGAGGATGTAGAGCGGGATCGAAAGGATCTGCACGATCGGCTTGATGATCGCGTTCACCAGACCGAAGATCACCGCGACGACGAAGATGATGCCCACCCGCGTCAGAGTCGAGTCGCCGCCGACGAAGCTCATCCCCGGAACGATGAGAGTGACCACCCAGAGCGCGAATCCGGTCAGTGCGGCGCGCAGCAGAAATGAGCCCATGGCCGATCAGTCTGCCGACCGAAGCAGGTAGGTGTCCATGATCCAGCCGTGGCGGGTTCTGGCTTCGGCGCGCAGCGTGGCGATTTCGTCGCCGACCTCTCCGACCGTGCCCGCGATCAACAGCTCGTCCGCGGTGCCGAGATAGGCGCCCCACCAGATACGGGTCTCGGGTGCGCAGGCGCGAAACGAGCAGTCGGCGTCGAGCATCACCACGGCACTGCCCGAAAGGCCCTGTTCCCGGAGTCGACGCCCCGTCGTGATCAGAACCGGCTCACCGACGTCATTGAGCGGGATGCGGTGGCGCGCGGTAAGAGCCTGGATCGCGGTGACGCCGGGAATCACGTCGTGCTCGAAGTCCACGTACTCGGCCACTTTTTCCAGGATCCGCAGAGTGCTGTCGTAGAGCGACGGGTCACCCCACGCCAAGAAGGCCCCGGTGCCGTCGGCGCCGAGTTCGGTTTCGATAGCGTGCGCCCAGATACGGGCCCGCTCGGCGTGCCAATCCGCGACGATCTGGCGGTACTCGCCTTCCTCGGCGCGCTTGGGGTCGGGCAGTTCGACGAACCGGTAGCCGGCCTCGCGAATGAACCGTTCGCAGATCAACCGGCGGAGCGCGACGAGCTCGTCCTTCGATTGGCCCTTGTCCATCGCGAAGAACACCTGCGTGTCGTTGAGCGCGGAAACGGCTTGTGCGGTTACGTAGTCCGGATCGCCGGGCCCGATTCCGATGACATGGATGCGACGCACATGCGAAGGTTAGCCGCCGCCGCGAAGTACCCAAAGTATCCGGTACCCGAGGTATTGACATCCTGCGTTGTGGGTACTTACGTTCGAAGGGCGAAACGTCAACGAAGGGACGTCAACGGTGACAGCTTCGGTCAGGGCAGCCAACGCCGCCACGCGGGACGAGTTCTCCGAACGCCTGCTGAAGGGTTCGGTCAAGAAGTCCTACGCACCGATCGTCGACATCGACTGGGATGCGCCGCTGGATCCGGACAAGTTCTACCTTCCGCCGCGGGTTGTGTCTCTGTACGGAACGCCGTTGTGGGACAGCATGTCCCGCGAGCAGCAGATCGAGTTGTCCCGTCAAGAGTTGACCAATACCCTGTCGGCGGGCATCTGGTTCGAGAACATCCTGAACCAGGCATTGCTGCGCAAGATGATGCACCAGGACCCGACGGCCCGCGCCACCCATTACGAGCTCACCGAACTCGGTGACGAGACGCGGCACATGGTGATGTTCGGCAAGGCCATCGACAAGATCGGCGCCAAGCCGGTGCGGCCTCGGCTCTATCAGCGCATGATCATCAATTCGCTGCCGTTCATGTTCCAAGGTTCGGTGTTGTGGGTCGCCGCCCTGATCGGCGAGGAGATCTTCGACTCACTGCAGCGCCAGATGATGGACGATCCTGACCTACAGCCGATGGTGCAGCGCCTCATGCGCATTCACGTCACCGAAGAAGCTCGCCATATCCAGTTCGCCCGCGACGGTCTGCGCAAGCGCACGCCGGCGATGCCGTGGATCACCCGGGTCTGGGTGAGCAATCTCAACGGCGTCGGCGGTCTGTTCTTCCGCTACCTGTTCACCAACAAGGTGCAGTATCAGCGGGTCGGCCTCGACGCGCGCGCCGCGCGTCACATCGCCCGAGCCAGTGCGCACCGCCAGAACGTCCAGATCGCCGGGTTCGCACCACTCGCGGCGTTCCTCGAAGAGGTCGGCCTGATGGGTCGCATCGGTCGGCGGATGTGGCGCCGCACCGGGTTCCTGCCGCAGGAATCCGGCCGCCGCGCCAAGATCAACTGGCGGCGACGGATCGCCTTGGAGCCCAGTGCCGAGCCGTCGATGAACGACGACGTCTACGACGGACCCGCCGTTCTGCACATCGCCGAGCGGGAGCACTCGGTGCGCGTGCTGCTCACCGGACACCTGGGCCCGATCGACGGCCGCTACCGCTGGCAGGGCTCGATCCTCGACGGCGACCTGCCGACCGGCGCGGGTCCGGTGCGGCTGACCATCGGGGCGCGCACCGTCGACGCGCGGATCACCGAACGCACCGCACAGGGCACGTTCTCGATCACCGGCGTGGGAGAACCGCCCTTCCCGCTCGACGACGTGGACGTCATCGTCGCCGGGTGATCACCGCGGTCGCGAGCAGTCCGACGGCGAATACGCCACCGGCAATCCCGGAGACCAGCAGTGGCAGCTGCCCCGGATCGCCCGGTACCGCACCCCACAGCAGCCCGGCCCATATCCCGGCTGCGAGCACGGCGAAACCGCTGAGGCCCTGGAAAACTCCCTGCGCACTGCCCTGCAAGTCCGAGCCGACCAGCGACGAGATCCAGGCCTTGCCCACACCGTCTGTGCTCGCGGTGAACACCCCGTACGCACCGATCAGCATCCAGGCGATCACGGCGTCGGTCGTCATGCCGAGGCCGGCGTAGCCGACTGCGAAGAACACGAGCCCGATTCCGAACACCGGTACCCGGCCGATCCGGTCGGCCAGCAGGCCGGCCGGATAACTCGCGACGGCGTAGACGGCGTTGTAGGTGACGTAAGCCAGGATGACCTCGACGACCGAGAAGCCGATCTCGTTGAGCCGCAACAACAACAGTGCGTCTGGGAAGTTCACCAAGCCGAATCCGACGAGAACGGCTGTCACTTTCCAGTACCGCCCGGGCAGATCACGCACGCGGGCGAACAGCGGCTGGCGTTGTCCGCGCGGTATCTCCTGCCGGCGTTCCGACACCAGGAACACCAGAGCAACGCTGAGCACCGCGGGGACGATCGCCACCCACAGCAGCGGTGCGATCTGGTGGTCGAGCAGCTCATAGCCGGCCAGCCCGAGCAACGGACCGAGCACCGCCCCGAAAGTGTCCATGGCGCGGTGAAATCCGAACACCCGGCCGCGGGCCGCGGCATCGATATCGGTCACCAGCAGCGCGTCGCGCGGTGCGCCGCGGATCCCTTTGCCCAGTCGGTCGACCACGCGACCGGCCAGCACACCCTGCCAAGCCCCCGCCGCTGCGATCATCGCTTTGCCGAGCGCCGCCATCCCGTAACCCGTCGCGATCAACGGCCGCTTCGCGAACCGGTCACCGAGCGGACCCGCCGCGAGTTTCGTCATCGCTGCCGCGCCCTCGGCAGCGCCCTCGACGGCACCCACCACCGCAGGCGGAGCTCCTAACACTGACGTCAAATAAATTGGCAGAAGCGGATAGAGGAGTTCGCTTGCGGTGTCTTGCAGGAACGACACCGCCGACAGCACCCGGACATTGCGGGTGAGCCAGGTGCGGCCGCCGGGCGATCCCGACGATGCGGTGGGCACCCCGAAATAATGCCTCGAACTCATCGAGCCGAGATGGTTGTCAATGCGCGATTTGCGGGTACCCGACCGATTGCCAGGCCCGCTAGGGATGCGATGGAGGATCGGAGTGGCTGGAGCGAAAAGTCCGATGGTGATGTCATCGCACACGTTGGGCAGTTCCAGCGTCCTCGTTTTCGACGGGATCCTCGATGACACGACCTATCTGCCGTTGCGCGACTGTGTCATCGAAAGCGCCTTGACAGAACCCCGCGCCGTCATCGTCGATGTCACCGACCTACAGGTTCCCGTGCACACGGCGTGGTCGGTGTTCACCAGTGCGCGCTGGCATGTCAGCCTCTGGCCGGACATACCGGTCAGTCTGGTGTGCCAGGACGGCCGCCGACGCCAGGAGATCGTCCGCGCGGGCCTCACGCGCCGCATTCCGGTCTATCCGACTGTCGAATCGGCGTGTTCGGTCTTCGAAGGCGAAGGCACCAAGCCACTGAGTCGGGCCGACGTCCGCCTGCCCGCAGTGCATTCCAGCCTCCACCGGGCTCGAGAGCTGGTCATCGAATGGCTGCTGACCTGGTGGCACCCTGACCTGATTCCGGTGGCCTCGATAGTCGTCGACGTTCTGGTCGAGAACGTCCTCGAACACACGCAGAGCTCGCCGCATCTCGTCGCGGAGAGCAGAGGAGACACCGTGGCGATCGCGGTCGAAGACCGCAGTAAAGCTCCCGCCCTCCGGCACGAGGACGCGTACCACGGTGCCATCGCGGTATCGGGCCTGGCGGTTGTGGCCGCGGTGACCCGCGCCTGGGGCAGCATCCCGACCACGACAGGGAAGACGGTGTGGGCACTGATCGGCCCAGAAAACCGCCTGTGAGAGGTCAGCCGATCGCGGGGTGTTCGGACTGGATGACTTCGTGGGCGACGTCGACGAGCGGCGTGTTGGAACTCTGCGACAGTCGTTTGAGCACCTCGAACGCTTGCACCGCGTCGATCTTGTAGCGCTCCATCATCATTCCCTTGGCCTGGCCGATGACGTCGCGCGAGGCGAGTGCGCTGCGGAACTGTTCGTCGCGGCGCAGCAGATTCCAGGCGAGCGCGGTGTGCGTCGCGACGATCAACCCCGCCTCGATCGCGTCGGCATCGAACGCGTACGGCTCTTCGGCGTAGTAGTTCAAGGCGCCCATGGTCTTGTTGTCGGCGTAGAGCTGAAACGCCATGACGGATCGGACCGGGGTTTCCTCACGCGTATCGCGGCAGTAGGCGGGCCAGCGCTGCTCTGTCTCGACGTCGTCGATCTTCGTGATGTGCTGCTCCCACGCCGCGGTGAGGCACGGCCCCTCGGCGCACCGTTGCTGGATCTTGTCGAGAAGGGTTGCGATCTGGCTCGTACCTGCGACGGTCTGTAATTTGCCGTCGCGCGAGGCGATCGTGATGCCGCCATGCTGGGCAGCCGGGATGTAGGTCACGCCGCTTTCGGTAAGTTCGGTGAGCGCTGTGTTGATGTCGGCCGGCGGATGTTGCTGAATATCCCGAATCAGGTCGGCGACCTGCAAAGCGATGACCTGATGACGGCTATCCGACATGGGCGTGGCTCCGATCCCTCACGGCGACCGCCGTCGCAAAGGTGTATGCAGTCTTCAAGCGTAACCCCGACGGCGCAAACCAATAAGCCACCCAGTTTTAGAACACGTTCTAGTGTGGGGTCATGCGGTTCACCTATGCAGAAGCGATGACCGATCCCACCTACTACATCCCGTTGGCCAAGGCCGCCGAGGCGGCCGGGTATCACGCGATGACCATTCCGGACAGCGTCGCCTATCCGTTCGAGTCCGACTCGAAATACCCCTACACGCCCGACGGCAACCGCGAGTTCCTGGACGGCAAGGCGTTCATCGAAGCCTTCGTTTTGGCGTCGGCACTGTGCGCGGCGACCACCACGCTGAAGTTCAACTTCTTCGTTCTCAAACTGCCGATCCGCCCGCCGGCCCTCGTCGCCAAGCAGGCCGGGTCCTTGAATGCGCTGTTCGACAACCGACTGGGGCTCGGGGTGGGCACAAGCCCATGGCCCGAGGATTACGAATTGATGGGCGTGCCGTTCGCGAAACGCGGCAAGCGGATGGACGAGTGCATCGACATCATCCGCGGACTCACCACCGGCGAGTACTTCGAGTACCACGGCGAGTTCTACGACGTCCCCAAGACCAAGATGACACCGGCACCGTCGAAGCCGGTGCCGATCCTGATCGGCGGGCACGCCGATGCCGCGCTGCGGCGGGCCGCCCGGTGCGACGGCTGGATGCACGGCGGCGGAAGTCCCGAGGAACTCGACCAGTTGTTGGCTCGGCTCAACAAGTTTCGCGAGGAAGAACCGGAGGCGGCCCGTACGGACGACTTCCAGATCCACGTCATCTCGGCCGACGCGTTCACGGTCGACGGCATCAAACGCCTGGAAGACAAGGGCGTCACGGATGTGATCGTCGGCTTCCGCATTCCCTACATCATGGGCGAGGACGCCGAGCCGCTCGACAAGAAGATCCGCAACCTCGAGTGGTTCGCCGAGAACGTGATCGCAAAGGTGTAGTCGGCTACCGGCGGTCGATCGCTTCCGCGCTCAGCACGTCATCGAGAATCATGGTGGCGCAGCCGATCACGCCGGACCGGTCGCCGTGGGTCGACGGCACCACCTGCAATGTGCGGGTGGCCAACGCAGTGGCATTGCCGTACAACGTCTCTCGCAGCCCGGCGACGAATATGTCGTAGCCGCCGGACATGTCGCCGGCAACCACAAGTACGGCGGGGTTGAGTAGGTTGACCGCGGCCGCGAGCACCTCACCGACGTGGCGGCCGCTGTCCCGGATCATCCGCCTGGCATCGGCGTCGCCGCCGTGGGCCAGCGCCACCACGTCACGCAGGTGGCTGACGGGCTTGCCGTCCTGGCGCAACGCGCTCACCAGCGCCCAGCCGCCCGCGATCGCCTCCAAACAGCCGGTATCTCCGCAGCGGCACGGCAATCCCGCTGCGGCCGGGGTCTTGTTGTGCCCCAACTCCCCCGCGGCGCTCATCGCACCGCGCTGCAAGGTGCCGCCCGCGATGATGCCGGCGCCGATGCCGGTGGATGCCTTGAGCACCAGCATGTCGTCGACGTCATCGCGTTTCTCCGCGACGGCGATGACGTTGACGTCGTTGTCGACCACGACCGGCGCGTCAGTGAGTTCATGGAAATACGTCTGTAGCTCGATCCCGTCCCATCCGGGCAGGATCGGCGAGTCTAGGCTCGCGCCTCGGGCCCGGTCGACGGTTCCGGGCAGGCTCGCTCCGATGCCGTACACACGCGAACCGCGGTGGCCCGCGAGCATCGCGTCGAGGCGCTTGACCACGTCGGGCATGAGGTCGTCGGGACCCAGCTCGGGCTGTTGGTCGATATCGGCGAGGTCGAGTACGTCGCCGGCCAGGTCGCACACCGCGAGCCGTGTCCGGCTGCGACCGATGGCCGCCGACAGCACCACACCGGCCCCGGAATTGAAGGACAGCAGCGTCGCGGGCCGTCCGCCCGTGGACGGGGCCTGCTCACTCTCGACGATCAGGCCATCCGCGGCGAGCGTGGCGACCCGAGCGGACACGGCAGTGCGAGAAAGGCCGGTGACCTGGCCGATCTCGGTGCGGGTGATGTCGCGGCGCTGCCTTATCAGGGCAAAGACGTCGCCGACGGTCGACATACCTGCAGCGTAACCTCCATCACTTACGCATTCAAAATGCAAAAGTAAGTTGATGGAACATCAGAAGTCCCGATAGCGTTGCAGACGCCGTTCTCGCCAACGCTGCCCGAGAGCTCAGCCCACCCAAGCCATCGGAAAGCCGCAACGCATGACGACTTCTCTCGAACGCCCAACCGGCCCCTCCTCCGTCGTCGCACCCGATCCCACGGTGCGGTGGCTCGCAGTCTTCGCCCTGGCCCTCGGCGGCTTCGGCATCGGCACCACCGAGTTCGTCGCGATGGGCCTGCTGCCCGACATCGCCTCGGGGTTCGGCATCACCGAGCCCACGGCCGGCCACGTCATATCGGCGTACGCGCTCGGCGTGGTGATCGGCGCACCGGTGATCGCCGCGTTGACCGCCCGGCTGCCCCGCAAGGCACTGCTGGTCGGCCTGATGGCGGTGTTCACCCTCGGCAATCTGGCGAGCATGGTCGCGCCGTCGTACCCGACACTCGTCGTCGCGCGTTTCGTCGCGGGCCTGCCACACGGCGCGTTCTTCGGCATCGCCGCACTCGCGGCCGCGCATCTGATGGGCCCGCAGAACCGGGCCAAGGCCGTCGCGCACGTGCTGTCGGGCTTGACCATCGCGACGGTGCTCGGTGTTCCGATCGCGTCGTGGCTGGGGCAAGCCCTTGGCTGGCGCAGCGCATTCGGGCTCGTCGTCATCATCGGGGTGCTCACGTTGACCGCGCTGTGGTTCTGGCTGCCCGACCAGTTGCGGGCGATGCACGTCTCGAGCGCCCTGACCGAACTCGGCGCACTGCGCCGACCGCAGGTGTGGCTCGCGGTGCTCGTCGGCATGATCGGCTTCGGCGGCATGTTCGCGGTGTACACCTACATCAGCACGACGATGACCGACGTCGCCGGGCTCTCGCGTTCCCTGGTTCCCGTGGCGCTCATGGTGTTCGGATTCGGCATGGTGGTCGGCAACCTCGTCGGTGGCCGGCTCGCCGATGTTTCGGTGATCCGCGCGCTGTACTTATCGATGGGCACCCTCGGCGTGCTGCTGGCGGTGTTCGTGCCGGCGTCGCACAATCCGTGGACGGCGCTACTCGTGCTGTTCGGCATCGGCGCGGCCGGTTCGGCCGTCGGTCCCGCGCTCCAGACGCGGCTCATGGACGTCGCCCACGACGCACAGACGCTGGCGGCTGCGCTCAATCACTCCGCGCTCAACATCGGCAATGCGACGGGTGCGTGGGTCGGCGGACTCGTGATCGCGGCGGGATTCGGCTACACCGCTCCCGCGGCGGCCGGTGCGATGCTCGCGATCGGCGGGCTGCTTGTGCTGACGGTTTCGGTGGCGCTGCAGCGCCTCGGTGCGACCGCCTGAGCCGGGCCGCGCAGGCTGAAACTGCTGCACCTGACCGCCGTCGGGCGGCCATAGGATCGACCCAGCATGCAGCCATCGACGCCCAGCGCACAGGAAGGTGCCACTCCATGGCCGAACACTCACCGGTCGACCACCTTTCGACATCGTGGCGCCTGCGGTTCGACTTCTTCGACACCTATGGCCTGCCAAACTCGACCCCGCTAGCCAAGGCCGCCTACCGTGCCCTGCCGTTCGGCACCAAGTTGCGGCTCACATCCAACATCCTCGCGTTCCTGTTCGGCCCGATCTACTTCTTCGTCAAAGGCATGTGGCGCAAGGGGCTGACGCTGCTCGCCTTGGCCGTCTCGGTAGCGGTGGTCATGGTCGCGCTCAACGTGCCCGAAACGATCGGCCGCGCGGTCGGGTTCGGCATCGCCGCACTCGCGATGTCGACCGCCAACTACGCGTACTACCTGCACATCGTCGAGAACAGTCAGTCCTGGAACCCCTTCGAGGGTTTCGGCAGGAAACGCTGACAACCTCATCCAGCCAAAAACAATCGGCCGCACATATGAACGTGCGGCCGATTGCAGGCGCGTTTTATCTCCGAACCGGAATTTCCGGTTCGAGCGCCTTAAACAAATTGATGGTGCGCCTTATTCCCGTCAGCAGGCCACGTCCACATAGGCGGTCTGCGAGATAACGGTCGTGTTGATGGAGCCGCCACCCCGCGAGTCGTTCGTGGAGTGAGTCTGCCCCGGACGCACACCGATCACCGTGCAGCTCGACAGCGGCGCGGCACCGGTCCGGTTGATGATGACGTGATAGCCGCTGGTCTCAAGGCTTTTCACAGTCTGTTCCACCGACTGCTCCGTCGGCGCGGCGGCAGCGGTGCCACCCATGATGAGCGCAGTCGAGGCCAATGCACCCGCACCGAGCGCCGCCAACGCATACTTCTTCATTTTCCCAACCCTTCATCTTTGGCGGCCCGTAAGTCCCGCTGCTTCCGGTTGCCGCCTATAAGCTCCAATTTCGGAACCCACCGGAAAATTCCAGATATTCTCAGGCAATTTTCAGTCGTTTTCGATGATCCGCCGAGCCACCTCGATCGCGCGGTCGATCGGCACCGCGAACCCGATCCCGATGTTGCCCGCCTCGGCGCCACCGACGGTCGCGAGTGCGGTGTTGACCCCGACCACCTGGCCCTGCAGATTGGCCAGCGGTCCACCCGAGTTGCCCGGGTTGATCGAGGCGTCGGTCTGCACCATCGGCAGTCCCGGCTGCCCGCCCAAACGTGCCGTGCGGTCGGTGGCGCTGACGATTCCCGCGGTCACCGAACTCGACAGACCGAGTGGTGCGCCGACGGCGATCACGGGCTGCCCGATGCGCAGCGCCCGAACTCGTCCCGAGTGCCGCCGCTGCCGGCGCGGAGCCCGCGACCTCCAGCACGGCGATGTCGGTGGCGGGGTCGGTATCCATTACCCGGGCCGCCGACTCCCTACCATCGGCATAGGCCACCGATACTCTCGAATAGCCCTGCACCACATGGTTGTTCGTCATCACCCGACCTTGGTCGTCGATCACGAAGCCCGACCCCCGGGAGTTTCCCGCCCGGATGTCCACCACGCTGGGCAGCAGCGCAGCCGCCGCGGCCTGCGCGTCGGGCACCGCACTGGAACCAGCGGCCGCGGGCGGCTGTTGCGGTATCACCGTCGATACATCGGCGCCGCCTGCCACCAAACCCGCGCCCGCCCCGGCCACGGCACCCGCCACGAGGCATGCCGTCACCAGCAGGGTCCGGCGGGGTGCCCGCGCCGGCGGTCCGGCCGGTATCGGCGGCGCATGCTCCGTCTCGGCGGCCGGCGGTAAGCGGATCCGAGTCGGCACCGCGGCCGGGACCGGCCGAGACGGCGGAGCCCGGTGCAGCGGCGTCACGAATTCCGGCCCGGCCCGACGTCCCGCACGGCCACCCAGATGCCCCTGCTGATCGGTCATTTCACTTCCTCCTCACACCAACCGGGAAAACCAGCGCAGCGAGAGCCCCGCCGCGACGAGTCCGAACACGAGCGCCAGGGCGGCGACGAACGGCGTCACCTCGCGCCACTCGGTACGCCAGCCGATCGACGAGCTGATGTCGCGGTAGACGTCGGCCAATTCGTCGCTACTGGCCGCGGCATACGCCGTGCCGCCCGTCGTATTCGCCAGCTCGGCAAGCGTTTCCGCGTCGACCGGCACCGGGGTCGAATAGCCGAAGCTCTCCATGACTCCGCCCTCGGTGCCGTATGCGATGGTCGAGACGGGGACCCCGGCCGCTACAGCGGCGCGCGCGGCAGCGGTGGGGCTGCGGCCACTGGTATTCGTACCGTCGGACAGCAAGACCACATGCGCGGGCAGATCGGTTCCGTCGTCTCCGGTGACGGTGCGTATCTGCGCGAGCGACGCGAAAACTCCTTCACCGATCGCGGTGCGCGACGAGGTGCCAATCGATCGCAGGCTGTCTTTGGCCCCCGCGTGGTCGGTGTCGGGCGGATGCACGACCATTGTCGAGCCTGCGAACGCGATCACCCCGACGTTGAAGGCGGGCGGCAGCTGATCGATGAAATCGCCTGCCGCCGCGATGGCCGCGGTCAATCGGTCCGGTTCGACATCGCGGGCCTGCATTGACTCCGAAGTGTCGATCGCGACGATGATGGTCGCCCGTTCGTACGGCACCCGGACCGCCATCTCGGGCCGGGCAGCGGTGAGCGCGAGCAACCCGAGAGTGATGAGCAGCAGGGCCGCTGGCACGTGCCGCCGCCACTGCGGGCGCTCGGGAATGACCTTGTCCAACAAGGGTAGTGCGGCGTAGCGGACCGCGTAGCGCTGCTTGCGCCGCAGCGTCACCAGGTAGCCGACGGCCAGTAGCGCCACCGGCACCAGCAGCATCAGCGCAGCGGGAAAGAGAAACGTCATCGCGCGCGTGTCCCCCGGCTACGGCGGCGCATCGTGCGCCTGCGGGCCGCGATGAACCGCGCGAGATCGCGCACCCAGTCGCGCCCAGTGCTGACCGCCAGATGCTCGGCACCGCTGGACCGGACGGCCGCCGACACCGATGCGCGGTAGGCCGTTGCGGCATCCTCGTAGCGGCGCCGCATGGCCCGGTTCGACGTCCAGATCTGGCGCTGCCGCCCCGACTCGGGATCGACGAGCAACACCGAACCCACGTCGGGCAGCGCCATCTCGCGCGGGTCGACGACCTCGATGGCGATGACGTCGTGGCGCGCGGCCAGCCGGCGCAGCGGCCGGTACCAATCGAACGGTGGATCGAAACCGCCTGCGGTGTCGAGGAAGTCGGATACGACGATCCGCAGCCCCTGTCGATCGCGCCGCCGGCCGAACTCGTCGATCGCGGCGGCCAGCGTGGTCCCGGGTCCGGTGCGCTGATCATCGTCGGCTAGTTCGCGGGTGAGGCGGTGCGCGGCCAGGCGGGAGGAATCCGGGCGGCGCCACCGCACACCGTCGGTGCCGAACGTGGCAACCCCCAGCCGGTTGCCCGGGGCGTCGGTCAGCAGCCCGATCGCCGCGACGATTTTGGCGGCGAGCTCGCGTTTCTCGTCGGCGATCGTGCCGAAGGCCATGCTCGCGGTGGTGTCTAGCAGTACCCAGGTGTCGAGTTGATTGTCGGCTCTGGGCCGCCAGACGTGCAGATCGGTACTGCGCGCGGTGATGTTCCAGTCGATACGGCGCACATCGTCACCGGGCTGGTACCGCACCACCTCTTCGCGTTCACTTCCGATGCCGAGCCGGCTGCCCTCGTGATCGCCGGGCACCAGGCCGTCGATCCGGCGCAGTACATCGAGATCGAGTGCGCGCCAGGGGTTCGCGCTCATGACGCCATCTCATCGAGTTCGGCGTGACGCGGGGCGATCTGCGGTACGGGCACCCGGTCGATGACCTCGGCGATCACCTGACGCGGATCCACCCCGTCGGCGACCGCGTCGAACGTGAGGACCAGGCGGTGCGCCAGCACATCGGGCGCGATCTCGGCGACGTCGCCGGGCAGCACGTAGTCCCGGCCACGCAGCAGCGCGAGCGCGCGACTCGCCGACAGCAAGCCGAGCGAACCACGGGGGCTCACACCGTATTCGAGCAATCCGGCGATACTGCCGACGCCGTAGCCGGCGGGCTCGCGCGTCGCCATCACCAGACGCACGATGTAGTGCGCGACCGCGTGATGGACGAACACGTCTTCGGTGGCGCGCTGCATCGCGACGACGTCGTCGGTGGTCACCAAGGTGCGCGGTTGCGGCGGCTTGGACCCCATCCGGGCCAGGATCGCCATCTCCTCCAGTTCGTTGGGATGCGTGAGGTCGACCTTGAGCAGGAAGCGGTCCCGCTGGGCTTCCGGCAGTTGGTACACCCCGTCGGTCTCGATCGGGTTCTGCGTGGCGAGCACGAGGAACGGCGTCGGCAGCGCGAAGCTTCGGCCGCCGATGCTGACCTGCCGTTCGGCCATCGCCTCCAGCAGCGCCGACTGCACCTTGGCCGGTGCGCGGTTGATCTCGTCGGCCAGGATCAGATTGCCGAAGATCGGCCCCAGTTCTATCTCGAACGTCTCGCTGGACGGCCGCCACACCCGGGTGCCGAGAATGTCGGCCGGCATGAGGTCGGGCGTGAACTGCAGCCGGTGAAACCTGCCGCCGACAACGGTGGCGACCGTGCGCACCGCGAGAGTCTTGGCGATGCCCGGCACGCCCTCCAGCAGGATGTGCCCGTTGGCCAGCAGGCCGACGAGAAGCCGCTCGAGCATTCGATCCTGGCCCACGACAACGTGTTTCATCTCGAACAACGCCCGCTCGACAACGGCGCTGACGTCCACGGGTGCGGTTTCAGCAGTGGTCATGGACGTCAGTTCACCAGGGGCACACGAAAACCAGCGCAAGGCGAAACGAAAGCCGACCGAAAGCGTTGTAGGCACCGACCCCGTTACATGGCTATCCTCGGCGAGCATGCGGGTGTTGATCGTCGAGGACGAAGAAGGCCTGGTCAGCGCGCTACGAGTGGGTCTGCAACGCGAGGGCTACGCGGTGGACGCGGCGCTGTCGCACGCCGAGGCCGAAGAGCGTCTGGGGATCAACGAATACGACGTCGCGCTCGTCGACGTGACTCTGCCCGACGGTAACGGTATGCGGCTCGCGGGCCGTGTGCGCAGCGGCGATCTGGACTGCCGGTCTGGGCGTGATCTGCGCATCGTGATGTTGACCGCGCATGGCACCCTGCCCGACCGGGTGCGTGGCCTCGACGCCGGCGCCGACGACTACATCGTCAAACCGTTCGCCTTGGCCGAACTCACCGCCCGGTTGCGCGCCGTGCTGCGGCGCGAGGTCCGTGGCGAGTCCGCGGAATTACGCGTGGGCGACATCATGCTCGACGTCGCCCGCCAGGCGGTGCACCGCGGGCCACGCGAGGTCGATCTCACGCTCAAGGAATTCGCCGTATTGCGCTTCCTCATGACCAGGCCCGGCCACGTCGTCTCCGCCGAACAGATTCTCGAACACGTGTGGGACGAGAACGCCGACCCGTTCACCCAGACCGTCCGGGTCACGGTCGGAACCCTGCGCCGCAAGCTCACCGTCGGCGACGAGGAGCAGGTGCTGCAGACGCTCGTCGGTCGCGGATACCGGTTGAAGGAACCTGCCGCACAACCTTTTTCACCTGCGAGCAGTACGTGAAACTGCCGGCATGGGCCCGGACCATTCGGGCTCGCATGGCGATCACCACATCTGCTTGGTTGTTCGCGTTGTCGGCGCTGATCCTGCTCGGCGTCTACTTCGCGCTGTCCCGCACGATCGACGCCGAGCCACTCGACGCGGTGACGGTCAAGCGGTTCGAACGCAAACCCGACGGCACCATGGTGTACCGGCCCGGGGAGAACTTCGAGGCCGCCGACCTGCGCAGCGTCCAGCAGGCCGTCAACCAGTCGACGCTCGACCTGCTGCGCAATTACTCGCTGATCGCGCTTGCGGCGATATTCGTCATCTGCCTGCTGGTGGGATGGATCGTCGCGGGCCGGCTGCTCCGGCCCATCGGCCAGATCACCGCGACCGCCAACCGTCTGCGCGCCACCGACCTGTCGCAGCGCATCGGCGCCACGGGTCCGCACGATGAGCTGCGCGCACTCGCCGACACGTTGGACGGCATGCTCGACCGCCTCGACTCGGCGTTTCGGGCCGAGCGCGCACTGGTCGAGGACGTGTCGCACGAACTGCGAAATCCCGTCGCGGTGGTGCAGGCCAATGTCGAGGCCGTGCTGGCCAATCCCGATGCCACCGAGGCCGAGCGCGAACATGCGCTGATCGTGATCTCGCGTGCGACCGCGCGGATGTCGCGACTGCTGGAGGATCTGCTGGCGACGGCGCGACGGCGATCGGGGAGCTTCGCCGACCGCAACGTGGATCTACACGGGTTCATCGGCGATGTCGTCGACGAGCACCGTCTGCTCGCCGTCGAGCGGCCGCTGGACGTCGTCGCCCGCAGCTCCCCCGGGCCGGTGGTGTACGCCGACCCCGAATCCCTGGGCCGCGCGGTGGCGAACCTGCTGTCCAATGCGGTCCGGCTGGCACCGACCGATTCGACTGTGACGGTCGCCGGAGGTAGCGCCAAGGGGTGGGCATGGATCGCCGTGCAGGACGACGGTCCCGGAATCGCCGACGACGAACAGCCCCACGTCTTCGATCGGTTCAAGCGCGCGTCCAACGGCGACAACGGGTCTCGTCGAGGTTCGGGACTCGGCTTGGCCATCGCGCGCCAGATCGTCGAAAGTCATGAGGGCCGCATAACTCTGTTCAGCCGGCTCGGCGAAGGCAGCACGTTCGTCATCTGGCTGCCGGACCGCGCAGTGGCCGACGGGCCGGAGCGGGCCGCGGCGCCGCCCGCCGACTGCCCATTGCCGCGTCGCTGAGGTTGTCGGGGGGTCGGCGTAGCGTTCCGAACATGAGTTCGATATTGGTATCCGAACGGGACGTCCTCGGTGATGCTCTCGAACATTTGGCAACAGCCTGCAAAGAGATCGACGCGTTGTCCGTGCACGCGTTGTCGCGCTCCGAGCTACAGGAGGTGCTGAGCCGCCTCCACGCCGGCGAGAAGCGGTTGGCGACCGTTCAGCAACGGCTGCTCGGACGGATGGTCGCGACCGCCACCGCTTCGCCGCCGCAGTTCGACCCCGCTGCGGTGCTTGCGAGGCGGCTGCGCATATCGCTGGGTGAGGCAAAGCGACGGATCTCCGAAGCCGGCCCGCCGGCCGCTTGAGTTTCAGGCGGGAGTTCAGGGCGGGTCACAGTGGGTACCCGACCGGTCGATGGCTTTCGATATCACTCCCACCGTTGCTCAGCACGACCTGGCGCGGCGCACACACGAGTTCGCCGAACAGGTCATCCGCCCCGTCGCGTCGGACTATGACAAACGGCAGGAGTTCCCGTGGCCAGTGCTGGAGGAAGCGGCCGCCCAGGGCTTCTATAGTCCGCTGTTCTACCGCGATCTGATCGGCGACCCGACCGGACTTTCCCTGCCGATGTTCATGGAGGAGCTGTTCTGGGGCTGCGCGGGTATCGGCTTGGCCATTGTCATGCCTGCGCTCGCGCTCTCGGCGATCGGCCAGGCCGCATCGCCGGAACAGATGCTGCAGTGGGCACCTGAGTGCTTCGGCACTCCGGGCAATCTCAAGCTCGCCGCGCTGGCGATCTCCGAGCCCGAGGGTGGCAGCGATGTGCGCAACCTGCGCACGCGGGCCGTGCGCGACGGTTCCGGGCCGGACGCGGACTGGATCATCAACGGCCACAAGATGTGGATCGGCAATGGTGGTATCGCCAATGTGCACGTGGTAAACGCGGTGGTCGACGAACAACTCGGCCATAAAGGCCAGGCGCTGTTCATCGTGGAAGGCGGTACACCGGGGCTGGAAATGGTGCGCAAACTCGACAAGCTGGGCTGCCGCGCGTCGCACACCGCCGAACTGAAGTTCAACGACGTTCGGGTTCCGGCCGACCACCTGCTCGGCGGCCATGAGAAGCTCGAGCGCAAGCTCGCCCGTGCTCGCGAAGCGATCGAAGGCGCGAGGCATTCCGGTTCGGCGACACTGGGGACCTTTGAGCAGACCCGGCCGATGGTGGCCGCACAAGCTCTCGGGATTGCCAGGGCAGCAATGGAATACGCCACCGAATACGCCAATCGCCGGGTCGCATTTGGCGGGCCGATCATCGACAACCAGGGCATCGCGTTCCCACTCGCCGACCTGGCGACGCAGCTCGACGCGGCCCGGCTGCTGACATGGCGGGCATCGTGGATGGCAGCGACGGGCGTGCCATTCGACCGTGGTGAGGGATCGATGTCGAAACTCGCGGCAAGCGAGGTGGCGGTCAGAACCACTGAGCGGGCGATCCAGACGATGGGCGGCTGGGGCTATGTCACCGACCATCCCGTCGAGAAGTGGTATCGGGATGCCAAGCTCTACACCATCTTCGAGGGAACCAGCGAAATCCAGCGCATCGTCATCGCGCACGCCCTCGGCGCCGCAGACGGAAAACCCCCGCTGCACGTCGATCTCGAGCCATCCGGTGGGCCACTGAACCGTTGGTTCGGCAGAGGCACGCCGCTGCGTACCCGCGCGGCCAATGCCGCACTGTCGGCCAAAGACAATGTGCCCGCACCGGTCATGCGGTTGGCGATGAAGGCTTTACGTCCACCGCGCAAGTGAGCGCGGACGGATAAGCTGCCACATCCATGACCGTCACCATCGCCGAGATCGCAGTAGCCGATCCACCGAACGCCTGGATTCACGCGGGCTTCACGGTCGATGCCGATCCGGTCTGCCGAGTCGGTGGCGTGCGTATCCGACTGGCTGGACACGAACGTGGCAGCGGCATCATCGGGTGGTCGTTGGGCGGCCTGCCAGGGTCCGGAGGCGTGGTTGACCTCGACGGCATCCCGACCACACACTGGGCTGCCGATCCAGCCCGGCCGGCCACGCACGCCAACGGCGTCACAGCGATCGACCACGTGGTGCTGATGTCCCCGGACCTCGACCGCACGGTCGCATCGCTGGCCGCCGTCGGCGTCGAGCCACGCCGAGAACGCGACGCCGAACTCGGCGGACGGCGGATACGCCAGGTCTTCTTCCGGCTCGGGGAGGTAATTCTCGAAGTCGTCGGCTCACCGGATACCGCGAGCGAGGGGCCGTCGACCCTCTGGGGCATCACGTACGTCGTCGCCGATATCGACGCGACAGCGTCGTTCTTCGGCGAGCGCACCGGGCCGGTCAAGGACGCGGTGCAGCCCGGGCGACGGATCACGACGCTCCGGCACCGCGATCTCGGCATGTCAGTCCGGACCGCGATGATCTCGGCGATTCCCGATCGTTGACGTGTGTCGGGGCGCCGGCTCTTCGACGCGGTTGCCTATTCTCGGCGCATGACCGATCCCGCGGACCGCGGACCGCAGTTCGACGGCATCCAAATCGGCCGTCCCGCGACCGGCGCGCTCATCGACGCCGGCTATCGCACCCTTGCTGATCTGCCGGCAGACCTCGACGAGCTTCTCGCCCTGCACGGCGTCGGCCCCAGGGCCGTTCGTCTGCTCGGTCAGGCACGGGACAAGTCATGAGCAACGACGTGGTGATCATCCACACCGACGGCGGGTGCCGGCCGAATCCCGGCCCCGGCGGCTGGGGCGCGGTGCTGCGCCACCGCGAGCATGTACGCGAGATGTACGGCGGGGACTCCGGGGTCACCAGCAACAACCGGATGGAGTTGACGGCGCCCATCATGGCACTCGAGGCACTCACCAGACCCGTCGTGGTGCACCTCCACACCGACAGCACATATGTCCGCAACGGCATCACCAAGTGGGTGTTGGGCTGGGAACGCAACGGCTGGCTGACCGCGGCGAAGCTGCCGGTGAAGAACGTCGACCTCTGGCAGCGGCTGCAGGCCGCGTGCGCGCGCCACCAGGTCGAGTGGTTCTGGGTGAAGGGACACTCGGGTATCGCCGACAACGAACTGGCCGACGAGCTCGCGACCCGAGGTATGCGGGAAGCGCTCGACGCGTCTCGAGATCTGATTCCCTGACCATCACAGCGATCTCGCTGTCGCCGCAACCGCTTCGACCGCCTTGCCCCCGCCTGGGCGCCAGACCATCGCGATTTCCGCCGGGGGCAGATCGTCGAGGATCGTCAGGCACGTCAGACCGGCGGGCAGTGACCGACTGATCGAGGTGGGTAGCACGTTGAACCCGCCGGTGTGGAGATCGCCGAAGTGACGTAGCCCGGGCAGCGGGTTTTCCCAGACTCTGAATTCGACGCCCGTGCTGCGTACCGCGTGCAACACCGCGTCGTAGTACGCCGCCGCGAACCGTCGGGGCAGGAACCGGAGAGTATCGCCGGCGAGCTCGTGCAACTTCACAGCCGTTCGGCCGGCGAGTGGGTGGTCCTCGGCAACCACGACGACGTACGGCTCGCGCCGCAGAACGCAGCGCGCCAGTTCACCGCCGACCGACAGGTGCCATCCGATCGCAACGTCGACTTCGCCGCTGACAAGCGCGGAACACAATGCGGTATCCCATAATTCGCTCACCTCGATAACAACTCCCGGGTGCTTGGCCGCGACCGCGTGCACCAACGCCGGGATGTCGGTGGAACCTGACATCGGCCCACAACCCACTCGCACCACACCCGCTGCCGCGCCTCCGGCCGCTCGGGTCTCGGCCACCGTCCGCTCGACCTCAGCCAGCACGGCACGAGCGTGCTTGACGAAGACATGCCCCTCGGCCGTCAGACGCGTAGGCCTGCGATGGAACAGCGCGACGCCGAGTTCGCGTTCGAGTTCCCGGATTTGACGGCTCAGGGGCGGCTGCGCCATGTGCAGTTGTTCGGCCGCACGCTGAAAGCCGCCGGCCTCGGCGATGGCGATCACGTAGCGCATGGTGCGCAGTTCGATCGACATACTTCAAAGGTACTGCCGCGTACTCAATCGGTCCGTGTGTTCGGGCGCGTTTGCGCCGATCCTGAAAGCATTTGGCAGCCAACACGACGGCAGGTACTGCAAATTGGTGGGCTCGGGGCGGCAGCGACCGTCGCGGGCGGCGGGGTGCTGGCAACAGTGTCAGACGGCGGATCGGATCAGCTGCCGGCACCAATGAGCGGCACGCAAATCCGAACGAACATCCCTGGATCCGACATCTCACTGCCCGCGGTGGGGCTGGGGACGTTCCAAACCTTCGACGCCTTGGCGGAAGACGCTCGCGCGCAGCGGGTCGAGGTCCTGCGCCGGTTCTGGGAAGCCGGCGGGCGGGTCGTCGATGTGTCACCGCTGTACGGCACGTCGGAGGAGAACATCGCACGCTACGGGGTACCCGCGGGGATCCAGAACGACATCTTTCTCACCAACAAGATCTGGTCGACGGGCGGACATCTCTGGGACGAATCGCATGCGCTCGAAAGCCTCAACACCTCGATGCAACGTCTGTCGCGCACCAAACCGATCGACGTGATGCAATGCCATTCCCTCGTCAACGTCGAGACGGTCGTGCCGATCCTGCATGCCTGGAAGGCAGAAGGCCGGATCGGCCGGATCGGTGTGACACATCACGACCCAGCCTATTTCGGGCAACTTGCCAACTGGGTGCGGACCGGCGACGTCGATTTCGTGCAGACCCGGTATTCGATCGCCGAGCGGAGTGCCGAGCAGCAGGTATTTCCCGTCGCGATGGACCGCGGCGTGACTGTCATGGTCAACATGCCGCTCGAGAAGGGGCGGCTGCATCAGTTGGTCGGAGATCGCCCACTTCCGGATTTCGTTGCCGACCTTGGCATTCGGAGTTGGTCGCAGTATTTCCTCAAGTGGGTGATCTCGCACCCCGCCGTCGCGGTGGCGCTCCCGGCGACGTCGGTGCCCGACCACGTCGTCGACAACATGGCGGCCGCGCGCGGCCCGATGCCGGACGCTGCCATGCGCGCCAGGATGCTCGAACATGTGCAGGGCATACCGGGTTTCGACGAGGTCACTCGGCAACCGTGGTATCCCGGGAAGCGCTACCCGGGCATCGTGAATCGCGACATGCGAGCGATTCAGGAACGCTCATCCTGGCGACCGGCCGGGTGGGTATGCCGCCAGACTACGCAGGAAACGCTCAGCGTTCGCGTAGCCTGCGGAGCTGTCCGCGGACGAACGGCCACCAGGCGCTGGGCCGCCTGGCCACGGTGCCAAGGATCACGAGCGGATCGAAGTACGCGACGCGTTCGCGGATCAGCCCGTCCTCCAACTTGATTCGGTCAACCAACGGCCATTCGATCGGGCCGCCGCCGATCGTGCCGTACAACCGGCCCCAGATGATGACGTGGTCTGATCCACTGGCCCAACCCTGGACGTCATAGCGCAGATCCGGCACCAAAGACATGGTCCGCGCCATGAAGTTTCGCGCCTGCCGCACTCCGTGCGTGTCACGCTCGATGGGGTGAATCAGGTGGACGTCGGGCTGGAACAGCGGTGTGAAGGCATCCGGATCCATCTGCGCCCATGCGTGCGTGAACCGCTCGACGAACTCGGCGGCGCCGGGCACAGGCGCGGCGTGCTCGGACTGATGAGAGGGAGAGGACATCGTCGGGGCTCCTTTGTATTCCGCGGATCGGGTTTAGCCGCTCAGCTGACGGCGCATGGCTAGCGTGTCCAGATACATGTGCTTCGTGCGCACGAGGCCGTCGCGGACGGTGATCACGTCGACGCCGTCGGCTTCGACGCGTCGGCTGCTCGGCGCGATCAGGTCACCCTGCAACGGGAAGGGCTTCACTAGCGTGGCGCTGAAGCGATATTCGTTGGCGATGAGTTCGCCCGCGACACGCACGTCGCGGGCCTCGAAGCGCAGGCCATCCCAAGCGTCCAGGAAATAGGCGAACTGAGTGCGGACGGCTTCGGCGCCCACGGCCGGTTCGAAGCCGGCGGCGTGCAACTGGAAAACCATGTCCTCGCCCTGCAGGCCAAGGATGGCCTCCAAGTCGTTGGCATTCCACGCGGCGTTGTATTTCTCGGCGATCGCTTCGACGTCCACGGTCTCGTCCTCAGGCCAACTATTGCAACGATTACAAGAAGTCCACGCTCGACGGTACCGCGGCGGCCAACTTGTTGCAACGATTACAAGAGAGCTCGTATCGGCTCTAGGATGTTCGGGATTGCCATGGCCGACTCCAACCCGATCGATCCTCGCAAGCAGCGGACCGTTGATGCACTGCTCTCAGCTGCCGAGGCGGTTTTCGCCGTCCTTCCGTTCGAAGAGGTGACGGTCGACGAGATCGCCGAGCGCGCCGGCGTCGCCGTCGGCTCGATCTACAACAACTTCGGTTCCAAGGCGGGCCTGTATGCGGCGGTCATCGAACGCGCCCTCGATGTCGACCGCGAGTACATGGACAAGGCGTACACGCCTGATCGCTCACCGATCGAGCAGCTCGAGGCGGCCGGGGAACAGTATTTCCGGTTCTACCTCGACCAGCCCGAGTTTTTCCGCATGCTCGCCTTCCCGCCGCCACCGGGCCCCTACGCGGCCGCTGCGGAAACCGCCGAACGCCTGGCGCGTCGGGTCGATGAACAGAACGCGCGCATGGTCGAGGCGATCGAGCGGGGGATCCATTCCGGCACAATCCGTCCGCTCGACGCCCGCAAAGCGGCGACCGTTCTGTGGGCGAGTTGGAACGGCGTGATCAGCCTCGCGTGGCGCGCCGACGGTTTACGCCAGGATGACGACACACTCGCCGAACTGCTTGCCCTGGCGGCGGACATCATCGGGCGCGGCTTGCGATAGCGATCGGTCACCACCACGGCTCGGGCGGCTCCGCGGGCCTGCGCTCGATCCAGGTCCATTCGAGTTCGCGGCGCGCGAACTTCCACCCGTCCTCGGTGAGCGCATATTCGTCGATGTACCGAATCGGAGCAAGAATGACTTCAAGGCTCTCGTCGCCCTTGCGCAGCAAATGCCTTGCCGTGCAATAGGTTATCCCCTTCGCGCGATCGCCGTCGACATCCACGATGTGGTTGTGCACCGCGTGGAAGGTTTGTTCGAACATCTGATTTCCGCTCGGGCCGAACTTCACCTGTTCTCGACCGCGTAGGGTCACCGGCTCGGCCGCCCCAGGGGCCGACGTGACGAACTCACCATCGGCCGTGAACAACGCGCCGAACCGCTCGAGGTCGGCAGTATCCGACGCCAATGCGTATTCGTCGACCAACGCGCGCAGCGCAATTCGTGCGGAGTCGATGGACTGTTGCTCGGTCATATTCGTGCGTCCCTATCGGCAGAAGTTCAGTTGACAATGTCATCTGACACGCTTCAGATGACATTGTCAACTCAACCGGTACGCTGGCCGGGTGAACCGAGTCGAATCGGCGGCGGCGACCCGCCGCGCGCTGCTGCAACAGGCCGGCGCCCTTCTTGACGACGGCGGTCCCGACGCGGTGACGTTGCGGGAGGTGGGTGCGCGCGCCGGGGTGAGCCGTGGTGCGCCATACCGACATTTCGCAGACAAGGAGAGCCTGCTGACAGCTGTCGCCGCCGAGGGGTGGGAGCGCCTGAGTGATCGTCTACGCACGCTGCGCGCGGACGCCCGTGCACTCCCCGCCGACACGTTGCGCGCGGCACTCGGCACCGTCATCGCGATCAGCCGCGAGCAGCCACACCTCTACCGACTGATGTTCACCGCACCCGAAAGCGATCCGTCCGCAGTGGTCCGGGCCGCGCAGACGATGTGCGAGGAATTCCTGGGCATCGTCGCCGCGGTCGTCGGCGAACAGAACGCCGCGCAGTACTCCGGCATCCTGTTGACCGGCGTGCACGGCGCTGCCGGCGTCGAAGCAAGCGGCCTCTTGCACACCGACAAATGGCAGACCACCGCTGAAGAATTGACCGACGCTCTGCTGGGCATGGTCACCGCAGACTGACGACCTCCTACTCCCAGCGCACCTCGTCCGGAGTCTTGTCGGGCCGCAGCCCGCGCCAGCTCGGTTGGCGCAGCCGATGATCCGAGGTGCGTTCGCTGTAGCGGACCTCCCCCACCAACTCCGGTCGCACGAACGTCACGCCGCGGGCGTCGAGCTTCGGCAGCGGGTGATCGAACGGCGACTCGTCGGTGTGCAGGGGCGCGAGCATCTTCTTGAGCTTGGTCAGCTCCTTCTCGGTGAAGCCCGTGCCGACACGGCCGGCGAACTGCAAGCCATCCGGGCCGGGCACACCCAGCATGAGTGCCCCGATGCCACTGGACCGGCCACCCTCACCCTGGCGCCAGCCGCCGATCACCACTTCTTGCGTGTTCCAGATCTTGTCCTTGATCCAGGACGCCGAACGCCGGCCCGGCTGGTAGGTCGAGTCGCGTTTCTTGGCGACGACGCCTTCGAACCCCTTCTTACGCACGTGCTCCATCGCTTCAGGCCCGTCGGCGCCGGGCAGCAGGTCCGGCACGATCAACCCGCCCCCGGCCGCGAGCGCCTCCAGGATCTTGCGGCGATCGGAGTACTTGGCGCGCAACAACGATCGGCCGTCGAGCCACAGGATGTCGAACGCCCAGAATTCGACGCGCGTGGAGCGGGCGCGGTTCTGCATCTCGCCGAAGCTCGGGACCCCGGACTCGTCGAGCGCGACGGCTTCGCCGTCGAGGATCACGTGGTGGTCGGCGAGGTCGGCGGCCAGCGCCTTCAGTTGCGGATACTCACCGGTGACGTCGCGACCGCGCCGGGAGCGCAGCTGCAGCTGGCCCCGGTTGGCGTCGACGAGCAGGCGATAGCCGTCCCACTTGCCCTCGAACGCCCATTGCGTCGCCTTGAGTTTGGCGACCGAGCCCTCCGTCGCCAGCATCGGCGCGAAATCCTGCGGGTCGGGTGTTGCCGATTTCTGGTCCTTCATCCGGTGCGCGAGCCAGTTCTTGCCTCCGGTCTGGATCAGTGCGTAGCGGCCGTTGATGCGGCTGCCGTGCAGGGTCATGATGATCTCGCCGTGGGTATCGTCGGGATTGTCGGTGACCCGGAACTTCTCGGCCTCGTATGTTCCGGTATCCCAGACGATCATGTTCCCGGCGCCGTACTCCCCCTTCGGGATGGTGCCGTGAAACGTCAGGTACTCCATCGGGTGGTCTTCGGTATGCACCGCAAGGTGATTCACCGAGGTGGACTCGGGCAGGTTCTTGGGCACCGCGAAGCTCACCAGCACGCCGTCGCGCTCCAGACGAAGGTCGTAGTGCAGTCGGCGGGCGTGATGCTCCTGGATCACGAACTTGTCGTTGTTGCCGGTCGTGGGAATCTCTTTGGGAACGGGCTCGGGTGTCTTCGCCGCGTCGCGCATGCTGCGGTATGTCGTCAGTTTGTCGGCCACGGGGGCGTCCTGGTCGAGCTCTGCCAGTAGGTCCCCGTCGTCGGAAACCCGTTGCAACACTTCGTCGAAACGCAGATGCCGCAGGTCGGGATCGGAGATCTCGTCCCAGGTTCGGGGTGCGGCGACGGTCGGGTTGTCCCGTCCGCGTAGCGAATACGGGGCGATCGTGGTCTTGGCCGCGTTGTTCTGGCTCCAGTCCAAGAACACTTTGCCGGCCCGCAGGCTCTTGGTCATGGTGGCGGTGACGAGCTTCGGCATGGCCTGCTCCAGCTGCTGTGCCACCCGCTTCGCGAGCACGGAGGCGCCACGCGAGCTGATCGGTTCGGCCAGTGGCACGTACAGGTGCAGGCCCTTGCTGCCGCTTGTGAGCGGATAGGTGCTCAACCCGATGTCGCCCATCAGTTCCCGCACGGATTGAGCGACCTCACACAGTTGGCGCATGCTCACGCCTTCGCCGGGATCGAGGTCGAACACGATGCGGGTGGCCGGTCCCTGCTCGCCGTCGGCGAAGCGCCATTGCGGCACATGCACTTCCAACGAGGCCTGCTGACCGATCCACGCCAGGCCTTCACGCGTGTTGATGATCGGATAGGTCGTGGTCCCGGACTTGTGCACGATCGTTCCGCGCTCGAGCCAGTCCGGTGCCGACGATGCGAGCTGCTTTTCGAAGAATGACGCCTCAGCCACGCCGTTGGGCCAGCGTTTGCGGGTCACCGGCCGCCCGGCGATATGCGGAACCATGACCTCGGCGATGGCCAGGTAGTAGTCAAACACCTCCGCCTTGGTGGTGCCCGTGGCGGGATAGAGCACCTTGTCTGGATTCGTCAGGCGAACCCGTTCGTAGCGCTCCATGACGTCAACGTATACCCACTATCGGCTGCGACAGCTTGGTCCAGCGTGCGCCCGCTGGGTTGCTAGCCGATGCGCTCTCCCGTCTCCGGATGGAACATGTGCACCACGCCTTCCGGTGTCTTGCGCAGTTCGATGCTGTCGGCCAGCTTGACGGGGCCGCGGGACAGGGCACGTGCGACGATCTGTACGTCCGGCCCGGCGTGGGTGTAGAGGTAGATCTCGCTGCCCAGGTCCTCGATGAGGTCGATGACGACGTCGATGCCGCCGCTGTCGGATACCTGGAGATGTTCGGGCCGCACGCCGACGGTGACGGTTTCCAGACCCGCCTCGTGCAGCAGGGTGAGCTGGTCACGTTCGAGGCGAAGCGTCGCGTCGTCGCCGATACGCACGCCGTCGGCGACGATCGGCCCCGTGACCAGGTTCATGGCAGGCGACCCGATGAACCCGGCCACGAATGCGTTGGCCGGTTTGTTGTACAGCTCGGTCGGCGACGCGAACTGTTGCAGCTTGCCGTTACGCAGCACCGCGACCCGGTCGCCCATCGTCATGGCCTCGACCTGGTCGTGGGTGACGTAGACCGTGGTGGTGCCCAGCCGGCGTTGCAGGGCCGCGATCTGGGTCCGCGTCTGCACGCGCAGTTTGGCGTCGAGGTTGGACAGCGGCTCGTCCATGCAGAACACCTGAGGCTCGCGCACGATCGCGCGGCCCATCGCGACGCGTTGACGTTGCCCGCCGGAAAGCTTGGCCGGCTTGCGGTCCAGGAACGGCTCCAGGTCGAGCAGTTTGGCGGCCTCCTCGACCTTGCGGCGCCGCTCGGCGGCGGGCACCCCGCGCAGCTTGAGCGCGAAACCCATGTTCTCGGCCACGGTCTTGGTCGGGTACAGGGCGTAATTCTGGAACACCATCGCGATGTCGCGGTCCTTGGACGGCACGCCGACCATGTCTTTGCCGCCGATCTCGATGCTGCCCTCGTCGATGTCCTCGAGTCCGGCCAGCATGCGCAGCGCGGTGCTCTTCCCGGATCCGGAGGGGCCGACGAGCACGACGAACTCACCGTCGGCGATGTCGAGGTTGAGCGAGTCGACCGCGAGTTTGTCCGAGCCCTCGTAGATGCACGAGGCGTTGCGGTAAGTGATTGCAGCCATGAGTGTTATCCCCTTACTTGATGGCACCGAACGACAGTCCACGAACCAGCTTGTTCTGGGCGATCCAGCCCGCCAGAACCACCGGAAGCGCGGCCATCGTCGCCGCCGCGCACAACTTGGCCCAGTACAGGCCCTCGCCCGCGATGAAGCCGACCAGGAACACCGGCATCGTCTGAGCTTGCACCGCAGTGAGATTCACTGCGAAGAAGAACTCGTTCCACGCGAAGATCACGCAGATCAGTGCGGTGGCCGCGATGCCGGGTGACACCAGCGGCAGGATCACCTCGCGCACCGAGCGCCACGTGCTGGCACCGTCGAGGCTTGCCGCCTCCAGCAGTTCGCCGGGAACTTCGAGGAAGAACGACCGCATCATCCACACCGCGATGGGCAGGTTCATCGCCGTGTACAGGATGATCAACGCCCAGATGTTGTCCAGCAGACCGATATTCGACACGATCACGTACATCGGGATGATCGCGGCGACGATCGGCAGCATCTTCGTGCTCATGAAAAAGAACAGCGCGTCCTTCGTCTTGCGCACGGGCCGCAGCGACAACGCGAACGCGGCAGGAACGCCCAGCACCAACACCAGGATCGTCGACACCGTGGTGGCGAAGAGCGAATTGAGCAGGCTCGTGCCGACCCCCTGGTCGAATACCGCCTTGAACTCGTCGAGCGTCGGTACGAAGAACAGCTTGGGCGTGGTGGTGTAGGCGTCGACCTCCTGCTTGAACGCGGTCAGCACCATCCAGAACACCGGGAAGAAAAACCCGAGTCCGACGATCCAGGCCACGACACCCCACGGATCGAACTTGCGGCGCTTGACTTTTGCCTTCTCGGGCGCCGTCTCCGGCGCCGTTGCCGTTGCGGTGCTCATCAGGCCGCCTCCTCCTTGCCGGTGAACGATTTGAAGATCAGTCGCAGTGCGAAGCTCGCGATGATCATCGTGAAGATCACGACGATGACGCCCATCGCGGCGGCCTGGCCGATGTCGAAGCCGAGGAACGCGCGCTGGTAGATGTAGAACGGCAGGTTCGCGCTCGCGGTGCCGGGCCCGCCCTGCGTCATCATGTAGATCTGGTCGAATGTGTTGACCAGATAGATCGCGCCGAGCACCGTGCCCAGCTCGATGAACCGCCGAAGGTGCGGAAGCGTCAGCTCGCGGAACAGCTGGAACGCTCCCGCACCGTCGACTCGGCCAGCCTCCAGGATGTCGCGAGGCATCGACTGGAGGCCGGCGAGGATCAGCAGCATCATGAACGGGGTCCACTGCCAGACCAGGGCCAGGATCACCGAGGGCAAGGGAAACCTGCTGACCCAGTCGACGTGTTCCACGCCGAACGGCGAAAGCACCCAGTTCACGATGCCGAACACCGGGTCGAGCATCGCGGTCTTCCACATCAGCGCGCCGGCGACCGGCGTCACCAGGAACGGCGTGATGAGCAGGGTGCGAACCACGCCGCGCCCCAGGAACACCCGGTCGAGCAGCAGCGCGAGAATCAGTCCAAGCACAACCGAGATCAGCACCGTGGCGACGATGATGATGACGGTGTTGATCGCGACCTGCCAGAACGTGCTGTCACCGATGACGTCGAAATAGTTCTGCAGCCCGATGAACTCGCGCGAGCCCGGTCGTACGAGGTTCCACGACAGCGTCGAGTAGTACAGCGTGAACAGGAACGGGATCTGGGTGACGACGATCATGAAGATGAGCGCAGGCAGCAGCGGTCCGCGGCGACGCCATCCTTCTGCGCGTGAAACCCCGGGATCCTGCTTCTGTTTGATGCGGGCGACGTGTTCGGCGGCCTCAGCAGCCTCGGTCTGGTCTCTCGCCTCCGTGGTTGTCATGGCTTCTCCTGATAGGTCCGGCCGACGACTTCTGCGTATTTCTGCGACTGCTCCAAGGCGTCGCCGACGGATTTCTGCCCGGCGATCGCGGCGCTGATCTGCTGGCTCACCCTGGTTCCGAGATCCTGGAATTCCGGAATGGCCAGGAACTGCACACCGGTGTAGGGCACCGGCTGCACCGTGGGCTTGGCCGGGTCGGCGCCTTCGATCGAGTCGAGGGTGACCTGACCGAATGCCTTTGACGCTTCCTGATATTCGGGGATCTGGTAGGTCGACAGCCGGCTACCGGGTGGCACCCGGGCCCAGCCCAACTCCTCACCGACCAACTTGATGTAGTTCTTGTCGGTCATCCACGAGATGAATTTCCATGCGGCGTCGGGCTTGTCACTGCTCTTCGGGATTCCCAGCGCCCAGGTGTAGAGCCAACCGGAGTTGGGTTTCTCGACCGTCGGGGCCATCGCATATCCGACCTTGCCGACCACGTTCGACGATTCCGGATCCTCCAGCACCGACACCGCCGAGGTGGCGTCGTACCACATCGCCGTGCGGCCCTGGGCGAACTGTGTCGCGCATTCACCGAAACCGCTTGTTGCCGCGCCGGGTTCACCGTGGGTGCGAACCAGGTTGACGTAGAAGTCGACGGCCTTCTGCACCTCGGGGCTGGTCAGCTGGGCGTTCCAGTCCATGTCGTACCAACGCCCGCCGAATGTGTTGATCACGGTGTCCAGCGGGGCCAGCACCTCACCCCAACCGGGCTTGCCGCGCAGGCAGATACCGACCATTTCGCCGGGTTTGTCGAGCTTGGCCGCCGCGTCGGCAACCTGCTGCCAGGTCGGGTTGCGCGGCATGTCGATGCCGGCCTGCTCGAACAGGTCCTTGCGGTACATCAGGAACGACGACTCGCCGTAGAACGGGACCGCGTACATGTTGCCCTCGTAGGAGAGCGATTCCTTCAATGACGGGATGAAATCGTCCTCGTCGTAACCGGGCGTCTTGCGGGCATAGTCCGAAAGGTTGACGAGCCAGCCGTTCTCGGCCCACTGCGGTGTTTCGTAATTGCTGATCATCACCACGTCGAACTCGCCGCCACCCATTGCGGTCGAGGCGGTGATCTTGGCTCGGGCCTGGTTCTCCGACAGCGTGACGAACCGCAGCTTGATGTCGGGGTTGTCTGCTTCGAAGCGATCCGCCAGCGACCGGGCGTCGGTCATCTGCGAGTTGGAGACCATGGCGATGGTCACCGTCTGGTCGGTCGCGCCGAGTGTGCCCGCACCCGCGCAACCGGCCGTCGTCAGCAATCCCGCGGCCGCGACGCAGGCCGCCAATCTTCTCAACGGTTTCACCTGTACTCACCTCTCATTGGGTCAACAGCCAACGGGCGCAGTCGATATCGCAGACGAGCAGGCGAGCCAGCTTGCCGCGCAAGGCCCCGAGAATCGCGTGGTGTTTGCTCGCACCGCCGGAGACCAGGATGGTCTTCTCGCAGGTCCGGATGTCCTCCAGCGGGACCGACATCGCACGCTGCTGCAGTTCGTCGTGCACGGGTTCGCCATAGGCGTTGAAGAAGCGGCCACCGATTTCGCCGACGGCACCCAGCGACACGAGTTCGTCGAGCATCCGGGTATCGAGGAAGCTGCCCTCGAACAGCGTCGTCGACGTCGATACCGCACCGACTCCGAACAACATGACGTCGGCGCGCCTGCCTGCGTCGAGGGTTCGCGAGATCACCGAATCCTCGCGCATCGACACGACGGTCGCCGGATCGGCGTACAGCGGCGCGGGCAGCCGGAAGGGGTCAGCGCGCAACGTGTCGGCACAGCGAGTCAAGATTTGTTCGGTACCCGTTTGGTACGCCGCGGTCGACATGGCGCCGTCTAGCTGCACGACCGCGCGGCAGCTCGCGACCCCGGGGACAAGCGCGCCCGCCACGCCAACTTGCTCAGGCCCCCAGGTGAACCCGAGCACCTCGTCGGCGCCGATCCGGCGCATCAGCAGCGCGGCCCCGGCCCGGCTCGCATTGCTGGCGACGACAGCTTCGGTCAGCCCGAACCGCCGTTCCAGTTCGCGTTCCTCCTCGGCATGCAAGTCGTCGGAGATGTCAGCCGGCACCACGACCTCGATGCGCACCAGACCGTTGGCCTTCGCTTTGGCCACGAGCCGGCCAGCCGTCGGCCGGGAGACTCCCAGCCGCGATGCGATCTGAGCCTGCGTAAGGCCATCGAGGTAGTACAGCGTCGCCGCACGTAGGGCGAGCCGTAGATCCTCGGGCGTCGGTCCGGTCACTGTCACCACTTCCACTATGAGCAGATGCTCAGGGTCGCGAGTAGATGCTCAACACGCTAACATGAGGAATGTGACGTACACAACACCCCCGATAAAGCTGGCCGCTTCGACGCTCCCGGAACTCCCCATTCCTGGTCCCAGCTACAACCGCGACGAAATCAAGGTCGGCATCGTCCATTTCGGTGTCGGCGGTTTTCACCGGGCCCATCAGGCGATGTACGTCGATCGGTTGCTGGAGAAGGGATTGGCCACCGACTGGGGAATCTGCGGCGTCGGCGTGCTGCCGTCCGATCGGAAGATGGCTGACGTGATGGCGGCGCAGGACGGCCTCTACACGCTCATGTTGGTGCATCCTGACGGCAAGCGTGAGGCGCGCGTCATCGGCTCGATCGTCGACTACCGCTTCGCGCCCGACGATCCGGATGGCGTCATCGAACTGCTGGCCAGCCCGTCGACCCGGATCGTCTCGCTGACCATCACCGAGGGCGGTTATGCCGCCAAATCGGCCGGCGCCGCCGTTTCAGATGATGTCAACGTTTTCGGCCTGGTGGCCGAGGCGTTGTCCCGGCGCCGCGACCGCGGCCATGAGGCGCCGACGATCGTCTCGTGCGACAACATCGAGGGCAACGGCGACGTCGCGCGCCACGCCTTCACCACATACGCCGACCAGCGCCATCCCGGCCTGGGCGATTGGATCGCGACCAACGTCCGGTTCCCCAACTCCATGGTCGACCGGATCACGCCGGTGACCACACCCGACGTGATCGCCACCGTGGAGGGTGAATTCGGTGTCGCCGACCAGTGGCCGGTGGTGGCCGAACCGTTCACATCGTGGGTTCTGGAGGACTCATTCTCCGGCGGACGTCCGCCCTATGAGGACGCCGGCGTCATGCTGGTCGACGATGTCACGCCCTACGAACTGATGAAGCTCCGGCTTCTCAACGCGAGCCATCAGGCCCTGTGCTACTTCGGCTACCTGGCCGGCTACCGCTTGGTCCAC
This sequence comes from Mycobacterium venezuelense, assembly GCF_054919535.1. NCBI lineage: Bacteria > Bacillati > Actinomycetota > Actinomycetes > Mycobacteriales > Mycobacteriaceae > Mycobacterium > Mycobacterium venezuelense. The sequence goes on from NZ_JBONDW010000013.1 coordinate 54,347, forward strand.
GACGCCGCGAGCGATCCGCTGTTCGCCGAATTCCTGCTGGCCTACATGGATTCCGAAGCGACACCCACGCTTCAACCGGTACCCGGGATCGATCTCGCCGATTACAAGCGCACGCTGATCGAACGGTTCGCCAACCCCGGTGTGCGCGACACGATCGCGCGCCTGTGCTTCGGCTCGTCCGACCGGATCCCGAAATGGCTGCTGCCGGTCATCCGAGAGAACCTCAAGACCGGTGCACCGGTCCGACTGTCGGCGGCCGTCGTGGCCAGTTGGGCCCGCTACGCCGAGGGTATCGACGAGCAGGGTGAGCCGATCGACGTGCAGGACCAGCTCGCCGACACGCTCGTACCGCTGGCCCGGTCCCAGCGCGAACACCCGACGGCGTTCATCGAGAACACCACGCTGTTCGGCGATCTAGCCTCGGCACCGCGCTTCGTCGAGGACTATCTGTGGGCCCTGGATTCGCTACACCGCCACGGCGCCCGGGCCACCCTGGAATCATTGAGGTCATGAGCCGGGCCCTGGTTATCGGTGAGGCACTGATCGACATCGTGGAGCGTGATGGCCGCATCAGCGGCGAGCATGTCGGCGGCAGCCCGCTCAACGTCGCCGTCGGACTGTCCAGATTGGGTCGCGATGTTGACTTCCTGACCCACATCGCGCAGGACGACCGCGGCAAACGCATTGTCGATTACCTCAAAGCCTCAGGGGTTCAGCTGGTTTCGGGAAGCCTGTCGGCCAAGCACACGCCGACGGCACGGGCCGTGCTCGATGCCACCGGGCAGGCGCGCTACACGTTCGACATCGACTGGCAGCTGGCGGGGACACCTGAGGTGGCGCCCCCGCTCGTCGCGCATACCGGCTCCATCGCGACCGTGCTCGAACCCGGTTGTCGCGCCACCGCCGCACTGCTGGACGCATACCACCTGTCGGCCACCATCACATTCGATCCCAATGTGCGCCCGGCGTTGATCACCGACGACGAAGCCGCGAGGGGCCGCATCGACTGCCTCGTCGAGCGGGCGGATGTGGTCAAAGCCAGCGATGAGGACCTGCGGTGGCTCGATCCGCGCCGCGATCCCGAGCAGATCGCCAAGACGTGGCTGAGCATGGGCCCCTCGATCGTCGCGGTGACCATGGGCGATCAGGGCGCGTTCGCGGCCTGTGCCGCGGGCATCGTGCGGATTCCGGCGCGACCGGTGCAGGTGGTTGACACGGTCGGCGCTGGTGACGCATTCATGACCGGGTTGATCGACGCGCTCTGGTCGCGTGGACTGCTCGGCTCGGATCGTCGACGGGACCTGGCTCGAATCAGCGCCGATGCACTGGAGGACGTGTTGTCGACGGCGGTGCTCGCGTCGGCACTGACGGTCGCGAGGGCGGGTGCCGATCTGCCCGACCGAGAGGAGCTGACCGCAGCCGCAGAAGACTGAAGCCGGTCGCCGCCTTCATCGGGTACGACGAAATGGCTTCTTCCAGAAAAAGATTGGCCGCCATTTCCTCGGATTCGGGGTCACTTCGACAGCAGCAGACCCCCGGGTTCCGGGGGTCTGCTGGACTCGCGTTCTGCGGTTACTCCTCCCCTGCCCCGGCGTCAGCAGTGGCCTTCTGATCCTTCTTCTCCTTCTTCGGTTTCACGCCGAGCGCCTTCTTGACGTCATCACCGATTTTCTTGACGGCCTTGCCGACGTCATCGCCCAACGACTTGGCCGCCGCTGCAGCCCGGTCCTGGCGGTTCGAGTTGAGCTTGCCGAGTTTGGCGAGCGGGCTGGTCTTGACGGCCTCCGCAGCCGGTGGCTCTGTCTCTTCGCCACCGGAAACGTCACCCTCCACGTCACCGGCCACGTCACCGGCAAAATCGCCCGTGCCGGTGTCTTCGGCGGCAGCATCGCCAGCATCTGCGGCAAGCCCATCGGCCGAACCGTCCTGAGCATCCTCGACCTCACTGGTGTCGAGGGTGACAGCTACGGCGTTCAGATCAGGTGCTGCACTGACCGAGGGCGGGCTGGTCAGCACGGGCGGCTGGATGGAGTCGGCGATCGCCCGGCCGAAGGCGAGCAGACCGGGTACGAGGCCGAACTCAGCGCCGATGAGTCCCGGGAAGCCCATTTCGGGATTGCCGTTGACGATGGTGTTGACCATGTCCGACGGGAAACTGATGATGGCGTTGGCAACCGCTTCGAAGTCGTTCGCCTGCAACCCGTCGTATATTGCCTGTCCGGTGAGGCCGATCTGGCCAACCGGCGCGAGCACCTGCGTCAGCAGCGGGAATCCGACATTGAGGATGCCCTGCGTGATCGCCGTTTCGATGACTGCCGCCGTGTTGACGAATGGGTTCTGCAGCACGGCTATGAGATCGGGAAGTTGGTTCAGCGCGCCGAACGCACCCCGCACGATCGGAGCTAGGAAGGCGGTCGCCAGATTGATCGAACCTTGGTAGATATCGCCTGCCAGGATTGCGCGGATGGAATCCTCGATCTGCTGCGGCATCAGACCCACTCCGTCGGCGAAGCCGCTGACGAATGTGCTCGCGAGGGATGCGAATACCTGGGCGGTGATCAGCTGATTGCCGACGATTTTGCCAAGGATCGGAGCAGGGTTCTCCAGCACCGTCTGGGCGATGCTGCCGACGTTGGTCGCCGTCGTGCTCAGGACCTCGGCCCACAACTCGATCGGGTTGACGAGGGCGTTGAGCTCAACCGACGCTGATGACGATGGTACGGCCGGGGCTTGGCTTGCCGGCAGGACCGGATGGATCGGTGCTACCGCGATGGCGCCGGCGCCGACAAGGGCGACCCCGGCCATCAGGCATGAGCGAGCCGCTACTTCCATGTTTATCCCCTTCATGGTGGATGGATGTGAGCCCGGGCAAAGCAAAAGCTACCTGAGAAAAACCTGAGTAATCCTGACGTTGAGATCTCTTGCGGAGAACTGGCCGGGACAGCCCAGCCCTTGCAACGTCAATGGATTCAAAAATCGCAGCTCACGCCATCCGCGAATGGCGCGAGGCACACATTTGACAGTGGCGGACAATTTCAGTGCAAAAATAAACACGCCGTCAATTGAAACGTGTTCACTCAGCCTAGGAACCTGTAAGCAGCAACTCAGATCCGGCCGATTTTGGCCGTCATGTGAGACTTCAATCCGACCGCGATCCGCCGGCTGCTCTCTCCCAGAGCAATCATCTGCTGGCGGGTCATCTGGCCGAGGTAGTACTTTCGGACGAGCCGTGCATAAGTCACCGCGGCGGGCTTGAGACGCTCTCGCCCTTTCCGGGTCACGGTGGCAATGACACCTCGGCGGTCGTGCCTGCTGGCGCGACGCACCACCAGTCCGTGCGTTTCGAGCCGGCGAATCTGTTCAGTCACCCGACTGGGCTGCAGCATCAGCACCTCGGCGACATCACCCATCCGGGCCGACCCGTCCTCGGACTTGGAAAGCAAGTCCAACAACTGGAGATCGAACAGCGTCAGGTTGTGGACTTCCATCAACTCGCGATTCAGCGTTTCGAAGAACAACGACGACGACTCCAGGAAATGCTGCCAGCACCGCACCTCGTCCTCACCGAGGTTCGGCAACGTGACGCCGGTTTCGACGGCGAACTCGACACTGTCCATATCACCCGCCTGCCAAGGGCCAATTGTCGGCCATATTTTGTTCAAAGCGAAAGCAACGCTGGGGTCAGTATTAGAACGGGTTCCACTGTCAATACCCGCGCTCGACCGCTATGCGCGGGATGCTACTTCAGAAGCAGCTCTGTTGAATGCAATGCCGAACATTTCGGTGACATTGCGAGGGAACGCCATCGTCATTCGACGTCGTTCTCAACGCCCCGTCGACACGGTCGGACTCGGGGGGCCCGCCAACGCGCCCGGCGGCAAAGCCGTCGGCCTGGGCTGACGCGTACGCCATACTGGCCATATGCGATCCATCTGGAAGGGTTCGATCGCCTTCGGCCTGGTGAACGTGCCGGTCAAGGTCTACAGCGCGACCGAAGACCACGACATCAAGTTCCATCAGGTCCACGCGAAGGACAATGGGCGCATCCGCTACAAACGCGTATGCGAAGTCTGCGGCGAGGTCGTCGAATACCGCGACATCAACAAGGCCTTCGAATCCGACGACGGTCAGATGGTGATCATCACCGACGAGGACATCGCCACCCTGCCCGAGGAACGCAGCCGCGAGATCGAGGTCGTCGAGTTCGTCCCCGCCGAGCAGCTCGACCCGATGCTGTACGACAAGAGCTACTTCCTTGAGCCCGACTCCAAGTCGTCCAAGTCCTACGTACTGCTGGCCAAAACGCTCGCCGAGACCGATCGCGTCGCGATCGTGCACTTCTCGCTGCGCAACAAGACCCGGCTCGCGGCACTGCGGGTAAAGGACTTCAGCAAGCGCGACGTCATGATGATCCACACGCTGCTGTGGCCGGACGAGATCCGCGACCCCGATTTCCCGGTGCTGGACAAGGAAGTTCAGATCAAGCCGGCCGAACTGAAGATGGCCGGTCAGGTGGTCGAGTCGATGACCGATGACTTCAAACCCGACCAGTTCCGCGACGACTACCAAGAACAGCTGCACGAGCTGGTGCAGGCCAAACTCGAAGGCGGCGAAGCATTCGCCGTCGAAGAGCAGCAGCCGGCCGAGCTCGACGAGACCGAGGACGTGTCAGACCTGCTGGCCAAGCTCGAAGCCAGCGTGAAGGCTCGGCGCGGTGGCGGTTCGGACGACAGTGAGGCCAAGGAGTCCAAGCCGGCGAAAAAGGCCGCGGCCAAGAAGGCGCCGGCGAAAAAGGCCGCGGCCAAGAAAGCTCCCGCGAAGAAGTCAGCGGCCAAGAAGTCCTGAGCTAACCACTTACGTTGACGCGGAGCGCCTCGTGCTCATCGAGTATCCGGCGCAGCGCCGCGTCCATGGGATGGGCGGCTGCCAGATCGTGACTGCATCGCCGGTCCACCGCGACCACTTCGCCCGGCTGTAGCCGGACGCCTTCGACTTGGTCGACGAACGGATCGAACAACCGATCCGGTGTCGCGAGGTAGTAATGCGGATGGCGGGCGTCGCCGAAGCACGCGGCATACATCAGCCCGCACTGCGTGATGACAAAAAGTTCCGAGGTCATACCGGTGTACCCGGGCTCGCCCTCGCTCCACGCCAGCGCGGCATGCCGAGCTTGCGCCAACCGGTCCTGTATGTCATCGGTGGACGTCATCAACCGATGGATCAACGCGGCCCCGGTGCCCGGGTACTCGTCGATCGTGGGTCTGAAGTACGTCTCGAAGAGGGCGCCGAAAAAGTCGACGTTGTGCTGACCGGCATGATCGTTCATCGTGGCTCCCCACGTTGATGCGGACTCTCCAATTGTGCGCCCGATCCGCTACGTCGGCGGCGGTTTGTTGCCTTCGGCAAGATAAGCCTTGTTGAGTGCACGCTCCGCCTTGATCTGGCGTGCTTCTCGTTGGGCGCGCGTGAGCGCACGCCGCGGCATCATCACACCGCGATCGCTGGCAACGGGTCTGCCTCGCGGCGGCGGCAATGCCGCAGTTGTGGTGTCCCACTGCGGGAAGAACAACCGGCTCGTCGGCTTCTTGGTGTACGTCCGGCCGCTCGGCGTGGTCCACACGACCGTTCCGTCCGGTAGCTGTCGGTCTACCCAGCCATGCCAGAAAGTCTTCAGAAGGTGATGAATTCTGCACAGGCACTTGGTGTTTGACGGGTGGGTCACCCCGGCCGGATACGGCACCGAATGATCGATGTCGCACTTCACCGCGGGGCGGTCACAACCGGGGAACATGCACGTCATGTCCCGCATGCGCACGAACGCGGCCAGCCCTGTCGAAGGCCGATAGCGTGGCTCTGGCTCACCGCAGGGTTGCGCAAGTTCCCGGACCTTGGCCCCGCACGCGATCAGTTGAGCCAACAACGGTGTAGGCACCACTCCGCCGCCGATGATCACCGCACTGGCCGGCTTTTTCGCCTTGCGGGCTGGCTCATCGCGCGGAATGGGATTCGACCCGTCGTCACCTGACAGGTACGGATCGGGCTCGGCGTCGAGCGCGGCAGGTTCCGCCAACACGTAGACCACGGTGTTGGCAGCGCGCGCATCAACCACATCGGCGCCCTGGCAGTCCGGTTGCCCGCACTGGCATTTGAGCCGGTCCCCGTTGACGCCCAGCACCCCCATCGCATCGGACCGCCGCTGCCCGAGCGTCCGTGGATCGTTCTCGCACACACCGCTGATGATGTGCGCGAGGCGGTTTTCGAATGCCGCTTTATCCGTGGCCAACAATCTGCCGTACAGGGACACGGTGCCGGTGGCGTCGTCCGGCTTACCGAAGCACACGTCGCGGTCCCGCACGGCGGCCCGGGTGCGGCGCAGGGCCTCCGGATCGTGGCGCTCGATCAATGCGTCGATGGACTGTTCGAGCTTCTCCACCGACAGCGGTCCCCATTCGGCGACTCGATCGACCAGCGCAGCGTCCATGATCTGCAGCGTCTCCGCATCTTCGATCAACCGAGTCCGCCATGTGATCGTCGAGATCAGCCGAGAACTCAACCGGCCCTGGGCATACAGTGCGGCCACCCGCGGGAACCGCTCCTGCAGGGCCACGGCGATCAGCATCTCCCGCGAAGCTGCACGGTGCCCGATGTTCATCGCCGCCGCCACCTCGCCGGCCGCGGAATCCCAGTAATCACACGCCCAGTGCAGAAGTTCGTCGTCCTGCTCAGCGACCCGTCGAGCGATCAGCTCGGCGATCATCTGCAGCCGGCGTGCGTCTGACGCAGCCGAGGCCCGGGTCTCGTACTCGATCCCGGCAGCCAGCGCCGCGTCGTCGAGTTCTTCGAACATACATTCGATGATGCCAGACGGGTACGACACGCCACCCTGAACTAGAACATGTTTCAGAAAGTCGCCCGAAGGCGCATCGTCCGCTGCTACCGTGACGCGCGGCAAGCGAATGGAGCACACGTGATTCTCGATAGATTCCGCCTCGACGACAGAGTTGCGATCGTCACCGGAGCCGGCCGCGGACTCGGCGCCGCGATCGCCGTGGCGTTCGCGGAAGCCGGTGCGGACGTGGTCATCGCGGCCCGAACCCAGTCGCAGCTCGAAGAGGTCGCCGAACAGGTCGCCGCCGCAGGCAGGCGCGCCCACATCGTCGTCGCCGACCTCGCACATCCCGAGTCCACCGCCGAGCTCGCGACCGCAGCGGCCGAAGCGTTCGGAAAACTAGACATCGTCGTCAACAACGTCGGCGGAACCATGCCCGCGCCACTGGTCAACACATCGGCCAAGGATCTGCGCGACGCCTTCACGTTCAATGTGTCGACCGCGCACGCACTGACCGCGGCCGCCGTCCCGCTGATGCTCGAACATTCGGGTGGCGGCAGCATCATCAACATCACCTCGACGATGGGCCGCCTCGCCGGGCGCGGGTTCGTCGCGTACGGCACCGCGAAAGCCGCACTGGCCCACTACACGCGCTTGGCCGCACTCGACCTGTGCCCGCGGATCCGCGTCAACGCGATCGCACCCGGCTCGATACTGACCTCCGCGCTCGACATCGTCGCGTCCAACGACGAGCTGCGTGAGCCGATGGAGAAAGCAACCCCGATGCGGCGCCTCGGCGATCCGGCCGACATCGCCGCAGCCGCGGTCTACCTGTCCTCCCCCGCCGGCAGTTACCTGACCGGCAAGACCCTCGAGGTCGACGGCGGCCTCACCATGCCCAACCTCGACCTGCCCATCCCCGACCTGTAAGGACATACATGGCGATCAAAGTCGCGGCAATCGGTACCGGCAACGTCGGCCGGCATGCACTCAAGCAACTCATCACCGACCCGGCCTACGAGCTCACCGGAGTATGGGTGTCATCGGCCGAGAAGGCCGGCAAGGACGCGGGAGACCTTGCCGGACTTGAGGTTTCGACCGACATCAAAGCCACGACCGACCTCGGCGAGGTGCTGGCCACCAAGCCGGAATGCGTGGTGTACACCGCGATGGCCGAGAACCGGTTGCCCGAGGCGCTCGAGGATTACCGGCGCATCCTGGCCGCGGGCATCAACGTGGTGGGCAGCGCGGCAGTATTCCTTCAGTACCCGTGGCAGGTTCTGCCCGACGAACTCGTCAAGCCCATCGAGGAAGCCGCAAAAGCCGGCGGTTCGAGCCTTTTCGTCAACGGCATCGACCCCGGGTTCGCCAACGACCTTCTGCCCCTTGCCCTTGCCGGAACCTGCCAGGAGATCGAGCAGATCCGGTGCATGGAGATCGTCGACTACGCGACTTACGACAGCGCGACGGTGATGTTCGACGTCATGGGCTTCGGCAAGTCTCTCGACGAAACGCCGATGCTGCTGCAGCCCGGCGTACTGAGCCTGGCGTGGGGTTCGGTCGTGCGGCAACTCGCCGCGGGTCTGGGCATCGAACTCGATGCGGTCACCGAAGAGCACACGCGCGTGCCTGCGCCCGAGGATTTCGACATCGCCGCCGGGCACATCCCGAAAGGCACTACCGCCGCAATGCGGTTCGAGGTGCGTGGCATGCGCGACGGCAAAGCAGCCGTGGTGCTCGAGCACGTGACGCGGCTGCGCGACGACCTCTGCCCGGAATGGCCGCAGCCCGCGCAGGAAGGTGGCTCATACCGGATCGAGCTGACCGGGGAGCCGTCCTATGCGCTGGATCTGTGCCTGAGCAGTCCGTATGGCGATCACAACCACGCTGGTCTGGTGGCCACCGCGTCGCGCGTCGTCAATGCGATTCCCGCGGTGGTGGCCGCGGCTCCGGGAATCCGCACCACGCTCGATCTACCACTGATCACTGGCAAGGGGCTGTACGCTGCCGGGTAAACACCCCCGGGAAGGGACGCTTTGATGAAGTTACGCCTCACCACGCTTGCCGGATGTTTGCTTGTAGGCGGCGCTTCCGCCGCGATCGGTTTGGCGCCATTGGCCGCGGCCGAACCGAGTGCACCGAAAGAGCCGCATCTGCTGCCTCAATGCCAGGTGAGCGGTGGCAGCTCCGTCGAAGGCGGACAAACGACCGAATGCGCGTCCGAGGGCAACGTCCAGATCGACGCCACGCCGCCCCAGCCCGGCTACGGCATGTTCCCTTGGGACGACGAGTTCTTCATCCTCTGACAGGGCCTTTCCGGACGTAGACTTGGTCTAGCGATCGGAGTAGGTCATGACAAGTAAATCCCGGCACCTGGCGGCCGCGTTGGCCGTGCCGTTTCTGGCGATATTCACCGCACCCGTGGCCGCGGCCGCACCTCAGTGCACGAACACCGGCCCGACCACCACTCAATGCCAAACCGGCGGCAGCACCCAGATCGTCACGTCGCCTCCGGCCATGAACTACGGACCCTGGTACGGCTGGGGATTCGGACTAGGAGGAATCGTCATCGGATGGTGAACGTCGCAAAGATCGTGAAGACCCTTGTCGGCGCATCCGCGACACTCGCCGCATTCGCACTAGTCGGAGCACCGTCGGCGGCAGCCGATCCGCAGTGCACCGATGTCGGTGGAGCGACGCGGTGCTCAAGCCCCGGCAATGTGCAGATCAACGCAACTCCCACCCAACGCGGCCCCTACCTTCCGTACGGATGCGATCCGGCGTACGCCGCACTCTGCTATGACGACCTACCCGGCATCGCGATCGACTTCGGTGGCGGTCGCGACCACCACGACGGCGGCGGCGGCCGACACCCCCGCCGCTAGCCCAAACACGAGGTTTCGGCTAACCTAACTTTCCTATTCGCCTTTCCGGATAGGAAGCTGGGTTAGTTGTTAGAAGACACCAAGACGCGCACCAGGCCAAGCTGGCTGCTGCTCGGGCCTGCCTTCGTAGCCGCCATCGCCTACGTCGATCCCGGCAACGTCGCGGCCAACATCAGTGCCGGCGCCCAATTCGGCTTCCTGCTGGTCTGGGTGATCGTCGTCGCCAATGCGATGGCCGGTCTCGTGCAATACCTGTCCGCCAAGCTCGGCCTCGTCACCGGCCGGTCACTGCCCGAGGCCGTCGCCGACCACACCCGTACCCCGAGCCGCATCGCGTACTGGATACAGGCCGAATTGGTCGCCATGGCAACCGATCTCGCCGAAGTCGTTGGCGGCGCGATCGCTCTGTACCTGTTGTTCGATCTGCCGCTGCTGGTTGGCGGGGTCATCACCGGCGTGGTGTCGCTGTTTCTGCTCGCCGTACAGAACCGGCGCGGGCAGCAGATGTTCGAGCGGGTGATCAGCGGCCTGTTGCTGGTGATCGCCATCGGCTTCCTGACGAGTCTGTTCGTCGAGACGCCGCCGGCAGGCGCGGTCGCCGAAGGCCTGATCCCCCGCTTCGAAGGCGCCGAGAGCATCCTGCTCGCGACCGCGATGCTCGGCGCGACGGTGATGCCGCACGCGGTCTACCTGCACTCCGGCCTCGCCCGCGACCGCCACGGTCATCCGGAAGCAGGGCCGCGGCGGCGCATGCTGCTGCGCGTCACCCGCTTCGACGTCGGCATCGCCATGCTGGTGGCAGGTGCGGTCAACCTGTCCATGCTCCTGGTCGCCGCGACAAACCTGCAGGGCCGCGACAACACCGACTCGATCGAGGGCGCGCACGCCGCCGTCCGCGACACCCTGGGCCCGACCGTCGCGCTGTTGTTCGCGATCGGGCTGTTGGCCTCGGGCCTGGCGTCGACGTCCGTGGGCGCATATGCAGGCGCGATGATCATGCAGGGTCTGCTCAAGCGGTATTACCCGCTGCTGCTGCGCCGGCTGGTCACCCTGATCCCGGCCTTGGTGATACTGGCGATCGGCGTCGATCCAAGCCGCGCCCTGGTGCTCTCCCAGGTGGTGCTCTCGTTCGGCATACCGTTCGCCCTCATCCCGCTCATCCGGCTGACCAGCAACAAAGCCCTGATGGGCGCGGACGCCAACCATCGCGTGACCACGGCACTTGGCTGGGTGGTGGCCGGACTGATTAGTGTGCTGAACGTGGTGCTCATTTATCTGACCGTCACAGGCTGAATGCTTCACCCGTATTTCGCCTACGGCTCGAATCTGTGCGTGGCGCAGATGGCCAGACGCTGCCCGGGTGCCGTCGATCCCCGACCGGCGCGCCTGGACGGCCACGACTGGCTCATCAACCAGCGCGGGGTCGCCACCATCGAGCCGTTCGACGGATCGCACGTGCACGGAGTGCTCTGGCAGGTGACCGATCACGATCTCGACGCCCTCGACAGCGCCGAAGGAGTGCCGGTCCGATATCGACGTGACCGGTTGACCGTGCACACCGTCAACGGCGCGGCGCCGGCGTGGGTCTACATCGATCACCGCGTCGACCCTGGACCCCCGCGTCCGGGTTACCTCGAACGGATACTCGCCGGGGCAGTTCATCACGAGCTGCCCCACCGCTGGATCGAATTCCTGCGACGGTGGGATCCGATGCACTGGCCTCAACGCGCCGCCACGTCGACTTCGCCTGCGCCGGAGTCCCTTTCGGATCTCCTCGCGGCGCCCGGCATCGTCGAATCCGCCACGCTGCGTTCGCGTTTCGGCTTCATGGCAATCCACGGCGGCGGCCTGGAACAGATGACCGACGTGATCGCCGAACGCGCCGCGGCCGCATCGGACGCCTCGGTGTATGTCGTCCGCCATCCCGACCACTACCCCCACCATCTGCCCTCAGCCCAGTACTTGCCGCACGAATCCGACCGGCTCACAGAGTTTCTCGACCATGTCGACGCGGTGATATCGCTGCATGGCTACGGCAGAATGGGCCGCGGCACGCATCTGCTCGCCGGTGGGCGCAACCGAGATCTGGCCGAACACGTCGCTCAGCACGTCGCCATACCCGGCTATCACGTCATCACCGATCTCGACTCGATCCCCCGCGAACTGCGCGGCCAGCACCCCGACAATCCGGTGAACCGCGCCAACGGTGTGCAGCTCGAGCTGCCCTCCCGCGTGCGCGGCCTGAGTCCGCGCAGCCCGCTGCCCGGCGATGACGGGCTGTCGCCGGTGACCTCGGCTCTGGTCGGCGGGCTTGCCGCGGCAGCGCGCAGTTGGTGCCCGGCCGGCTAACGAGCCGTCGTCGCGGTCGCCAATTCTGCTATGACGTCGGCGACGTCGCCGCGCGCACGCCACGCCCGTCGCTGCCGCATCGCCCCGTTTCCCTGCTCGACGATGCGTGCCAACTCGTCGCGCACCATGTCGTACTCCCCGAGTTCCTCCAACGCGGGTCGCAGCCGCTCGATCAATCCGCGCAGCAGAACCCGCGTCGGAGCGGTCGCATGGCTCTCCATCAGATCGATCGTCTCACCGTCGAGGCCGTCATGGGCTGACTTCCAATATGCCGCTCGCAGAACGTGATCCGTAACGGGCGGTGTCGGCTCACCGTTGTCCTGCGCTTCGAGCGCCGTCATCACACTGGCCCGGATCAGCGTCGCGAGCAACACGGTTTCGGCGACGGTGGCCGGCACGTCGGACACCCGCACTTCCACGGTCGGAAAGTTGGCCGACGGGCGCACGTCCCAATAGATCATGCCGTCGTCGAGTACCGCACCGGCCTGTCGCAGCATTCCGACGGTGGCGTCGAACTGTTCGACGGAATCGAAGTAGGGCGGCGGTCCCGCGCTCGGCCAGCGTGTCCACACCATGCTACGAAAGCTCGCATAGCCGCTGTCGGTGTTTCGGTAGATCGCCGAGTTCGCCGTCAGCGCCAGCAACAGATGTAACCACGGACGGATCCGGTTGCTCACGTGGATGGCCGCTTCGCGGCTGGGCACCGCCACATGGACATGACAGCCACAGATGCCCTGCTCGTGGGCGATCATGCCGAACCGGTCGCCGATTTTTCGGTAACGGCGGGTCGGGGTGATCGGGAACTTGTGGGGCACAGTCGGCGGCAGTGCAACCGCCAGCAGGCGCGCTCCGTTGGCCTCTGCTGCCTCGGTGGCGACCCGGCGCAGGCGAATCAGTTCGGCGCGAAGCGCACTGCTATCGCTCATGACATCAGTGCTGGTTTCGATTTGGCAGCTCGTCAGCTCGAGCTGAAGTTTCACACCTTGCTTGGAGGCATAGTCGGCGACGGCCCTGTTGCGGGCGACCGGTTCGCCATGTTCCGGATCGACGAGCAGAAACTCTTCTTCGACGCCCATGGTGGGATGACGGCTCACGGCTGAGAATTGCCCGAGTTTCGCCACACCAAACATTCCGCAGCCGTGCATAAGATCGGGTGATGCCCAACGATTTCCGCTTCGGAGTGAGTCTGCGCACGGCCGAGTCACAAGCACAGGTCACCGACGCCGTCCGCCGTGCCGAAGACCATGGCTTCGATGTGCTGAACGTGCCGGATCACCTCGGTGCCCCCGCGCCGTTCCCGACCCTGACGGCGGCAGCCGCCGCGACCAGCACGCTGCGGATCGGGACGTTCGTTCTCAACGCCTGCTTCTACAAGCCGGCGTTGTTGGCCCGCGACGTCGAGGCGCTGCGTGACCTGTCGGGTGGGCGGCTGGATCTCGGCCTCGGCGCCGGATACGTGCGCGAGGAGTTCGAGGCCGCTGAACTGCCGTTCCCCAGCGCACGCGAGCGTATCGCGTATCTGCGCCACGTGACCGAACACGTCAAAGAGCACCTGCCCGATGTGCCGATCCTCATCGCGGGTAACGGTGACCGGCTGCTGACGGTTGCCGCCGAGACGGCTGACATCATCGGGTTCACCGGCGGGGATCACGTCGAAGGGGATCCGCTCGCGGAACGAATTGCGTTCGTGCGCAACGCCGCCGGAGATCGTTTCCCAGGCCTCGAACTGAACATCGCCATCACCGCGATGCCCGCCGTCGGCGAGGATATGCCCAACCTTTCCATCCCGCGCCATTTCCTGCCCGGGCTGCCCGACGAGCAACTGCTGCGGCACCCCGGCGTACTGTTCGGGTCCACGACCGCGATCGCCGACCGGCTGCGCGAGCTCCGGGAGACGTATGGGATCAGCTATTTCATCGTGCAGGCCGCGCACTCCGAGGCGTTCGCGAAAGTGATCGGCGAGCTTCGTTAAGGACTTTCCATCCGGGACGAGGCCGGCTCCGAATACCTCGTGTGGAACAGGAGTGTCGGCATGACGAACTGGCTACCCGGGAATTAGTGGGCGGCCGATCCAGTGTTGTCGAATGCTCTTCTTGCGCTTCGCGTTTCGTACCATCGTCACGGAGATTTCGATAAGTGTGACGACGCTGGACCAGGTGGCTAGGCTACCGATCGTGACCACGGACCTCGACGCCCTGCTGCGCCAAGTGGCCCAGCGGGACGTCGACGCCTTCGCGGCGTTCTATGACCACACCCGGTCCAGGGTGTTTGGCCTCGTCACGCGGGTATTGCGTGATCCGGGCTACAGCGAGGAAACCACCCAGGACATCTACCTGCAGGTGTGGAACACCGCCGACAGCTACAACCCTGCCGCGGGTTCACCGCTGGCCTGGCTGATGACGCTTGCGCACCGGCGCGCGGTGGACCGGGTGCGCTCCGAGCAGGCGGCAAGCCAACGCGAGTCCCGGTACGGCGCGGCCAATGTCGAGACACCCGCCGACCATGTAGCCGATTCGGTGATCACCCTTGACGAACAGCGCCGGGTTTCCGACTGTCTCGACTCGCTCACCGATGCCCAGCGCGAATGCATCCACCTCGCGTACTACGACGGGTTGACCTACAGCCAGGTGTCGCAGCAGTTGGCGGCGAACCTTGCGACGATCAAATCCCGGATGCGCGACGCCATCCGGGGCCTGCGAAATTGTCTGGGGGTGGCATGACCAGCCCGAGCGATCCCGATCTCCTGACCTTGGCGACACCGTACGCGCTGCACGCGGTGCCGGAGTCCGAGCTTGCCGACATCGAACGACGCGTGGCCGCCGCACCGCCGGATGTTGCCGAGCAGTTCGCCGCCGAGGTGCGCGCCGTGCGCGAGACCATGGCCCGAGTGGCGGCGAGCACCGCGGTCGAGCCGCCGACCGATCTGCGCGACCGCGTCCTCGCCGCCGTCGGCCCTGGCAACGTGCGTGAATTGCGGCCGTCCCGTCCGCGGTGGCGCAATACCGTCCTGGCTGCTGCCGCGGCCGTGGTCGTGGCACTCGCCGGTATCGGCGTCGGGATCGTCATGCGGCCCTCGGCGACGCCATCGACCGCCGAACAGGTCTTCGCCGCGCCCGACGTCCGGACCGTCTCCGGTCCGATTCCCACCGGCGGTACCGCGACGGTCGTGTTCTCGCGCGACCGCAACGCCGGCGTGCTCGTGATGAACGGCGTCACGCCGCCGGAGACCGGAACCGTCTACCAAATGTGGTTGATGCGCGACACCGGTCCGCAGTCGGCAGGCACGATGGACTCCGCGGCCGTCACACCCTCGACCACCGCTGTGTTGCCCGACCTCGGCGATGCCTCAGCGCTGGCGTTCACCGTCGAACCAGGGACCGGATCATCCACCCCGACGACGCCGATCTTCGCAAAACTGCCCCTGCGCTAACTCGGTGTCCAGGCACATTACGGTTTCGGTAAGCTGCCATGGTCCCCGCCCCCGTAGCTCAGGGGATAGAGCACGGCTCTCCTAAAGCCGGTGTCGCAGGTTCGAATCCTGCCGGGGGCACTCCCAAGCATGTATAACGTCGGCGTCGACGACGCTAACCCGCACCCACGCCAGGCCAGGTTCGGCCTTACCTTGTCACGCACTGTGACGAACGTGCAGGCTTTTGTGCTCGAAAGCCAGGAGCGCCACAACAAGCTGCACGCTCGCTACAGCAATCAATCCCGCCCCATACCCCCAGTTGAGGACTCGTCCAACGTCAGGCCGCCCTTGTCAGACCGTGCCAGTACCGTCAGCACCAGAGTCAGTCAGTTGAGGGGGTGGCAGGTGAACCGAACAGTGCAGTACTGGCGCTTGCTTCAACCCGACGGCACCCCGTTGCCCGGCAGGTTTCCGGCCGAGCGCGTCGTCAAGCGGCTCGCGCATGCCGAGGCCGAAGGGCTCAACCGCTACCGGCGCTGCCCGGACGGCATGGTGTTGATCGGCCACGGGGTAACCACGGCTGACCAGTGTCTGCTGATCCTCGACAAGGTCCGGCGCGAGAACCTGCCGAGCGTCGGTGACGCGGCCGGGGCTCGCCGTGCGATCGCGCTGACCGCCGACGAGAGCCTGCTGGAGCCGACGTATTGCCAGTTCGCCGAGCGCAACGTCGTCGCGATGCTGACGAGCGGCAACGGTCCCCGCGCCCGTCGGCTGGTGGACTACCTCCAACACAAGCTCGGCATCGACGTCGGTATCGAGCCGGTACTCACCCAGAACCTCGACCAAGTTCTCAGTGAGATGAGTGTTTCGAGGATCGATGTCGCAATTCCCGTGAGCCGCATCAATCGTGAGCTCGTCGGTGGCGATTGGGTTCAGGCGCTCGACGGCGCACGCGTCCTCGCTCAGGACGGCGTCGTACGCGTTGGCGTGTCGGTGGGCCGGCGCGGCAGCGAGTCGCAGAAAGACGCCGTGCGCCGACGCATCCGCGAGTTGATCGATGCCCTGCGTGGCTCCGGCGCACTGTCGGAGTTCGACAGCGCGCACGTCGTGGGGTCGATCAGCGGTTCCCAGCGATCGGTCGACCTTCTCGAAGACCGGTTCGTGGAGAAGACCGAAGTCGATGCCGACCGGTTGAATGACCCCGCACAATCGACCGCCTATGCGCGAGACCTCTTGGCGCAGTCGTTGATTCGCAACCATGAGTATCTGGCGTCGGCTGTTGCCGAGGTCCCTGACGAAGATGTGCCGTTTCCCGACACCCTGATCGAATTGCCCGACGATGAACGCCAATAATCGTCCGGTCGCGCAGTTCAACCTGTTGGAGAGGCTGCAGCACAACTGGGTCCGGCATCAATGGATGGACTGGCTGCTGGCGCTGATTGTGGTCGGCGTGTGGCTTACGTTCGGCAAGCTCGGGTGGCTGCCGTTGGCCCTGACGGAGATTCCGGACGGCGCGCGGCGCACCGCCTACCAGATACTCGCGACGGTGTCGGCGACGATGGGCGGGTTCACGTTGACGAGCATTTCGATCTTGGTGAACCTCCTGCGCACGCCGATGACGGCGGTGGACCGACTGCTGCCTGCGGGCGACAAGCAGCGGGTGGGTGCCGCGTTCGTGTCGGCGTTGCCCGCGCTGTTCGCCCTGTTCGTCGCGGCCCTCGTCGGACTGACGACCGATGCGAACCTGCAAACCGGTTACTGGTGGCTGCAGGCGGTCATCATCGCGGCGGCGCTCGCAGCGGTGGCGTCGATCGCGCGGGTGGTGTGGATCCTGCGTCGCCTGCTTGCGTTGTCGTCGGACAGTTAGCCGCCTCAGTTCAGCCCGTTCGAGAGGATCATCGACTCGCCGGTCTGCAACCGCCCCCGATCCGACACCAGGTAGAGCACCGCGTTGGCGACGTCCTCGGGCTCCAGCAGACCGGGCCGCGGGCGCCCTTGCTGGAACATCTCCTCGACATCGGCGAGGCCGGGATTCTCGAGATCGGGCCGGATGACCTTGTAGGTGGTCGGGTTGTGGATCATCGGGGTGTTCACTCCGGACGGCAGCACCGCGTTGACGGTGATGCCATGCACGGCCACCTCGTAGGCGACCGACTTCACAAGCGCGACCACACCGGCCTTGGCCGCCGCGTAGTGACCAGAGTTCGTCGCCCCGGTTCCGGCGACGATCGATGACGTCGCCACGATGCGTCCCGCACCACGTTCGATCAGGTGCGGCAAGACAGCCCGGAAGGTGTTGAAAACCCCGGTGAGGTTGATGTCGATCATGGTGCGCCAACGCTTTTCGGACATCGTCGCGGTAGGCGCGCTGCTCGCGACGCCTGCGTTGGCGATCACGATATCGATGCCGCCATACTCCGCGATCGCCGCGTCGACCACCGCCTGCATCGCCGCCAGATCGCGAACGTCGGCAGTGATCGCCAGACAGCGTCGACCCAGCGCCTTGACCTGCGCGACGGTCTCGTCGAGATCGGCGGCCGTGGCCAGGGAGTAGTCGACTTCGTCCACGTCCGTCGCGATATCGCACACGACCACGTCGGCGCCCTCGCGCGCCAGGGTCGTGGCATGTGCCCGGCCCTGTCCCCGGGCACCGCCGGTGATCAGCGCGACCTTTCCTTCGAGCGCACCCACGCGCACCACCTCCTCGGTTCTCGTCCACGGTAGAGACCAGCGGACGCGGCGAAACTCATCGGAGCCTCGCTGCCTGCCAGTAAGGCAAATTGGCGTCATGGCGGTGGGGCACGCGCCGCGAGAATGGACGAATGAGCAGCCGTGGCGCCCAGATCGTGGCGATGTTGCTTGTCAGCGGTCTGCTGGCGGCATGTGGCGTGGTCAAGAATATCGACACCGAGCCGCTGGTGAACGCCGTCAACGGCATGCCCGGCGTCACCAAAGCGTGGGTCACGTATGACGACGACGGGTTGGACTCGATCGCGACGCTTCAAGTGCAGATGCCGTCCGCGACCGCGCGGCAGATCTCCGACGTCGTCGACACGATCGAGCAGGAACGGACGAGCGATTCGTCGGACTTCCTCGAACGCGTGCGTCTCACGGTCGCCGATAAGCCGAACGTGTCGATCCAGCGAGACGCCAAGTCCCTCAACGGCACCGAGATCGCCGACAACTCCGAACGGCTTCGCGAGTTCGCAACGACGATCGCGCCTACCTCGCCCAAGGCTCAAGTCGCTGACACCGCAGATCAACTGACCGTCCGGATGCTTGCCACGCCGATATCAGACACGCTGGCTGCCTTGCGGAAATCGTTGGGCGACAAGACAGTCCGCGTACAGCTATTGGCCGAGAGCGGCGACGCACCGCAATGGCGGGTGACCCTGCCGCTGAGCGCCGCCGACGAACGACGCATCAATGAGCAACTCGCCGCGGTTCCGGCCGAGTTGACGTCGGTCACGGTAGACAACGGCACCATCACCGGGCTCGGCCTCGTGGTGAGCAGTCAGACCGGCTATCAGAACCTCGTCGAGACCATCAACGTCGTCGGCGCCGGTCCAGACCAACCGCTCTGGCTGACGTGGCATACCGCGCCCAAAGACCACACCCAGCTCTACACCGGATCGGTCGACGTCGGCGGCTGCGATTACCCGGAGTCGCGCCGCGAGGAGCAGCCCCAGGAGTACCTCTCGCCGGACGAGCTCGGTCTTCAGGAGCATCTGCGCTTGCAGTTCGACACCTGCCCGCGCTAACTGACGGCTGCGCAAACACCACCGGCTAATCCACGCGTCGGCCGAGCTACCGGTCCGCCGACGCGGCAAGCGCCGGACACGACCGGCGTCTCTGATCTTGACTGCAAACACCTTCAACGCCGTGACTGGCACACCCTTCGCGAGAGCAAAGTGATTGCGGCGCAGGCACTCAACCCTTTCACAGGAAGATCGTGAGATGCACTAAGGTTATTTACAGACGGGGGTTTATAGCTCGTACATGGCAAACAACCCGGAGGTGGGGAATGAACCGTTCGAAACTGATGCGGGCCGCTGCGCTCGGGCTCGGCGCACTGGCAATGCCAGTTGGCGTGGCGGTGGCGGGCGCAGCCCCGGCGGCGGCAGGTCCCGAGATCTGCGCGACGGGACCGTATGGCTATGTCACGGCGTGCGTCGAGGGTCCCGGTTGGATCCGGCCGTGGTACGACGACGGCCCACACTGGCGGGGTCACGGCCGGGGTCACGGTCACGGCCACGACGACTGAGCCGATGTAGTCACGCAACGCCGTGGCGGTTATCCAAGAGGATCTCCGCCGCGGCGTTTTTCATGCACGAGGTAGCTGGCCGCCGGTACGCAACCAAGCGCGGACGCCGGTGGACACCGAGTCGGCCGAGTCGCCCCCACATCGCAACAAGCCACTGCGCCGAACCGGTTCTCGTGACATGCCTCCCGTCGCAAGCGGACCCTTCCCCGCCCCATGGATTCGCTTTGCCACTGTTCAGATGCCCAAAATTGACCGAAATATGGACTAGCACTCACTTACCACGAGTGCTAATATCGGCATTGCACAGTGATTGGCTGCCCGCCAGGGTGGCGGGCCTTGAGCGACACAGGAGGTGGATTACTGTGCTTCGTTTTGATCCGTTCAGTGACCTTGATGCGTTGACCAGGAGTTTGCTGTCAGGTGATGCCGGGTCAGCTCGCACACCTCGGTTCATGCCGATGGACCTGTGCAAGATCGACGATCACTACGTCCTCACCGCGGATCTTCCGGGCGTCGACCCCGGCTCGGTGGACGTCAATGTCGACAACGGCACGCTGACCATCTCGGCCCACCGAACCGCCCGCTCAGAGCAGTCCGTCCAGTGGTTGGCCAATGAGCGGTTCTTCGGCAGCTATCGGCGTCAACTGTCGCTCGGCGACGGCGTCGATGCGTCGGCGATCTCGGCGACGTACGAGAACGGCGTCCTGACCGTCACAATTCCGATCGCCGAACGCGCCAAGCCGCGCAAGATCGACGTGGCTCACGGCGCCGACAGAAAGTCGATCGAAACCAACACCGTCGACGCGGATTAATCAGGCCGGCCGCGGCGGTCCAACCTGAACTTCAGGTTGGACCGCACTGCCGGCCATTCGATGTCGATGATCGAATAGACCACGGTGTCGCGGCGGGTGCCATCCGCCCCGAGTTGATGGCTACGCAGCACGCCGTCCTGCTTGGCGCCGAGCCGTTCGATCGCCGCCCGGCTCGCGAAGTTGAAGAAGTGGGTACGGAATTCGACTGCGACGCAGTTCAACTCGTCAAAGGCGTGGCTCAGCAGTAACAGCTTGGCCTCCGCGTTGACTCCGGTTCCCCGTGCCGCTGCGGTGTACCAGGTGTGCCCGATCTCCAACCGGCGGTTGGCGCCGTCGACGTTCAGATAGCTCGTCGACCCCACAAGCTGCCCGTCGAGAGTGCGCACGACGAAGCTGACCCCGTGGTCGGCCGCACGCAGCTCGAGCATCCGCTCGACCCACGATTCGGCCGCGCCGGGCGCCGGCGTCATGGTGTACCACAATGTGCCCAATTCGCCGTCCGCAGCGGCCGCGTCGATTTCCGGTACGTGCGCACGGGTCAGCGGTTCGAGCGTCACCCAGCGTTCGCCGGTGAGCGCCACCGGCGTGACAAACGCGCTCATCACTTCACCACCGTCGCCACGAGCGCCCACACCGAGCACACAACGGCCAGCACCGCCAACCCACCTCCGACATACAGCCCATACCCGGCGGCCACCGGCGGTTTGACGTTGAGCGCGTAGTACCACACCGTCAGCGCCACGAGAACCGATGAAATCAGCACTCCGGCAAGCGATGCCCAACGTTCGGAGATGCCTTGCCCGGCCATCGCGCCTGCGACGATGAGGGTGGAGCCGAGCAGCACGATGAGCTGGCCCGGCCCGAACCCGGGTGGTAGCACGATGCTGCCGACCGCCCCGCCGATCGCATTGGCCCGGCCACCGCCGTCCGCTCCGGTGGTCAACCAGGGCAACCAAGCGGCGATCACGACGATCGCCGCACACAGTGCCACCAGCCATCCTGGACGCAGACGAACCATACCGACGAGACTATCGGGTGTGACCGAACTACCCGACTGGGCCAGGCGACTCGACCTCGCCCCACATCCCGAAGGCGGTTGGTACCGGGAGACCTGGCGCAGCGAGCTGACCATCAGCCAGTCATCGCTGCCGTCGGGTTACACCGGACCGCGCAGCGCGGGCACCGCGATCCTGTTTCTGCTCATGCCGGGCCAGCAGTCGGCATGGCACACGGTGCGGAGCGCCGAGCTGTGGTTCCACCATCGCGGAAGCCCGCTTTTGTTGGAGATCGGCGCACAACAGGACACCGCGACAACGCATCTGCTTGGCCCCGACATCACCGCCCGCCAGCAGCCTCAGGTGGTCGTACCGGCCGGGCATTGGCAGCGGGCGCGGCCCCGCGACGACGAACCGTCCCTGGTCAGTTGCGTCGTCGTGCCGGGCTTCGACTTCGCCGACTTTGCGTTGGCCGCGACTACCGACTGAGCAGCCGTACCGCCGTCGCCACGAGCGCCGCGTTGTCCGGCGCCGGGGCACCGTCGGGAAGCATGAGGGTGTCCTCCAAGCCGATACGGGCCTGGACACGTTGCGCGCCCGCGTGTTCCAGTAGCGGCCAACAGCTTTCGTCTTCACCGTGCAACAGCACCGGCATCGGCAGGTTCGCAGCCATGATCTCGCCGAGCAGTTCGTCGGCGGTGGCGGTATCGCCGTCAGGCGGCAGCTCCACCATGGCCCGCATACAGTGCTCGGCGAGTTCTGACGCCGCCCACGCCAGCACTGCCTCGGCATCGAACAGCCCCGCCTCGACGCCGATGCCCTTGCTCAGCAAGAGCCGAACCAGCTCGTCGGTACCCGGCTCATGCCAGTTGACCGATGCGAAATCGGGCAACACGTCCCACCTCTCGACGGCCCGCAGTCGAGCCCGAGGATCGGGTAGCGCCCAGTAGCCGGTCGTGACACCCAGCGGTAGACCGGGGACGGCGTGGCGCACGGCCGATACCGCCGCGGCGACGTGCTCGGGCGCCAGCGAGTCCGCGCCGTCCGCCGTCTTGGGGTGCAGGTGCACGGCCACCGCCCCGGCACGGTGGACTGCGACGGCCGCATCGGCCAGTTGCTCAGGCGTCACCGGCAAGGATGGGTGTTGATCCGGGGGGCGTGCGCCGTTGATGCACGCCTTGAGGTAGATCTCTTGTCGAGGCATGTTCACAGACGTACCCGCACCTGCCCCGTCGACACACCCTCAGCCCTGCAGGGACGACAGGTTGAACCCGGCTCCGGTGGGGTCGGCCACGGCCGCCAGCCGGCCATAGGGCGTGTCCTCGGCGGCCCGAACCACCGAACCACCGTTGTCGACGATCAACTCGACGGTCTTGTCGACGTCTTCGGCGCCCATGAAGCACGTCCACGTCGATGGCACACCCTGGGGCAGATGGACACTGCCGTCCATCACACCGAGCAGTTCCTCGCCGTCGAATGCGGCAGTGCTGTAGCGGAACTCGTCGGTGTCCGACACCGTCTGGGTGGTCCAGCCGAACACCGTGCGGTAGAAGTCCAGCGATCGGGCGTAATCGCGGGTGGTCAGCTGGTAGTACAGCGGCGCGCCGTGTTCGTTGAACGCCTCGGAGCCCTGATGTCCCGCGGGCTGCCATACCCCGAAGAACGCTCCGGCTGGATCGGTGATCATTGCCATCCGGCCCTTCGCCGGAATGTCCATGACGCCACCGCAGTTGCTGCCGCCGGCGGCGGTGACCGCGGCCACCGTGGCTTCGGCGTCGGCGGTGTGCAGATAGGTGGTCCAGAAGTCAGGCGAATTCCACTGAGGATCGTTGTGCATGATCCCGGCCACGACGCGGCCGTCCAGAAAAGCA
Source organism: Mycobacterium venezuelense (assembly GCF_054919535.1). Lineage (NCBI taxonomy): Bacteria > Bacillati > Actinomycetota > Actinomycetes > Mycobacteriales > Mycobacteriaceae > Mycobacterium > Mycobacterium venezuelense. The sequence goes on from NZ_JBONDW010000013.1 coordinate 77,761, forward strand.
CTGACGTAGCCGCCGTACTCCGGTCCGCCGGTTTCGAAGGTCCAGCCGAAGACCGCGCTGTAGAACTGCTTGACTCGCTCGACGTCGGAGGTGGTCAGGTCGATCCAAGTGGGGGCGCCCAGCGGGGCGGTATTACGGGTAACCACGATGATGTCTCCTTCACGGTGTGCGGTCGGTCATGGGTACCGACCCAGGCCGCGAACAAAACTCATCGCGCGGCGTTCAGGCGACGATGCGCAACGGGTTCTCCAGGAGCGCCGTCAGGTCACGCAGGAAGACGGCGCCCGTCGCGCCGTCGATCGCGCGGTGGTCCGCCGAGAGCGTCAGGCGCAGGACCTTGCGGGCCACGACCTCGCCGTCGATCAAGCGCAGCTCGTCGGTTGCCGCACCGACCGCGAGAATCGCGGCCTCCGGCGGGTTGATCACCGCGGCGAACTGCTCGATACCGAACATGCCGAGGTTGGAGATCGTGAAGGTGCCGCCGGACATCTCGTCGGCGCGCAGCTTACCGATGCGGGCGCGTCCGGCCAGTTCTTTGGTGTCGACGGCGATCTGCGACACGGACTTTCGGTCGGCGTCGCGGACCACCGGCACGACGAGGCCGGCCTCGACGGCGACGGCGACACCGATGTGCACGCCGTGATGGTGCCGCAGCACGTCACCGCCGAACGACACGTTGACGCCGGGATTGCTACGAAGGGCCGACGCCACGGCCCGGACGATGAAGTCGTTGACGCTGACCTTGGGGCCGTCAGCGGCCTGCAGGGTGTCGTTGACACTTTCCCGGAACGCCAGCAATGCGGTGACATCCACGGCCGCGGTGAGATAGAAGTGCGGTGCGGTCCGCTTGCTCTCGGTGAGGCGCTTGGCCGCGACCCGCTGCAACGTGGTCAGCGGCACCGCGTCGAAGTCGCCTTCGACAGGGGTTGGGGCGGCGGGTGTTTCGGCGGGGCGCAGGTTCTCGACATCCTTGCGGATGATCCGGCCACCGGGTCCACTTCCGGTCACGGTGGCCAGGTCGACACCGTTCTCGGCGGCGATCTTGCGGGCCAGCGGTGAGGCTTTCGGCCGATCGCCGGACGCTACCGGCGCGGCAGGAGGCGCAGGTGCCGGGGCCGGCGGGGTTGCGGCGGCAGCGGGCGTGGGTGCGGGGACCGGTTCGGTCGAGGCGCCGCTGCCGTCGCCGATGACGGCGATGGGGATGCCGATGGGCACACGGTCGCCCTCCCCGGCGAGCATGCGCTCAAGGATGCCCTCGTCGTAGGACTCGAGCTCCATGATGGCCTTGTCGGTTTCGATCTCGGCAAGAATGTCGCCGCGCTCCACCCGATCACCGATGTTCTTGTGCCAGGCGATGATTACGCCCTCTTCCATCGTGTCGGAGAGCCGGGGCATGGTGATTTCAGGCACGTGTGGTCCTCAGGTTCGTCTCAGAGCCGGCCGACGGCGGCCAGGGTTTCGCGTGCCGCGGTGTAGAGCGATTCGGCCGAGGGCAGCGCGGCCTGCTCGAGCGGTTTGGCGTAGGGCAGGGGAACTTCGGCGGCCGCGACACGGCGCACCGGGGCGTCGAGGTAGTCGAACGCGCCGTCGGAGATGGACGCGGCGACCTCGGCACCGATGCCGTAGGTGAGCCAGTCGTCCTCGGCGATGACGGCACAGCCGGTCTTGCGGACCGAATCCACCAGCGTGTCGCGATCGAGCGGACGCAGACTGCGCAGATCGATGACCTCGGCGTCGATCCCGTCCTCATCGTGCAGTCGTCGCGCGACCTGCGTTGCGACAGCGGCCATCCGGGAGTAGCCGATGATCGTGATGTCGGTTCCGGTGCGGCGCACTGCGGCCTTGCCGATCTCGGCGGGCGCCAGGTCGGCGGGGACCTCGCCCTTCGTGTTGTAGAGGGCGAGGTTCTCCAGGAATAACACGGGGTCGTTGTCTCGGATCGCGGCCCGCAACAGCGCACGCGCGTCGGCCGGGGTGCTCGGCGCGACCACCTTGAGCCCTGGCACGAACGCGTAGTACAGCTCGATGTTCTGGGAATGCGTTGCGCCGAGCTGCTGTCCGCCACCGCCCGGCGTGCGGATGACCATGGGCACGCTCGTCTGCCCGCCGAACATGCCGTAGATCTTGGCGGCGTGGTTGACGATCTGGTCGAGCGCGAGCAGCGAGAAGTTGATCGTCATGATCTCGACGACCGGCCGCAGTCCGAGCATCGCGGCACCCACGGCGGCGCCGACGAATCCTTCCTCGGCGATCGGGGTGTCGCGCACGCGCTTCTCGCCGAACTCGGCAAGCAGCCCGGCGGTGATCTTGTACGAGCCTTCGAAGACCCCGATCTCCTCACCGATCAGGAAGACCGAATTGTCGCGCTGCATTTCCTCACGCAGGGTGTCGCGCAGCGCTTCGCGATAACTGATGACAGACAACGGTTTTCCTTCTTGCCGAGAATGCGGTCAGAACAACGGGTCGGCGGGCAGCCGCCGCGACTCACCGGGCACCGGGGTCGCGTACGTGTAGTCGAACAGCGTCGACGGGTCGGGGTGCGGGCTGGCGTCGGCGAACGCGACGGCGGCGTCGGCCTCTTCCTGCGCGGACCTCTCCAGCGCCGCGGCGCCGTCTTCGTCAAACGCGCCCACACGCAAAAGGGTGTCCTTGAACAGCGTCAGCGGATCCGCCTCGTGTGCCGCGGCCACATCGCTTTCGCTGCGGTACTTGGCCGGGTCGACCACCGAATGCCCGCGCAGGCGATGGCTGACGGCTTCCAGCAGTGCGGGTTTGCCTTCGGTACGAGCCGCCTCGACCAGTCGTCGTGCGGCGTCGCGCACCGCCAGCACGTCGGTGCCGTCGACCCGCTCACCCGTCATGCGGTATGCCGCCGCACGTTTGTAGAGCTCGGGTTCGGCCGACGACTTCTCGACGGTCGTCCCCATGCCGAGGTTGTTGTTGATCACGACGAACACAACAGGCAGCCGCCACAGCGCGGCGATGTTCAGCGACTCGTGAAAGGCGCCGATGTTGGTGGTGCCGTCACCCATCTGACACATCACCACGTCGTCGCCGCCGCGGTAGTCGATCGCCAGCGCGGCCCCCACCGCGAGCGGAAGTTGGCCGCCCACAATGCCGTAGCCACCGAGCAGCCGTGTCTCGGTGTCATACATGTGCATCGACCCACCCCACCCCTTCGAGGTGCCGGTGGTGCGGCCGAACAGTTCGGCCATGACCCGTTTGGGGTCGATGCCTTTGGCGATCGCGTAGCCGTGCTCGCGGTAGTTGGTGAACAGGTAGTCGGTGGGGCGCAGTGCGGCCATCAGGCCGACCACCGTCGCCTCCTCACCGAGGTTGAGATGGCAGTATCCACCGACTTTCGCCTGGGTGTACCCCTGGGCGGCGCGCTCTTCGAAACGGCGGATCAGGACCATCTGGCGGTAGTAGCCGCACAGGGTGTTGAGATCCTCTCCGGCGAGGGTCGGCCGGTCGATCGTGTCGGTCATCGATAGCTCCTCAGCGCTTCGGCGGCGTGATGTGGACAGGAAGGCCCAGCGCGGCGAGTGCGGCTTCCATGCCGATCTCGCCGAGCGTCGGGTGCGCGTGGATGGTGTCGGCGAGCTCGTCGAGCGTGGCTTCGAGCGTGATGGCAAGCGCGCTCTCGGTGATCAGGTCGCTCGCGGACGGGCCGATGATGTGGACGCCGAGCACTTCACCGAACTTTCGGCCGGCGACGATCTTCACGAAACCTTCGGTATCGCCGAATGTTCGGGCCCGGCCCAGTGCGGCGAACGGGAACTTCGCCGTGACGGGGTCATGCCCCGCTGCCTTCGCCGCGTTCTCGGTGAGTCCGACACTGGCGATCTCGGGGTGGGTGAACGTGGCCGCCGGGACCACGTTGTAGTCGATCTGCTTGTCGTGGCCGGCAAGGACGTCGGCCGCGGTGAGGCCCTGGTGTGATGCGACATGGGCGAGCAGGGCCTTGCCGGTGACATCGCCGATCGCATACACGTGGGCGGTGTTGGTACGAAGTTTGTCGTCGACGGCGATGAACCCACGCTCGTCGACGGCAACACCGGCGGCGTCGAGTCCGAGATCGGCCGTGTTGGGTTTGCGGCCCACGCCGAAAAGCACCACGTCCGCGTCGATTTCGGCGGGCTTCGGTCCGTCGACCGTCACACGCAGCGCATCCGACTGGGCGATCGAGGTGACGGTGGACTCGGTGAGCACCGTGATGCCGCGTTGCTTGAATGAGCGGCCCAGCGCCGCACCGATCTCGGCGTCCTCGGCGGGCACGAGCGTGCTGCGCATCTCGACCACGGTCACCGTGCTGCCGAAAGCCGCGAACAGACTGGCCCATTCGGCGCCGACGGCGCTACCCCCGACGATGAGGACCCGCTGCGGCACACTGGTCAGCCCGAACGCGCCGTCGGACGTGATGACGCCGGGCAGATCGGCACCCGGTATGGGCAGCGGAATCGGGGTGGATCCGGTCGCGATGATCACGTCGCGCGCGGTGGCCGCGTCGACGAGCTGCCCTGGCGTGGCCGCATAGCGGGGACCGTCGACAGCCGCGACATCGTAGATGTCGACCGTGGTGGCGCTCGTGAATCGGGCATGGCCCTCAATCACGGTGACCCCGTTGGCTTTCAGCAATCCGGCGACACCGTCGGTCAGGCCGGTGACCACGTCGGCCATACGTCCACGCACCGCCGCGTAGTCGAATCCGACGTTGTCGGCGCGTATTCCGTACTCGGCGGCATCGCGCACGGTCTGCAGCACCTCGGCGGACCGCAGCATGGCCTTGGTGGGGATACAACCCCAGTTCAGGCATACGCCGCCCGGGCGCTCCTTTTCCACCAGGCCCACCGAGAGCCCGTGCTGGGCCGCACGGATCGCCGCCACGTAGCCGCCGGGGCCGCCGCCGATAACCAGAAGGTCGAACTCACGCACGCACTTGAGTCTGCTGCGGTGTGAGCGCGGCCACCATGCGTGACGGCCCAGCGTTGAGTCACCCAGATTGGGCAGACTGCCCAATCTGCGGCAGATCGAGCACGGACAACGCGAGCGACAGTTCGACGTAGGCCGCCCTGCCGTGCAGTGGTCTGCCGACCAGCTCGGTGATCCGGTGCAGCCTGTTGAGCACCGTGTTGCGATGGCAGTGCAACCGCACCGCGGCGTTTGCGGTCGACCGGTCTTCCTCGAGCCAGACGACGAGGGTCTCGAGCAGGACCTCACGTTCGCGCGCGGGCCGGTCGAGGATGCCGCCGAGGTTTCGGGTGACCAGTCGCTGAGCGAGGTCGGGTGACCGCACGAGCAGCGCCTCGGGGTAGTGCTCGTCGAGGCACACGAGCTCGGTCGCGGTCGGCGGTGCCATGCTCAGCGCCGTCATCGCCAGGGTGTAGCCGGTGGCGGCCTCGGCGAGGCCCGACACCGCTGGCGAGGCCGCGGACCGTCCCCTGGCCAACGGGCGAAGACATGCCACGACGTCGGCGGCGTCGCGCTGTTCCAACGCCACCACGCCGATGCGGGTGTCGACCTTGGTCTGCCAGACCGACCGGAAGCCGAGCGCGTCGAGCACCGTGCGCGGGCCGGCGAGGGCAGGCGTTCCGTCCGGCCGGACATCGGCAACAACCACCAGATAACCGCCGGTCGCGGGCAGTTCCAGCTCCCGCGCGACACGGGCGGCAAAACCCGTGTCACCGGCCCGCCTGCCGAGCAGATCCTCGATGAGGGCGTTGCGCCGCTGCTCGTCGTGACGCACCCGCTCCTGCTCACTGTCGCGATAGGACGTCGACAGCGCCGAGGACAGCTCGTCGATCACAGTCCAGGTGGCGGTGCCGGCGTCGAGCACGTCGTCGGGTGCGACGCCCGTTTGCTCCGCGCGCTCGAGCAGCGCCTCCCAGACGATGCGGCCGCCCAGCCGGAACGTGCGCAGCATGACCTCCAGCGGCACACCTTGCTCGGCCCGGTGCCGGGCGATCGCCCCGACCACTTCGTCGGCCAGATCGGGTCCCGCCACCCGGCCGCTCAGCAGTTCCAGCACCCGGGTGAGGTAGTCACGGCAACCTTCGCGCAGGTCGTCGCGGGGCACGCTGCCGTAGTCGGTCCATTCTGGGTTGTCGGTGAAGATCGCCGACAGGAGCCGGTCGATCAGCGTCCCGACGTCGGGCAGGGTGGCTTCGGCCAACTCGCGGGTGACGGACGTCGCGAAGCCCGGGTGTCGCTTTTGCACAGGCCGCACCGTACTCCCACTGCGGGCGAGACCTACCGATAACGCTGAGCCAGCCTGGCCCGGTGTACCGCGGGGGACCCGAACAGCGACCGATTGAGGGCGGCCCGTTTGAGGTAGACGTGCACGCCGCTCTCCCACGTGTAGCCGATGCCGCCGTGGAGTTGCATGGCCTTGCCTGCGACGTCCACGGCGGCTTCGCACGCATACGACTTGGCCATCGAGATCGCTGTGCTGTCGGTATCGGCTACCGCGGCCGTGACGAGCTGGCGGGCCACCGAGATCCGCACGAGCATGTCGGCGCAGGCGTGTTTGACGGCCTGGAATGACCCGATCGGTTGACCGAACTGCCTGCGCACCCCGACGTAAGAAACGGTGGTCTCGAGCATGGCTTGCGCTACGCCGAGACTGTCGCAGGCGACGGCGAGCGCGGCCCGCTCCCCCAACCCGCGCAGCCGCGTCTCCGGGTCACCGTCGAAGCGCCACACCGCGGCGTGGTCGACCTCGACGCCGTGCGCGCTCACCGTGGCGAGGCTGCGAGTCTCGTCGAGCACCGGCTGATCGCTGACCGTGAGCCCGACGGCATCGGCAGTGACGTCGACGATCACCGGAACTCCGTCGGGGTCGCGTGCAGGCAACAGCAGCCGCTGCGCACCGACGGCGTCGGGCACGTACGCCGCCTGGCCGTGGACACGCCACCCGAGCCGCGTGGTGGCCAGCTCGAACGGTTCAGCGGCCGTATCCCCGGACAACCCAAGCGTGACCCGCTGATTGCCCGCGACGGTGTCTGCCAGCAGATCGTCGCGGAACTCATTGGGCTGCAAGGCAAGCAGTGCACCGACGCCCAGTACCGCACCGCCGAGGTATGCGGTTCTTGCCGCAGCGCGGCCGAGCTCCTCGCAGATCACGGCCACCTCGGCGAACGTGGCTCCGGCGCCGCCCAGGTGGTCGGGCACGTCGAGGCCGACCCAGCCCGCTTGGATCAGCAGTGGCCAGTCGACGGTGTCCTTCGCGAGGAGATCGGCTGCCACCGAACGCATCTCGTCGTGGAGTTCGGAGAAGTTCATCGGGGCAACCCCAGTCCGCGTTCACCGATGATGGTCCGCTGAATCTCGCTCGCGCCGCCGGGGATGGTCCATTCCCACGAGCCGATGAAGTCGAGCATCCAGGCACCCGATTCCCAGCCGCTCGACACCGGTTTGGCCAGCACGGTGTGGGCGGCGAGACCGCCGATCTCGGCACCGAAGCCGGTCATGCGCTGCAACAGCTCGCTGTAGTACAGCTTGACGATCGAAGCATCGGCAGGGCCGGTCAGGCCCGCCTCCGCACGCTCGACCAGATCGCGGCAGAGCCCCCGCAAACCGGCGAGTTCGATCTCGAACTGCGCCAGCCGATCCGCGACGATCGGATCCTCCGCGGGTGAGCACGCCTGTACGAGCCAACGGAATCCGGCGTTGCTGAGCCGCTCGGCCAACTCGAGCATCGTCATGCCGCGTTCGGCCCCGAGAGTGGCTTGAGCGACCTGCCAGCCCTCGTTCACCGGGCCGATCAGGTTCGTGGCCGGTACGACGACGTCGTTCAGGAAAATTTCGCAGAAATGCGAATCGCCGACGGCGTTGCGAATGGGTCGCACGTCGATGCCCGGCGTGCTCATGTCCATCAAAAAGTACGAAATGCCGTGTCTTTTCGGGGCATCCGGGTCGGTGCGGGCCAACAGCAGACACCAGTCGGCGTGCAGAGCGCCACTTGCCCAGAGCTTTTGACCATTGACGACGAAGTTCTCGCCATCGACACGAGCACTCGTGCGCAGCGCGGCCAGATCTGATCCGGCCTCCGGCTCGGAGAAACCCTGCACCCAGATCTCGCCGTCGAGGATCGCAGGCAGATGGCGCTGCCGCTGCGCGTCGGTGCCCGCAGCCAATAACGTCGAGGCGGCGTGATGGATCCCGACGAACGCGAGCACGAGCCGCGGTGCATCGTGGGCGGCAAGCTCCTGAAAGAGCACGATCTGATGGGGCACCGGCATCGGCCCTTTTGCTCCTCGCATCCGCAGGCCGCCGCCCCATTCGCTCGGCCAGTGCGGAACCGCATAACCGGCGCTGTGCAATTCGGCGAACCAGGACTTCTGGAACGTCACGAACTCCTCGTCGCTGACACCGGTCTGAGCTTCCCGCCAGTTCGTCGGCACATGCGCGGCACACCAGTCCCGCACCGTCGCTCGGAACTCATCGAGCTCCGTCACGAGAACAACCCCGTGAGTCCGCGCCTGCCCAATCGCGCGGTCAGAATGTCGCGAGTATGCGACAGCCCGAACGGCAAGCGCCGCAACGGCTGGCTGTAGCGCGACAGCCACGACAGCGTCGTCTCGTCGCAGAATCCGACCGCGCCGTGTAGTTGGTGGCAGACGCGGAACACCACCTCGGCCGCCTCGATCGTGGCCATCCGCAGCGCGAGCGCGTCATCGAGCGCATCCGGTGTGCCGAGGCTCCACAACGCATACTTGGCGAGCATGTCGGCGCCGCTGCGTTCCACCTCAGCCTCGGTCAGCTGGAACTGCACGCCCTGGAACGACGACAGCGTCTGACCGAACTGTTTACGCAAACTGACATGCGCGACGGTGAGGTCGATCGCGCGGTCCAGCATGCCCAGCAGAGTCCAGCACGGCAATACCAGGCCCAGTACCACGTCGGCGGCGCCGTCACCGTCGACGGCCGCCAACTCCAACGCTGTGGTGAACGCCGGCCCCGCCCCCGAGGTGCCGGTGACACGGTAGCGACGGCCATCCAGTGTTACTGCGGCCCAAGCCGTATCGAGCCCAGCGACAGCTGCGTGCGGTGCATCTTCTGAGATGACGAGTGTGCCGGCCAATCGCTCGGCGACCGGATAGGGCAATGCCCAGTACCCGGCACTGCGGCACAGGGCCGCGGCCGCCTCAAGCGAGTCGGGATCGGTGCGTGGGTCGAGTTCGTGCGCACCGAGGCCATCGAGCACCGGGGCCACCAGAGCCTGACGGGCTTCGGGCTTGGCTTCGGCCTGTTGCAGAAGCTCATCGCCGCCGGCGGCCTCGAATGCGCGGAGTGCTTGGCGACCATATTCTATCGCGTCGTCGCTGAGATCCAGGATCATGCTCGAGCTCCCGCCAACATCGCCCGCGACAACAGGATGCGCTGCATCTCGATGCTGCCCGACGACACCGTCGACGCCTGTGAATAGCGCCAGTGATCCTCGACTTCGGCGCGGAAGTACTCGCCGTCACCGCGTGGTAGAACCGCAGCTATCTCCATCAGCACCTCGGCGCTCTCCTGATCGAGGCGCGTCACCGCGATCCGATAGGCCGCGGCGTCACCGGGATTCACGCGCCCGGTCGCCTGCATGGCCACCACCCGGTAAGCCATCAGCCGGGCGCGACGGCAATGCGTGAGCATCCGCGACCATCTGCCGCGCAGTTCCGCGGGCAACTCGTCCCACGCATCGCCGAGCACATCGGGTGCCGCCTGCAGGAGCCGTTCGCAGCGGGCATAGCGTGCGATGCCGACCCGCTCGAATGACACCACGTCCTGCACGATGGACCATCCTTGGTCCACCGTGCCCAATGCGTCAGCCTCGGTGACCTTCAACTCGTCGAAAAACACCTCGTTGAGGTGGTGCGGGCCCATCATGGTGCGGATGGGCCGGACCGTGATCGCCGGATCGTCCATCGGCACCAGAAAGATCGTCATGCCCTGCTGCTTTTTCTCGCCTTTGGCGGTGCGGGCCAGCAGGAAGCACCACTGCGCCATGGTCGCGTACGACGTCCAGATCTTCTGGCCGTTGATACGCCAGCCGTCGTCTTCACGACGGGCGAAGGTGCGCAGTGACGCGAGATCGGAACCCGCCTCGGGCTCGGAAAAGCCCTGGCACCAGATGACTTCGCCGTTGGCGATCGGAGGCAGATGTTTGCGCTGCTGCTCGGGTGTGCCGTGCCGCATGATGATGGGGCCGACCCAGTTCACCCCCATGTACTGTGCGCCGCGCGGTTCGTGGTGCGCCCACATCTCCTCGCGCACGACGGTCTGCTCCCACACCGACGCGTCACCGCCGCCGAACTCCTTGGGCCACGACATGCACAACAGCTGACGCTGCGCCAGTGTCCGGCAGAAGTTCTGGGCCACCGCCAGATCCGCGGGATCGTCGGTGAACGCACCGAGAAAGTCAGCGGGTACCTGCTCGTGGATCAGCTCACGCAACTCACCGCGCAGCGCGTTGGCCGACTCACCCAGATCGAAATCCACTCGAAGCCTCTCTATCCCGCTCTGTCGCGTGAGCTCAACTCACCGAGCACGTCGGCGGTGTCCGCGCCCAACTCCGGTGCGTACCCGCCCACCCGGCCGGGTGTCCGCGAAAACCACGTCGGCACACCGGGGAACCTCACCGGGCCGTGGCGTGTCTCGACGGTCTCGAACAGACCCACGGCGTTCAGGTGCGGGTTGTCGAACAACGCGTCCGGGCTGTTGATGGGCGCGGCGGGAATTTCCAGAACCCGGAAGAGGTCCAGCCACTCGTCGGTCGTGCGTTCCTTGAGTGTCTGCGCCACCAGGCCGTACACGGTGTCGATCTGTTTGGCACGGAGTTCGAGCGTCGCGAAAGCCGCGCTGTTCCACGCGGGTTGCACGGCGTCGATGAACGCGTTCCAGTGCTTGTCGTTGTAGATCAGCGCCGCGATGTGGCCGTCCTTGGTCTCATAGGGCTTGCGGTTGGGCGCGACCGTGCGCGGATAGACGGCCGGCCCGAGCGGCGGGTCGAACATGGCGCCGTTGGCATGCTCGACCAGCATGAACGAGGCCATGGTCTCGAACATGCTGACCTCGACCTCCTGCCCCTCGCCGGTCCGTTCGCGATGGAACAACGCCATCATCGTCGCGTAGAGCGCTGTCAGACCCGCCACCTTGTCGGCCATGATGGTGCCCACGTAGGCGGCTTCGCCGGTCAATTGCTCTTGCACTGCGGGCAATCCACATTCCGCCTGGATCGTGTCGTCGTAGGCCGGTCGATCCGCATCAGGTCCGCGGCGGCCGTAGCCGTAGCAGTTGGTGTAGACGATGCGCGGGTTGATCGCGTTGACGTCGTCATAGCCGAACCCGAGGCGGGCGACCGCTTTGGCCCGCATCGAGTGGATGAACACATCGGCGCCGGCAATCAGATCTCGGAGCGTGGATTTTCCGGCCTCGGTCTGCAGGTCGAGCACCACGCTGCGCTTGCCACGGTTGACATTGACGAACACGCCGCTCATGCCGGGCGCCGGGCCGACTGAGATGAAGCGCGTGTTATCCCCTTGTGGGGGCTCGACTTTGATGACGTCGGCGCCCATGTCGGCCATGATCTGAGTGCAGTACGGGCCCATCACCATCGCGGTGAGGTCCACGACCCGCACACCTTGCAGTGGACCGCCGGTCACGTCCCGACCCCCTGTGACGCCATCGCGAAGCTGTAGCGGATGTGATCGGCATGGCCGTCAGGTACCACGGGAAAGATCACCGAGTTCTCGAGGTCCCGGATGGCGCCGAGGTTCTCGGCGACGTCCTCGATCGTCCACGACGGCCGGTACACGCCGGAGGTTTCGGCGATCAGCGCCCTGGCCACCCGCCCGCCGATGGCGATCAGCATCTCGCCGGACACCGAGCACGACTCGTGGGCCAGCCAACCCACTGTCGGAGCGACGAGTTCGGGACCCATCGGCGGATAGGCCGAGGTGTCGATTCCCTCCGCCATCCGGGTGACGGCGCTGGGCACGATCACGTTGCATGTGACGCCTTCGGCGGCACCTTCGAGCGCGACCACGTTGGACAGTCCGATCAATCCGGCCTTCGCGACGGCGTAGTTCGCGACGTTGTGGTTGCCGTACAGCCCACCGATCGACGAGGTCAACACCACCCTGCCGTACCCGGCAGCGCACATGACCGGAAATGCCGGGCGCACAACGTGAAACGCGCCGCGCAGGTGTACGTCGAGCACCGCCTCGAAATCGACGACGTTCATCTCTTTGAGTGAACCGCGCCGCACCGTTCCGGCGTTGTGGATGAGGATGTCGAGACGGCCGAAGTGCTCGATCGCGGTGTCGATGATCGCCTGGCCGCCATCGGGCGTCGCGACCGATTCGCTGGATGCGACGGCAACACCGCCCGCAGCCACGATCTCGGCCGCCACGTCATGGGCCGGCGCGGAATCGGCGCCGTCCCCGGTCAGGCTGCTGCCGGAATCGTTGACGACGACTTTCGCGCCCTTTGACGCCAACAGCAGTGCGTATGCGCGCCCGAGTCCGCGTCCCGCTCCGGTGATGACGGCGACCCGATCGTCGAACCTCAGTGTTGTCACTTGATCTCAAGACCTTCGAGGTCGCCCTTGTCGCGCCACTCCGCAATGAGCTCGTCGAAGGCGTAGAAGCCGGGCGAGTAGAAATCACCAAGGAATGCGCCGTTGCGCACCGCGCCACCACGGCCCTCGTTGTTGTAGTAGCCGGGCGTGCAGGACAATTCGAATGCCGAGTTGTCGATCGCCAGTTCGCGAACCGTCGCGACCCAGGCGTCCTGGCCCTCCTGGGTGGGTTCGACGACGGTGGCCCCCCGATTCTGCGCCTCGGCGATGATGTGGGCGATGTGCTTGGCCTGCTGTTCGAACATCGCCGTGGTGTTGGCCGACACGCCGCCCTGGATGAAGCCCATGAAGAACTGGTTGGGGAATCCGCGGCTGGTCATGCCGTGCAGGGTCTTGTAGTCGTTTCGCCAGTAGTCGAACAGTGACAGTCCCTCGCGGCCCACGATGCGGTCGATCGCAAACCGGCGGCTGATCTCGGTGGAGATCTCGAAGCCGCTCGCAAAGATCACGCAGTCGACCTCGTATTCGACGCCGTTGGCGACAATCCCCTTCTCCGTCAGCCGTTCCACGCCCTTGGATGCCGACACGTCGATGAGCGTCACATTGGGGCGGTTGAACGTCGCCAGATAGTGCTCGCTCGACGTCGGTCGTTTACACATGAAGCGGTAGTACGGCTTCAGCGCCTCGGCGGTCTCGGGATCCTCGATGATCTCGGCGACATGGCGACGCAGCCGCTCCATGATCTTGAAGTCTTCTTCCTCGCGGAAGGCCATGATCTGCTCGATGGTCACCTCTGCGGGGTTCTCGGTGGCCGCGATCCGGGCGGTCAGGTTGCGCCCGAGCTCGGTCCAGAAGTCACAGACCAGGTCTGGTTCACCGAACACCACCCCGACGAACGGCGACCAGTTGTGGAAGTTGCGCTTGCGCTCTTCCTGCCATCCCGGCTGCAGCGACGCGGCCCAGGCCGGATCGGTGGATGGGTTGGTTCGCGCGTCGACCGATGACGGGGTCCGCTGGAAGACGAACAACTCCTTGGCATCACGGCCGAGGTGCGGCACCAACTGGATGCCCGTCGCACCGGTGCCGACAAGGGCGACGCGCTTGTCGGCAAGCTTGTGCAGGCCGCCGTCGGCAGTCCCGCCGGTGTAGTCGTAATCCCAACGCGCGGAGTGGAACACGTGGCCACCAGCAGCCCGGTAGTCCTTGATGCCGGGGATGCCCGGCAGCTTCGGACGGTTGTAGGAACCGTGCGCCATGACCACGAAACGGGCCCGGATGTCGTCGCCCCGGTTCGTGCTGATCTGCCAGCGCTGTGAATCGTCGTCCCACCGCAGTTCACGCACCTGCGTGGAGAACAGTGCACCGTCGTAGAGGTCGAAATGCTTGCCGATGTTTTGGCAGTGCTGGAGGATCTCGGCGCCGTCGGCGAATTTCTTCGACGGCATGAAGCCGAGCTCTTCGAGTAGCGGGATGTAGCAGTAGGAGTCGTTGTCGCACTGGATACCCGGGAAGCGGTTCCAGTACCACACCCCACCGAAATCACCGGCCATCTCGATGACCCGGATGCCCGCGACGCCGGCCTTCTTCAGGTACGCCCCGGCGAGCAGCCCGGCGAAGCCGCCGCCGAGGATGACGACGTCGGCGTCCTCGGTGATCGGGTCCCGCTCGGTCACCGTTGTGTACGGATCGACCTCGTAGAACTCGGCGTACTCACCTTCCAGTTCCAGGTATTGATCGCCGCCCTCGGGGCGCAGGCGCTTGGCCCGCTCTGCGGCGTATTTCTCCCGCAGTGCGTCGATGTCGATGTCGGTCGGGGTTTCGGTGGGACCGCAGGTGTTTGGTTGGGTCATGCTTTGGCGCCCTCCGGAAGCACCGCGGGATGCAGCGGCGCGTCCATGTCGTGCACCGCGGGCAGCACCTCGGCGGCGAACAGCTTGACGCTCTCCATCGCATCCTCGTACGGCATGGTGCCGAACTGCGGCACGATGGTGACCTCGGAGAACGAGCACGCCTCCTGGGCGGCCTTGAGGCGCTTGAAGATCTCCTCGGGCGTGCCGATCAACAGGTTCGACGCGTGATAGCCCGGGGGGCCTTTCTTGTCACCGGGCTTCGGGCCGCCGCTGCCGTCGCCCTGCACCGATTCGGCGAGCAGCGCCGTCGCCGATCCCTCTCGGTTCGCATAGGCCTCATAACCCTTGACGCCCTTGAAGTTCGACGCGTCGGCGAAGCCGTAGTGCACCGTGACGTCCCGGTTGGCGGTGTAGATCCATTCCTCGGTCTTGGGTACATCGTCCTCGGATGCCACGCAGTACATGAACATCACGTTCTTCGGCTGGCACGGCGGCAGGCCCTCTTCGGCGCGGAAGGTGTTGACCTTCTTGACTTCCTCGCCGGCGTCCCAGATGGGCTTGTTGCCGACGAACAACGGCACCATGCCACGCCGGGCCAGGATCTCCAGTGACTCCGGCGTCGACGACGAACTGTAGATGCGGTCGAACAGATCCGTGCTGAGCGGCTCAGGGCGCAGCGACATCTCGGGGAACTTGAAGATCTCACCGTCGTAGGAGAACCGTTCTCCGGAGAACGCGAGTTTGAGCACGTCGAGGGTCTCGTTGAACCGCTGCCGGCTCTCCTCGCGCGGCACGCCTACGGCGTCGAACTCACTCTTGGACACGCCACGGCCCAGGCCGATCGTCGTGTAGCGGCCGTTGGAGACGATGTCGAGGTAGGCGATCTGGTGGGCGAGCCGCACCGGATGCCACCACGGCGCCACCGCGACGAACGTTCCGAGGCTCACCCGCTCGGTGCGCGCGGCGAAGTATGTGAGCGCCTGAATGGGGTTGGGCGTCATGCCGTATGGCGTGCCCTGGTGCTCGGGGAACCAGATCCCGTCGAAGCCCAGCGGTTCGGCGAGATCGCCGAGCGCAAGCGCGGCCTGCACGCACTTGTAGTCGGGGGTGGCGGGCGGTGTGCTGAAGTCACCGGCCAGCACACGATCCCAGTCATGGGAGTTCTGTGCTCCCGTACCCAGATTGACCTTCATGAATTCTCCTTACCGGGGCGATTTGTGCACCTTCAGCGGCGGTGGGCGCCGGTGGGTGTGCACAAATCACTGGATTTCGCGGGGCTCTCCGACACCCATGTATTTGGACAGTTGGTAGTGCAGGTTGACCGTGCTGCGTTCGCGGTACGGGTTCGGCTTCGTGCCGGGGAAGCCCATGGACTTCATGCCCTGCTGGACGGCGGCCATGTTCGAAAAGTCCTGCGGCAGCACCGAGAGCCAGTTGGGGCTGTCGGCCGGGGTGTACTGCCACTCGGTCTGTGGCTCTTCGCCTTTCGGATACAACTCGAACACGCTGACCTCGAAGATGCACTTGTCCGGGTTGTAGCTCGGGTCGGGCCTGGCGCTGTAGCACAGCGCGCTCGTGAGCCCCTGGCCGATCTGGAAGTTCGGGAAAATCTGCCATGCGGTGCCGCTCTGCCCGAGGATGTCGGCCGGGATGGTCGGCCAGATCACCCCACGGGCCTCGTCGTCGCGACGGGCCGAGGACAGCCAGTGCTCGAGCACCTTGTCGGCGGGCGTGCCCTCGGGGAGTTCGTCGACGAGCCGCTTCGCGGCGTTCACCAGCGTCTGCGTGGTCGTCGCGTTGGTCTCCTCCATGGTGTAGACCTGCATCTCGGCGGTCGAGATGCGCGGGTCTCCGGTGCCGAGCCGGATCTTGGACTTGGTCTCGTCCATGCCTTTCGGGGCGTCGTAGCCGATATTGCTGTGCCTGCCCTGGGCTTTCGCCCAGCCCTTGAACTCGCCGAACCGGTTGAACTCGGGATGCGTGGTGAAGACGTGGTAGGTCTCGTTGAAGGCCTCCATCGCGACTTTCCAGTTGCAGTCGAAGTACAACCATTTGCGCCACTTGTAGCGCATGTTCTCCAGGCCGAACGGGTCGAGAATCTTCGCGGCCGGAAACAGGTAGTCGGCGGGGGGTTCCGGGTCGGTGTCCATGTTGATGAACAGCCAGCCGCCCCAGGTGTCGACGCTGACCGGCGGTAGGTGGGTGTTCTGTGGTGTCAGTGCACCTTTCCAGTCATCCTGTTCGCGGATGTGGGTACATGTGCCATTGAGGTCGTAAGTCCAGCCGTGGAACCCGCACACGAACGACTTGCGGGTGCGGGCGCAGGCGTTCTTGGCGCCCTTCGGGGTATCGATGAGACGCCGGCCGCGGTGCATGCACACGTTGTGGTGCGCAGCGAACTCGTTCGGCCCGGTGCGTACCACGATGATCGAATCGTCGAGGATGTCGTAAGTCAGGTAGCTGCCGATCTCGGGAATGTCCTCGACCCGGCCCACCTGCTGCCACACCTTGCGCCACAACCGGTCTCGTTCGGCGCGCGCGTACTCGGGTGAGATGTAGGCGTCGACGTCGATCGCCATCGGTTCGGCGAGCTCTTCGGTCATGAATTCTCCTCCTTCAGGGCCGGGTGATGGCCGCGCGGAAGTTCTCGTCTTTGAGGAACAGCGAGGTGTTGTCCCCGCCGAGGTGGGTCCAGCGCAGGTTCAGACCGCCGTCGACAAGCAGGGTCTGTCCGGTGATGTAGCTCGACAGATCGGACAGCAGGAAGAGGATCGCCCCGGCCTGCTCTTCGGGTGTGCCGCGGCGGCCCATCGCGATGGCGCGGCGGTCCCGCTCGGGATCGGCGTCGACATACGTTGCCGAAGCTGCGGTTTCGGTCACGCCAGGCGCCACCGCGTTGACGCGGATCCCGGCCGCGGCGAGTTCGGCCGCCATGGTGCGGGTGGCCGCGACGATCGCGGCCTTCGCCGTGCCGTAGGCGACCTGGAAAGGCGCGGTGTTCATCCCGCTGATCGACGACACTGAGACGATCGAGCCCGGATTGCCGCCGGCCCGGATCTCGGCGGCCACGGCCTGGCTCATGAAGAACATCGTTTCGAGGTTCGCGGTGAACAGCTCGCGCCAGTCGGCGCGCGACACCCGAGTGGACGGCATCCACGTCGACGGCGCGGCACCGCCTGCGACGTTGACCAGACCGTAGAGATTGCCGTCGGTGCGACGTACGGCATCGAGCACGGTCGCGATGCCCTCGTCGGTCGACGCGTCGGCCGCCACCGCGATTACCGCAAGACCCTTGTCGGCCAACGGGCCGACGTGGGTGTCGAGATTGTCCTGTGACCGGCTGACCGCGACGACCGTGGCACCCGCCTCGGCGGCCACGCGGGTCACTGTCGTACCGATACCGCCGCCGCCGGCGCCCGACACCACCACGATGCGGCCGTCCAGGTTCAGTGGATTGTCCATGCCGGCCCTATTTGTCCGGACAACATACGGTGCTCTGCATATTGAAGAATACTATTCCGCAGGGATTATTCAGCCGTCAAGGCCGGATATTCACGATTCGGCACCTATTGTCTGGACTAGGCGTACTTGCTAACGTCCGAGATCATGAGTGCGCTGTCGGTATCGGACGCGAGATACACCGCAAACCCCTCCGTCGCCGAGGGCTGGCGGCTGCAGCAGGTCACCGCTCCGAGTCGGCTCTTCGGCGCAAACGGTCTGCGAACCGGCCCGGACGGCCGGATCTATGTCGCGCAGGTGACCGGAAGTCAGATCAGTGCGCTCGACATCGACACCGGGGTCATCGAGACCGTCAGCGCCAAGGGCGGCGACATCATCGCTCCCGACGACGTCGCATTCGACCAGCACGGCAACCTGTACGCGACCGAGGTGATGGATGGCCGCGTGAGCGTGCGCGGAACGACCGGCGAGGCGCGGGTGCTGCGTGACGACGTCCCGTCGGCCAACGGCATCACGTTCCACCAGGGCCGGCTGTTCATCGGAGAATGCCGCGAGGGCGGCCGGCTCATGGAGTTCGACCTCAACGGCGGGGCGCCGCGGGTCTTGCTCGACGACGTGCCATCACCCAACGCCATGGAGGTCGGCCCCGACGGGCTCCTCTACTTCCCCGTCATGGGCGCCAATCAGATCTGGCGTATCGATCCCGACCACAAAGGCCCTGTCGAACCCGAGGTGGTCGCCGGCGATCTCGGCGTGCCCGATGCGGTCAAGTTCGACGCCGACGGTTTCATCGTGTCGACCCAGGTGGCGAGTGGCCAGGTGTTGCGCATCGATCCACGCAGCGGCACGCAGACACTTCTGGCGCAGCTCACGCCAGGACTCGACAACCTCACGTTCGTCGGTGACCGGCTGTTCGTCTCCAACTTCACGGGCGCGATCACCGAGATTCTCGATGGTCAGACCCGGAGCCTGCTCGACGGCGGCCTCAATTGGCCGCTGGATCTGACAGTCGGAGCCGACGGCGCTCTCTATGTCGCCGACGGCACGTACTTCTACCGCGTCGGGTCCGACGGCGTGTTGCAAACCGTCGGGATGCTGTTCTCGCCGGGGTACCCCGGCTTCCTCCGCGGGGTGACCGCCTCGGGCGCAGGGGAATTCGTCGTCACGACGGCCGGTGACCAAGTCGTGCGGTACCGCCCGGAAGCTTCCGAAAGTGAAGTGCTCGCCGACGGGGTGGATCAGCCCTATGGCGTGGCCCTTGCACCGGATGGCACGCCCGTGGTCGTGGAGCAGGGCGCCGGACGTTTGCTCGCCGCGCGGCCCGGCGGCATCGAGGTGCTCGCCTCGGGTCTGGATACCCCCGTCGGCGTGGCCATCGGACCCGACGGTGCACCGCTGGTGTCCGTTGCCGGGGCCGTTGTCCGAGTGTCGAGCGCGGGCGTCACACCGCTCATCGACGGATTGCACACGCCGCAAGGCATTCTCGTGCACGACGGTGCGCTCTACATCGTCGACGCCGGAACCAAGGAACTGGTCAGCTACGACCTGGACACCGCGGTGCGCACCCCGATCGCCACCGGACTGCCGGTCGGCCCGCCGCCCGGTGTGGTTCCCAAGCCGCTGCGCGGGATGCCGCCGTTCTCCGGTCCGCAGGGTCCGTTCGCCGGAATCACCGCGGGACCCGATGGCACGCTTTACGTTTCGGCCGACGGCGACGGCAGTGTGCTGGCACTGCGGCGAGGCTAGGGCATTCCCGTGACAGTAACTCCCGCCGAGCACCGCTACCTGCAGGTCGCGCGCACGTTACGCAAGGAGATCGTGGACGGCGTGTATCCGGTCGGTTCGCAACTGCCGACCGAACACGAACTCTGCGAACGCTTCGAGGTCAGCCGCTATACCATCCGCGAGGCACTGCGTCGCCTCCGCGACGACAACCTGGTGTCCTCCCGCCCGAGGGCAGGGACCCTCGTGGTGCCCCGAGCGGCAACCAATTCCTATGCCCAAGACGTGATGTCGATCAACGATCTGCTGGCATTCGCGACCGGAGCACAGTTCACGATCGAATCCAACGCCATGGTCACGATCGACGACGAGCTGGCCGAGCGCACCGGACTTCCCGTGGGCCAGCAGTGGCTCGCCGTGCGCGGCTACCGCCAGGCCGACGGCGACGCGCCACCGGTCTGCCGCACCGAGTACTACATCAACCGCTCGTTCGCCGCGGTCGGGCGGCTACTGCAACGCCATACCGGCCCGATCTTCCCGCTGATCGAGGACTTGTTCGGGGTCAGCGTCATCGAGGTCCACCAGGAAATCACCGCGGTGCTGGTCGATGCCGAGCTGGCCGAGCTGCTGAAGGTCGAGCCCGGCAGCGCTGCGCTGCAGATGCAGCGCACCTATACGACGTCGGACGGCGAGGTCGCTCAGGTCACCATCAACACCCATCCGTCGGACCGGTTCCGGCACGCCATGACGATGCGTCGGGTCAAAGGCTGATATGACCACGCTGGCCGACGCACTGGCCGATGCGGCGCGCAACACCCCGGACCGAGTGCTGCTGGTCGACGGCGACATTGAGCTGACTTGCCGCGAATTATCTGGCCGGGCATCGGCGTTGGCGGGCCATATGACGCAGCGGATGCCCACCGGCAGCGTCGTCTCCTTCATGCTGCCGAACTGGCATGAGGCCGCGATCATCTATCTGGCGGCGACGCTCGCCGGCATGGTGGCCAACCCGATCCTGCCGTCGCTGCGCGATCACGAATTGCGCTTCATCCTCGAAGACGCCGACAGCCGAATGATCTTCATCCCCGAGCGGTTCGGCGGTCACGACTATGCGGGCATGCTGGCGCGGGTGTGCGCCGACATGGCGTCACCGCCCGACGTGGTGGTGGTGCGGGGAGACTCGCACATCGCATTCGCGTCATTGACCGACGGCCAATTCGGGACGCCGCCGGTGCTCGACCCCGATGCCATCCGGATGATCCTCTACACCTCCGGCACCACCGGGCGCCCCAAAGGGGTGCTGCACAGCCACAACTCGATCAGCGCGTTGATTTATCAGCTGCGCGATCATTGGTTGATCGAGCCGGGTGACACCTTCCTGGTGCCGTCCCCCATCGCGCACATCGGCGGATCTATCTACGCCTTCGAATGTCCGTTGCTTCTGGGCACGACCGCAGTGCTGATGCAGCGGTGGAATGCCGACGACGGCGTTGCGCTCATGACCGAACATCGCTGCACCCATATGGCCGGCGCCACTCCGTTTCTCGAACAACTGCTGAACGCGGCCGAACGGGCCGCCACTCGGCTGCCAGATCTGAAGGTGTTCATCTGCGGTGGCGCGTCGGTTCCGCCGTCACTGATCCGGCGGGCATCCGGGTACTTCGAACATGCGCTGGTCAGCCGGGTGTACGGGTCGACCGAAGTCCCGGTCACCACGGTCGGCTCGCTGCGGCCCGGCGATGTCGACCACGCCGCCGAAACTGACGGCCGGCCCGGCGTCGCAGAGATCCGCCTGGTATCGGGCGAGATCCGGGCCAGAGGGCCACAGATGCTGCTGGGCTACCTACATCCCGAAGACAACGCCGACTCCTTTGACGCACAAGGCTTTTTCCGTACCGGTGATCTCGGCCGCTGGGTCGACGGCGATTACCTCATGGTGACCGGCCGGGCCAAGGACCTCATCATCCGCAACGGCGAGAACATCTCCCCCAAGGAAGTCGAGGACATTCTTGTCGGTGAGCTGGGGATCGCCGAGATCGCCGTTGTCGGCGTTCCCGACGAGCGCACCGGTGAACGAGCCTGCGCGGTGATCGTGCCGGCCGACGACCGGCGGCCCGATGTCGCCGCGCTGGGCAAGGTGCTGGAGAAGGCCGGGGTTGCGAAGTTCAAAACCCCCGAGCAAGTTGAGATCTGGGATGCGTTGCCCAAGAACGACGCAGGCAAGGTCTTGAAACACCAGATCCGGGCGACGCTTACGAAGGTGGACTGACATGCAGGTTGCGATCGTCACGGGTGCGAGCAGCGGCATCGGGTTCGGGTGTGCGATCAAGCTCGCCGAAGCCGGCATGGCGGTGGTCGGAGCCGGGCGAGACGAGGTACGCCTCGCTGAGCTGGAACGCGCGATCGGTGATCCGGAGCGGGTGCAGACCGTCGCGGCCGACTTGACCGCCGACGACGGGCCGAGCCGGGTGGTCGAGGCCGCGGTGCAGCGCTGGGGTCGTATCGACTTCCTGATCAACAACGCCGGCATCGGCAGCCCCAAGCCGCTGCACGAGACCGACGACGCAACCCTGGACTACTTTCTCGGGATCATGCTCCGCGCACCTTTCCGGTTGGCGCGGGATGTGCTGCCGCACATGGGGCCTGGGTCAGCGATCATCAATGTCACCTCCACGTTCGCGGTCGTCGGCGGGTTACGCGGCGGGGCGTACTCGGCGGCCAAGGGTGGTCTGACCGCGCTCACCACACACATCGCCTGCCAATACGGCGCCCAGGGAATCCGCTGCAACGCCGTGGCCCCGGGTGTCACGGTGACGCCGATGGTCGAGCACCGGCTGCAGAACGAAGGGTTCCGCAAGATGCAGACCGAGATGACGCCGCACACCAGGCTCGGCCGCGTCGAGGACGTCGCTTCCACGGTGGCCTTCCTGTGCTCGGACGGCGGGAGCTTCATCAACGGGCAGACGATCGTCGTGGATGGTGGGTGGAGTTCCACGAAGTATCTGTCCGATCATGCGCTGACCTCGGAGTGGGTGCCGCGATGAATCTTTTTGCGGTGCTGGATCAGACCGCCGCGCGGTTCGGCGATCGCGGGGCACTGTTCCTGGGCGAGAAGCAGGTCTGCACGTGGTCGCAACTGCGAGACCGCGTGCTGCGGCTGGCGACATCAATCCAGACCTTGGGTGACCGAGGCGCGCGGATCGCGGTCGCGAGCGAGAACCGCCCGGAGATCGTGGAACTCATGTTCGCGATCTGGGCGGCCGAATGCGTCTATGTCCCGATCAATTACAAGCTTCATCCACGCGAGATGGCCGACATCGTCGCCGATTCCGGTGCGTCTCAGGTGTTCGCGTCGGCCAAGATTGCCGCCGGGCTGTCGCTGGACGTACCGGTGGAAGTCATCGGCTCGGACGACCACTCGCGTCGCTTCGACGCCGAGCCGGCCGCGGTCCCGGTGACCGACCCGGCCACCCTCGCGTGGCTGTTCTACACCAGCGGAACCACCGGAAAGTCGAAGGGCGCCATGCTGTCCCATCGCAACCTCATGGCGATGACGGTGTCACACCTGGCGGACTTCGACTCTCCCGACGAGAACTGCAGCCTGATTCACGGCGCGCCGATGTCGCACGGCTCCGGCCTGTACGTCCCGCCCTATGTCCTGCGCGGGGCGCGGCAAGTCGTGCCGGAATCCGCGGCATTCGAGCCTGACGAGTTTCTGGATCTGTGTGACCACCATCCGGGATGCAGTGCGTTTCTCGCGCCGACCATGGTGCAGCGCCTGTTGGCAACCGGACGCGCCCGGCCGCTCAATCTGCAGACGATCGTCTACGGCGGCGGGCCGATGTACGTCGACAGCCTCAAGAAGGCGATGGCGGCGTACGGTTCGGTTTTCGTGCAGCTCTACGGTCAGGGTGAGGCGCCGATGACCATCACGGGGCTGCGTCGCGCCGATCATATGGACGCGTCTGATGCGGTTCTGGGCTCGGTCGGGTACGCGCGATCCGGCGTCGAAGTCGCGGTGCTGCGCGAGGACGGTAGCCCGGCCGGCATCGACGAGATCGGCGAAATCGTCTGCCGCGGAGACGTCGTCATGTCCGGGTATTGGAACAATCCGGCCGCCACGGCGACGACCCTCAAGGACGGGTGGCTGCACACCGGCGACATGGGCTCATTCGATGCCCATGGCTATCTCACGCTGCGCGACCGCTCGAAGGACGTCGTGATCAGCGGCGGCAGCAACATCTATCCGCGCGAGATCGAGGAAGTCCTCCTCGAGCATCCGGCTGTGGTCGAGGCGGGTGTCGTCGGCGCGCCGGATGACGAGTGGGGCGAGATTGTGGTGGCGTTCGTGGTCGGTTCGGTTTCGGTTGCTGAGCTCGATGCTCACCTCCTCGAACGCATTGCGCGGTTCAAACGGCCCAAACGCTACGAATTCATCGACGCGCTGCCGAAGAACAGCTACGGCAAGGTGCTCAAACGGGAGTTGCGGGAGCGGTTGGGGCGGTAGCGCGAGCAGATCGTCACCACATCAACCCGCGGATCATTTCCGTCGGCGGAATGTCCTCGACCGCAACCAATCCCGCGGGTGCGCGGCAGACCCAGTCGATCGCGTTGACCGCGCGGGCTGCCGTTGAGAGGCAGCCGGCATCGGTCACGTCGAGGACCGGATGGGACAGGTGTGTGCTGACCTCGATGCGTGGCTCGCCCTCGATGATCACCTTGTGGACACCGGACAGACCATCGGGCGGATAGTCCCAGTCCGGTGCCGCCACAGGTGTGAGGCGAGTGGTGTGCTCCACCGTGATGACCGGCACGCCATCACGCATACCTTCCACACCGAACCGCACTCCGGCCAGCTGTCCGGGCTCGACGGTCATCATCGTGCATTCGATGCGGTTGTCGGCGTACCACGGCTCATACCGCTGACGAACCTCGTCGAGATCCACCCCGAGATGGCCGGCGAGATTGCGCACCAAGCCACCGAACATGGACGTGATGACTCCGGGCTGGAACGCCATCGGCGTGTCGTCCTCCGGCGTGGTACCGAAACCCATTGCCGTGCCGGTGTATTCGTAGTCGTCATAGTTGCCGTAGTCGAAGATCTCTTTCACGGTCACCGACTCGGCGCGCGTCACGAGGCTCAGCGCGGCGTGCACCGCGGTATCCGCCGAATAGCCTGGGTCGATCCCGCTGACATACAGCGAGGAATTGCCCGCTTGGCAGGCCTGCTCCAGCGGCACGCGCAGCCAGTCATCGGCCTGGCGCGGGGTCACCAGCCACACCATCGACGTTCCGACGACGTTGATGCCGGCGGCAAGCAGCTTCGACATCTGCTCGATCGCCTCCATGGGCCGGGTTTCGCCGAGCGCGGTGTAGACCACGCAGTCGGGCGCGAGCGCGATCAGAGCGTCGATGTCGTTAGTCGCGACCACCCCTGTCGGCTCCGAAAGCCCGCACAACTCGGCCGCGTCGCGCCCGATCTTGTCGGGGTTGGCGGCGTGCACACCGACGAGCTTCAGATCCGGGCGGCCGATGATCGCCAGCAGCGAGTGCCGGCCGACATTGCCCGTGGAGAACTGCACCACTCTGCGCATAGATAACCCTCACTGGTTGGCGAGCAGACACAGACTCGCACAGAAGTGGCCCGAAAAGTGCGACTTCATGTCTGCTCGCGGATGTTGAGACTAGCCGATTGACTACTTCAAATTATTGACTACAGTCAGCGTGCATGAAGCTGCCGACGTTCAACCCCACCCGTGGCGGCACCAGGGACGCGCACCGGGAACCCTCGGCGAGCGGGCTCGACGAGCACATGGAGGCCTCACAGCGCGCACAGCGCCAGGCCGACAAATGGCTGATCTCCGGGAGCCTGCTGATCGGCACCGCGGCCCTCGGCATCTTCGGATTGCCCCTCTTCCTGCGCGGTGTGTGGCTGCTTCGCAAGGCGCAGCGCGACGGGTTGTCCGTCCGCCCGATGCTTGTCACACTGATCGGCTATCTGGTCATCATCGACGCCGCGATCAACACCGTCGGCTGGGCGCTGGACCTGGTCGCCAACCACACCATCCTGGCTCGAATTCTGTTGAACGGCTGGGGTGCGATGTTCGATGCGGGGTACTTCTGGCATTACAACGAGCTCTGGCTCGGTGGCGCATCGGGGCCCGGCGAGAAGGCCATGGAAGTCGGCATGATCCTCACCGTCTTCACCATGCGGATCGCCGCCGCGATCGGATTTCTGCAGATGAAGCGGTGGGGCCATCAGTGGATGATCATCACCTGCTGGATGGGCATCGTCATCTGGTGCCTCTACGTGTTCAACATGACGATGTTCGCCGACGTGCGATTCGCCGGCGTCGTGCTGCCAGTCGTCGGGTGGTGGCTCTACGACATCTTCTACATCACCCCGTTCCTGGCGATCCCCTACCTGCATTCGGTCAACCGCGAGATCTTCTCCGACTAGTCAATGACTTAACTCATTGACTCAACTCAGCAATAGGTCTAGAAAGAACGAGTATGGCGCCACAGGTCAAGCCGACGGCACGCGAGTTGCGCCGCCTGCAGACACGGGAACGAATACTCGGCGCCGCCATCGCCGAGTTCCAGACGGCGGGCATGGCCGGGGCCGACGTCGGCGCGATCGTCAGTGCCGCGGGCGTCGCCCACGGAACGTTCTTCTTCCACTTCCCCAGCAAGGAACACGTGCTGTTGGAGCTGGAGCGACGCGAAGAGACCCGCATGGCAACCGAATTCGCGCGCTTTCTCGACATCGATCATGATCTCACGACGGCGCTGACCGAACTTGTCCGCCTCGTGACCAGGCTGGAGCAGCGCTTCGGCTCGATACTCTTCAAAGAAGTTTTGGCGCTGCACTTTTCGCCGTCCCGCCCCACCAAGGACGAGTGGACCGACCACCCGCTCATCGTGCTGCTGGTCCGCGAGATCGAGCGCGCCCGCGGCGACGGCGTAGTACACCCCGAGGTCGACGCGTTCTACAGCGCCGCGTTCTTCCTACTGGGGATCTACGGCGTGCTGACCACCACCGCCAACAACGAGAAGCGCGACGTGATGCTGACGCAACTCGTCGCGACTGCCCTACGTGGACTGGAGATATGACATGGACTGGATTTGGGAGATTCTCCGTTACGTGGCCGCCTGGGGCGGTACCGGCTTGATCATCTGGTTCTGGTACTGGATGTTCTCCAACATCGGGACGTTCTGAAGGTCAGGACACGCCATGCCGGAACTCAGCGACGCGCATGCCATGGCAACCGAACGCGGTTGCGCCGTCACAGCCGTGGCATTGAGCGGGCAGCGCCGCACCGGGGCTCGGCTGGTCAGCGGCCAGCGCCGCGGCTTCGGGCTGAGCTCGCTGCTCGACGTCGTACATGTGCCCTATCCACCGCGTCGCGATTGGACCCGGCGAACCCTGACATGCGGTGTGGCACTGCAGTGCTCGCCGTCCAAGGATCGCGTCGTCGACTATCGTCTCAACGAGCTGTCAACCCGCGAACTCGCCGCGCTCACCCTCATCGAAGCCGGCGTTGCCTTGGGCTGGGTCGCCGAGCACTGGCCGGGACTGCTGGCCGACCTGCGCGCCATCCTGCCGCACCTCGAACCCGCCCGCGCCGACATGGACGCTCACGAAATGCTGAACCGTGCAATCACGCTGGCGCGCACCGCACAGCAGCTCCCGCTGGACCCACTGCTCGGCAGCCTGCCGCGGGCCTACACGTTGCCGCAGGGTCTGTCCGACAAGATGCGCCGCGCCTTCGGACGGCTGCCGTGGACGTCCACGCAAAAACGGCTGCCCCGTGCGCATTCCGTGCCCGTCGGCGGTGACGGCGGCGTGCGCAACCCGAATCTGCCTCCGCCCAGCCGCCCGCAGGACAACGACCTCGACATCACGCCCGACCACCGGCCGGGCATCCCCTACCCGGAATGGAACGCGTGGACCAAGAGCTTCATGCCAGACCACGTCGCCGTTCTGGAGCAGGCGCACAACCATCGTCACCGCCAGCCCGGTGTAGTCGCGGTGGATGTCCGGAAGTGGTTCGAGGAAAACACCCATCGGGCGATGAAGAACCGGCTGGAGGACGGTTCCGACCTTGACGTCGACCAGTACGTCGACCACTACATCGACCTGACGACGGGCGAAGCGGTCGAACCGCGGCTCTTCCGTGAACTGTTACCCGCGAGCCGTGACGTCACCACCGCGCTGCTGCTCGACGGGAGCTCCTCGCTGGGTGTGCACGGCGGCAGGGTCTTCAAACTCGAGCTCGCGTGCGCCGACGCCCTGTCGCGCGCGATGACGTCGGCGCGCGAACGCCACGGCATCTTCACGTTCACCGGCAACACCCGCCATCGCGTGGAAGTCCACTGCCTCAAGGACTTCGAAGAACGCCGCTTCGTCCCGCCCGGCAGCCTCGGCCTGTCCACCGGCGGCTACACCAGACTCGGTGCGCCGCTGCGGCATATGACCAGCCGCCTGCTGGCCCAACCGTCGGAAAGACGTCTGCTCATCGTCATCGGTGATGGCCTGATCTCCGACGAGGGCTACGAAGGCCGCTACGCGTGGGCCGACGCCGCCCACGCCGTCGAGGAAGCCAACGAGGCAGGCGTCGCCATGTACTACGTCGGCGTCGGCCCCACCCGCGTCGACCCGCTGCCGGAAGTGTTCGGCCCAAAACGATCCCAACGTATCCGCCGCGTCGAAGAACTTCCCCGCGTCCTTGCCCACGTCCACCGGGAGCTGGTCACCGCATGACAGACAACTACTACGCCAACGCCAACGAGGTCCAGCTGTTCGAGCAGGCCTACCGTCAACGCCTTCCCGTGATGCTCACCGGCCCGACGGGATGCGGCAAGACCCGCCTCGTCGAGCACATGGGCCTGCTGCTGGGCCGTCCGGTCATCACGATCAGCTGTCACGACGATCTCACGAGCTCCGACCTCGTCGGCCGGTTCATGGTCACCGGCGGCGACGTCGTGTGGACCGACGGGCCGCTCACCCGGGCGGTCAAGGCGGGCGCGATCTGCTACCTCGACGAGGTCGTCGAGGCGCGACACGATTCGTTGGCCGTCCTGCACTCGCTCACCGACCACCGGCGCACGCTCTACCTGGATCGCGCCGGCGAAGTCGTCCAAGCACCAGAGTCTTTCATGCTGGTGTGCTCCTACAATCCCGCCTACCGCAGCTCACTGAAGGAGCTCAAACCATCGTTCCGGCAGCGGTTCGTCACGCTGCCGATGCGGTACCTGCCGGCCGAGCGCGAAGCCGAGGTGATCGTCGCCGAGGCGGGTGTCGAACTGCCGACCGCGCAGCGTCTGGTCCGGTGCGCCACCGCAATCCGGACCGCGGACGAGGCATTCCATTTCGAGCCGCCCTCAACCAGGGTGCTCGTCACGGCAGCGCACTTGATCGTCGCAGGCGCAACGGAACTCGAAGCCGCCGAAGCCTGCGTACTCGCACCGTTGTCCAGCGACGGCGCGATCACCGAGGGACTACTGGAGGTCGCGTCCGCGTGCCTCTTCGGTGCCGGCGCCGACAACACAAGCATCTAGGAAGGAAACGCCATGGTGGATCAGAAGGAACGCAACCGCAAGAAGGCGCTCATCGTCCTGCAGGTCGTCATCTACGGATACCTGCTGACGATGTTCCTCATCCAGCTCTACATGTCCTTCGCGCGTGGCTGGTGGGAATTGTGACGGCGACAACAGAATCCGGTAAGGAATCCCTCAGCCTCGACGAACATCAGGAGCAGTCCCGGCTCGCGCAGCGCCGAGCCGACAAGTGGATGATCACCGGCGCCGCGCTGATGGGGATGTGGGCGCCCGGGCTCATCGGCTTCCCGATCTTCATGCGCGGGGTGTGGTTACAGCGCCAGGCGTTACGTGCGGGGTATTCCGTGCGGCCGATGATCGTCACGCTCATCGGCTATCTCGTGTTGATCGACGGCATGCTCAACAGCCTCGGATGGGCGCTGGACCTGGTGGCCAACCACACTCTCATCAACCGGGTGCTGATGGTCGGCTGGGGCGCCATGTTCGATGCCGGCTACTTCTGGCATTACAACGAACTGTGGATCGGCGGCGCCGCCGGGCCCGGTGAGAAGTCGATGGTCTTCGGCATGATCGTCACCGTCTTCGCGATGCGGTGCGCTGCTGCAATCGGATTCCTGCAGATGAAACGCTGGGGCCACCAATGGATGATCGTCACCTGCTGGATGGGTGTGCTCATCTGGTGTCTCTACGTCTTCAACATGACGATGTTCGCCGATGTGCGCTTCGCAGGCGTCGTGTTCCCCGTCATCGGCTGGTGGCTCTACGACATCTTCTACATCACCCCCTTCCTCGCCATCCCGTACCTGCACACGGTGAACCGCGAAATCTTCACCGACTGAGGAGCAACTGTGACAACGACACCCGAAGCGATTGAGAAGTCCGAGGACCTCCCACCGGGCACCACGCCCTATTACGCCAGGATGCACAAGTACATCAAGCGCGCGGTGCTCGTGTGCCTGGTCGCCCTCGTCATCGAGGGCGCGTTCACGCTGCCCTTCATGGCGGTCTACTACGGCTATCCCACCTTGAGCCTCACCGAGATCTGCAGCGAACTGCTCAAGGTCCGCTATTCCGACGACACGCTCGAATGCAAGGTCCCCTACCCGGCATTCGGTCCACCGGAAGGAGCCGAGGGCAAGGACACCGCGCAGGACGAGTGGGGTATTCAGCCGGTACCCAAGTACAACCGGATCGGATTCCGTGAGCTGGTCCGGATCCATGACGAGCGCGAAGCGCGTCAAGCCGCCGAACAGCAAGGCGCACCATGACATACCGGGTCATTCAATGGATGACCGGCGATGTCGGACAGGTCGGCGTGCGCCATTTCGCCGACAATCCCCTGTTCGATCTCGTCGGTGTCCTGGTGCACAGCAAGGACAAGGTCGGTAAGGATGCCGGCGAGATCGCGGGTATCGCACCGACCGGTGTGATAGTCACCGACGACATCGAAGCGATCGTCGCGCTCGACGCCGACTGCGTGTTCTACACGCCTATCATGATGGACGTCGAGACCGTGTGCCGGCTTCTGCGATCCGGCAAGAACGTCGTGACCACGAGCGGGTTCTTCCATCCCTCACCGGATTTCCGTGAGCCCGCCGAGCAGATCGTGGCTGCCTGCGCCGACGGCGGAACGTCATTCCACGGCGGCGGCATCCATCCCGGTTATGCCGGCGATATCCTTCCGCTCACCTTGGCTCGGGTGATGAACAGGATCGACACGATTCATGTGTACGAAGTCGTCGACGTATTGAAAGACGCGCCGACGGACCACATCGACTGGATGGGATTCGGCAAAGACAAGGACAAGTTCCTCACCGAGCCAACGATTCTCGGCCTCGGCCTGCCGTTCTTCGCCCAGTCGATGCACATGATCGCCGACGGCCTCGGCGTCTCGATCGACAAGGTGACCGCCGCCGAGGTCGACGTCGCGGCCGCCGCCGAGGACATCGCCCACGACGAGGGTGCGATCGCGAAGGGAACGGTCGCGGCACAGCGTCATGAATGGACGGCGTGGGTCGACGGGCAGCCACTCATCGTGTTCCACGCGATCTACGTGACCGCGGGTCCGGACAAACTCGAACCGGCATGGGATTGGGGCGAGACCCGCTACCAGATCGTCATCGAGGGCGACCCGCCGACCGAGCTGATCCTCAAAGGCATGAGGCGGTCCGACGGGTCGATGGTCCATCCCGGCTACGACTGGACCGCCATGGCGGCCGTCAACGCGATCCCCGATGTGTGCGACGCACCGCCCGGCTGGCTCAACCACCTCGACCTCGGCCTCATCCGGCCCCGCGGACTGGCGCGCCGATGATTCCGGCACTACCCCACGTCAGCTACGGCGACCTGCCCATGGCCCGTGACCGCGGCACGGGATGGACTCACCTGCGCGAGCTCGGGCCCGTCCTCTACGGCGACGGGTGGTACTACTTGACACGACGTGCGGAAGTCCTTGCCGCACTGCGCAATCCAGAGGTCTTCTCGTCACGGATTCCGTACGACGACATGATCAGCCCGGTTCCGTTGGTGCCGCTGGGGTTCGATCCTCCCGACCACACGCGGTATCGACGGCTCCTCCAGCCGTTCTTCAGCCCGCAGACGCTCGGCGCGCTGCTGCCCTCGCTTCAGGCCCAGGCCATCGAGATCGTCGAGTCGATCGCCGCCCGCGACGAGTGCGAGGTGATGGCCGACGTGGCCACACCGTATCCCTCGCAGGTATTCCTCACGCTGTTCGGGCTTCCACTCGAGGACCGCGAACGGCTCATCGCGTGGAAGGACGCGATCATCGCGTTCAGCCTGACGACCGATCCCGACAGTGTCGACCTCGCGCCGGCGGTTGAGCTCTACACCTATCTCACCGAAGCAGTTGCCCAACAACGCGACAACCCGCGTAGTGGCATTCTGTCTCACTTGCTGCACGGCGACGATCCGCTCACCGACAACGAGGCCGTCGGACTGTCGGTGGTCTTCGTGCTCGCCGGCCTGGACACCGTCACCGCCACCATCGGCACCACGTTGCTGGAACTGGCCCGCCGGCCCGCGCTACGTGCGGCGCTGGTCCAGAATCCGGACGGTGTCGCGGCGTTTGTCGAAGAGATGATCCGGCTGGAACCGGCAGCACCCGTCGTCGGACGGGTCACGACGCGCGACGTCACCATCGCGGGCGTCACGTTGCCCGCCGGATCCGAAGTCCGGCTGTGTCTCGGCGCGATCAACCGCGACGGCAGCGACGAACTGTCCGGCGACGACTTCGTGCTGGACGGCAAGCTGCACAAGCACTGGGGCTTCGGCGGCGGCCCGCACCGCTGCCTCGGGTCCCACCTGGCACGGATGGAACTCAAGCTCGTGGTCACCGAATGGCTGGCCCGCATACCCGAATTCGAGCTTGCCCCCGGCTACGTTCCGGAGATCACGTGGCCGTCGGCGACATGCCGCCTGCCTGAACTGCCGATACGCATCTGCGCGACCTCCAGTCCGTGCGGCGCTCGACGGCCGAGTTCACCAAGCTTGTGAGCCGAGGATTTCGCCGGCGACCGGCGAAGCATGGACTGCACGCCTTGACAGGAATACGCTGATGTGATCTGGACCACATGCCTGAGACCCGAGGAGGCGGGACGATGGCCGCGACGACCACGCATTTCTCCAGAACAAAGGCGCCTTGCGGACGCATGACGGAAGGCGATCGCCACCTCGAGAACGACGACGACGGCCTGAGCTACGACGACCTCAGGTTCTCGTGCGGCTGTCGGGAGACCCGGCACACCTACCACGACGGATGCATCAGCGTCCGGACCATCCGACACGACGGCAGGATTTTGCGCGACGAACGCTGCGGCGAGCATGAGGCCTGGGAAGTGTGAGACTCGGCAGTGAGCTCCGACCGTGACGGCCTCGCACAACATCGTGGTGATCGGCGGGGGCGGCGCCGGATTGCGCGCTGCGATCGCCATCGCTGAGACGAACCCGAAGCTGTCGGTGGCGATCGTGTCGAAGGTCTACCCGATGCGCAGTCACACGGTGTCGGCCGAGGGCGGCGCGGCGGCCGTGGCGGGCGCCGACGACAGCATCGACGAACATGCATACGACACCATCTCCGGCGGCGACTGGCTGTGTGACCAGGACGCGGTCGAAGCATTCGTCAACGAGGCACCCCTCGAACTGATGCAACTCGAACACTGGGGCTGCCCGTGGAGCCGTAAACCGGACGGGCACATCGCCGTACGCGCCTTCGGCGGGATGAAGAAACTCCGCACCTGGTTCGCCGCCGACAAGACCGGATTTCATCTGTTGCACACGCTGTTTCAGCGCGTACTCGCCTACGGGGACATCGCGCGCTACGACGAGTGGTTCGCCACGACGCTGCTCGTCGAGGACGGGGTGGTTCGCGGCGTGGTGGCGATCGAACTGGCCACCGGGCGCATCGAAACCATCCTGGCCGACGCGGTGATCGTGTGCACCGGCGGATGCGGCCGGGTGTTCCCGTTCACCACCAACGCCAACATCAAGACCGGTGACGGCATGGCACTCGCGTTCCGGGCGGGCGCGCCGCTCAAGGACATGGAGTTCGTGCAGTACCACCCGACCGGCCTGCCGTTCACGGGGATCCTGATCACCGAGGCTGCACGCGCCGAAGGCGGTTGGCTGCTCAACAAGGACGGCTACCGCTATCTGCAGGACTACGACCTCGGTACGCCGACCCCCGAGCCCAAGCTGCGCAGCATGGAACTCGGGCCGCGCGACCGGCTGTCGCAGGCGTTCGTGCACGAACTCGACAAGGGCCGGACGGCGGAAACCCCTTACGGCCCTGTGGTTTACCTCGACCTCAGACATCTGGGTGCCCAACTCATCGACACCAAGCTGCCTTTTGTGCGGGAACTGTGCCGCGACTACCAGCACATCGACCCGGTCAGCGAACTCGTTCCGGTGCGGCCGGTGGTGCACTACATGATGGGCGGTGTCCACACCGACATCAACGGAGCAACACCGCTATCCGGCCTCTACGCCGCCGGTGAGACGGCGTGCGTGAGCATCAACGGCGCCAACCGGCTCGGCTCCAACTCACTGCCCGAACTACTGGTGTTCGGCGCCAGAGCCGGGCAGGCCGCCGCCGAATATGTCGGCGGTGCCGGCACCGCCACGTCCGCGGTCGAGCACATGGCACGCGACGAGGAACGCCGGCTCGAGCGGGAACTGCAGCGCCACAACGACGGAGGCGAGCGCATCGCCGACATCCGCACCGAGATGCAGACGATCCTGGAGACCGCGGCGGGCATCTACCGCGACGGGCCCACACTGACCGAAGCCGCCGACAAGATCAGGGAACTGCAGGAGCGTTTCCTCAAATCCGGCCTCGACGATCACAGCCTCACGTTCAACACCGAACTCACCGGGTTACTGGAGCTGTCCGGGATGCTCGATGTGGCCCAGACGATCGTCGAGTCCGCATTGCACCGCGAAGAATCCCGCGGCGCGCACCAGCGCACCGATTTTCCGAAGCGCGACGACGATCGATACCTCGCGCACAGCCTGATACATCGACAGTCCGACGGCTCGGCGCGTGTCGGGTATCTGCCGGTGACCATCACGCGCTGGCCACCCGGCGAGCGTGTCTACGGGAGATGACCCATGAGTGCAGAACGAATTGTCATGGAAGTGACCCGATATCAGCCGGAGACCGACTCCGAGCCGGCGCTGCAGGCGTACGAAGTCCCGCTGACCCGCGAGTGGGCGGTGCTCGACGGGCTGAACTACATCAAGGATCGACTGGACGGGACCCTGACTTTCCGATGGTCATGCCGCATGGGAATCTGCGGGAGCTGCGGCATGACGATCAACGGTGATCCCAAGCTCGCGTGTGCCACGTTCCTCGTCGACTACCTGCCCGGGCCGGTTCGCGTCGAACCCATGCGCAACTTCCCGGTGATCCGCGACCTTGTCGTCGACATCAGCGACTTCATGGCCAAGCTTCCCCGCGTCAAGCCGTGGATCATCCGCGACGACGAACTCTCGCCAGAAGATGGCGAATACCTGCAGACCCCAGCCGAAATGGACGATTACAAACGGTTCAGCATGTGCATCAACTGCATGCTGTGCTACTCGGCGTGCCCGGTCTACGGCCTGGAACCAGACTTTCTCGGACCGGCCGCGATCGCACTGGCCCAGCGTTACAACCTGGACTCCCGCGACGAAGGCGAACCCGACCGCCGCGACGTCCTGGCCGCCGCCGACGGCGCATGGGCCTGCACCTACGTCGGCGAATGCTCGACCGCATGCCCGAAAGGCGTCGACCCCGCCGGTGCCATCCAGCAGTACAAGCTCACTGCCGCAAAGCATTCGGTCCGGGACCTGGTGATGCCCTTCCGGTCAAGGCGGGCTGTCCGATGAGCACCTCGATGCCCGAGTACCGTGCGCCGATGCCCATGCTCTGGTGGGTCAAACGCCGGTCCTACCTGGTGTTCATGCTGCGCGAACTCAGCAGTGTGTTCGTGGCGTGGTCCGTCGTCTATCTCGCCGTCGGGGTGTGGGCGGTGGGCGGCGGCAACTACCAGCAGTTCCTCGACTTCAGCGCCAATCCGGTCATTGTGGTGCTGAACGTCGTGACACTGGCCTTCCTGCTGCTGCACACGATCACGTGGCTCGGGTTGGCGCCGCACGCCATCGTGATTCACCTGCGGGGCCGGCGCGTGCCGGAACGTGCAGTGCTGGCCGGCCACTATGTGGCATGGCTCGTGGTGTCGGCGATCATCGCGTGGGTGGTGCTCGCATGAGCGCCCCCACCCGACGATCACCCGAGCCGTTCTTCTGGCTGCTGTTCTCGGCGGGTGGCATGGTATCCGCACTGGCACTGCCGGTGCTGATGCTGTTGTTCGGCGTGGCGTTTCCGCTCGACCTGCTCGATGTCGACCAGGCGCACCTGCTGGCCGTAGTACGTCACCCGATCACGCGCATCGCCTTGGCCGGCATCTTCGTGCTGGCCCTGTTCCACTGGGCCCATCGATTCCGGTTCACGCTCGAGCACGGCCTGCAGGTCGGCCGGTTCGATCGGGTGATCGCGGTGTGCTGTTACGGCGCAGCGGCTTTGGGTTCGGTGGCAGCGATCTGGGTGCTGCTCACCGCCTGACAGCGCGGCCTACACCGACGGCGCGTACAGCTCCTTGAACTTGTTCAGCGATTCCTGAATATCACTTCGGAGCGCAGCGGCGACCACCATGCCGATCGGCCCGAACAGGGCAGGCCCGCCGAGGTGCAGATCGAACCCGACGGTCGAGCCCTCGCCCGCGGGTTTGATCTTTCCGATCAACTTGACCTTGACGCCGCCACGGCCGTCGCCGTTGAGGGTCAGCGCCTCCGGTGGCTTGTAGTGGACCAGGGTCCACCTCACCCGGTTGAGCATGCCCTTGACCTCGACGATCGATTCGATGACGGTGCCCTTTTCCAGGGTTTCCGGCAACTTCGACCGCCAGGCGCGGTGAATGCTGAGCCATTCGTGGTAGCGGGACAGGTCAGAGGCGTACTCCCACGCCTTCTCCGGCGGCAGTGGAACCTCGACGGAGACTGAAAGTTTGGCCATATCTTATTGCTGCGGTGCCTGCGGGTCGTCTTTACGGATGGCGTTCTTGGCGGCTTCCTGCGCCTTGTCGACATGCTGGGCGTACTTGCCCTGCGTCTTCTGGTCGACGATGTCGCCAGCCTTGTCGATCGCCGTATCGACCTTGTCGGCGTTCTTCGACAACGCGTCCTTCACCTTGTCCAGAAATCCCATTCGCCCACCCTATCGTTTCGATAACTCTGGGAACGCGAGCCATTGTCTCCTGTTCCCAGCTATCTCCACAAGCGTCGCCGTTCGCCCAGTACAGCGCCCTGAACCCACCACAGCACCTCGATGAGAACAGCGCCGATCAAGCCGATGCCGAGTGCCGTCGTCGTGAGCACGAGATTGAACGGGTCCAGCATGAACAGGTGCTGCGTCCACGGCATCGCGAAGATCAGGAGGTAGGCCACAACCGAGACCGCGACCAGGGCAACGCGCCACCACTCATACGGCCTTGCGACCACGGACAACACCCAGAGCGACGACACCAGCAACGTTATTAACGCCGCCGTCGACGCCTGGGTCTCTTCCACCGGCGTCGCTGCTCGGCCTTGATACGCCAACAGGTACGAGATGAATGTTGCGGTGCCGACCACCAGACCGGACGGCAGCGCAGCCGTCATGACCCGCCGCACGAAACCCGTGTGGGCCCGTTCGTTGTTCGGCGCGAGCGACAGGATGAACGCCGGGATGCCGATCGTGAACCACGCCGCGATCGTGACGTGGATCGGCTGGAACGGGAACAACAGCGGATCGGTGCCGAAGAACCGGGCGGACAGGCCGCCGATGCCCACCAGGATCGCCAGCAGCACCGAGTAGACGGTCTTGGTGAGGAACAGGTTGGAGACCCGCTCGATGTTGCCGATCACGCGGCGTCCCTCGCCGACCACGTAGGGCAGCGTCGCGAACTTGTTGTCCAGCAACACGATCTGCGCGACGGCTCTCGAGGCGGAGCTGCCCGAACCCATCGCGATGCCGATGTCGGCGTCTTTGAGCGCGAGTACATCGTTGACGCCGTCGCCGGTCATCGCGACGGTATGGCCACGCGACTGCAGCGCGTGCACCATGGCCCGCTTCTGATCCGGCCGCACCCGGCCGAAGGTTGTGTATTCCTCGAGCGTGTCCGCCAGCTGCTCGGGCTCGTGCGGCAGCTGCCTGGCATCCATGGTCTCGCCGTGCAGGCCCAGCTTGCCTGCCACCGCACCCACCGAGACGGCATTGTCGCCGGAGATGACCTTCACCGAGACATGCTGGGACGCAAAATAATCCAACGTATCGCCGGCGTCGGGACGAATCCGCTGCTCCAGCACCACAAGCGCGACCGGCGTGACGGTGCCCGGGGCGTCCGGCGCGTCGACCGCGACGTCGCACGATCCCACCAGCAGCACCCGCAGGCCTTGGGCGCCGATCTCCTCGGCCTGCTCGGCGACCGGCGACGTGGAGTCCAACAACACGTCCGGTGCGCCGATCACCCAGTTGCCGTGCTCGCCGTAGGACGCGCCGCTCCACTTCGTGGCCGACTTGAACGGGGCCGTCGCGGTGGCCGTCCACCCCGGCGGCATCTTGTAGGCCTCGGCGATCGCGGCCATGCTGGCGTTGGGCCGCGCGTCGTCGGCGGCCAACTGGGCCAACACCTCGGCCACCGCACTCTCGGTGACGGGCTTGAGATCGCTGACCCGCATACCGTTCTCCGTCAACGTGCCGGTCTTGTCCGCGCACACCACGTCAACGCGGGCCAGACCCTCGATCGCGGGCAGCTCGTTGACGAGACATTGACGCCTGCCGAGCCGAATCACCCCGACCGCGAACGCGATCGAGGTCATCAAGACCAAACCTTCGGGAACCATCGGCACGAGCGCACCGACCATGCGCAGCACCGCGTCGCGCCAGTCGGCATCCGTCGTGAACAGCTGCGTGTAGATCGTCAGCAAGCCGGCGGGAACCAACAGATAGGTGATGAACTGGAGAATCTTGTTGATTCCGTTACGAAGTTCGGATTTCACCAGCGTGAACTTCGAAGCCTCTTCGGCGAGCTTGGCGGCGTAAGCCTCCCGCCCCACCTTGGTAGCCCGGTACGCGCCGGTCCCGGCGACGACGAAACTGCCCGACATGACGGCATCGCCCGCGTCCTTCGCGATCGGATCGGCCTCACCGGTGAGCAGCGATTCATCGACCTCGAGGTTGGTCTCCTCGACGACCTCACCATCGACGACGATCTGATCGCCGGGCCCCAACTCGATGATGTCGTCGAGCACCACCTCACTGGGCAGCACCGAACGAGTACCGGACTGCCTGCGCACCGTGGGCTTCGCCTGCCCCACAATCGCCAGCTTGTCGAGCGTCTGCTTGGCCCGGATCTCCTGGATGATGCCGATCGCGCTGTTGGCGATGATGAGCAATCCGAATGCACCGTTGATCACCGAACCGGTGGACAACACGATGATCAGCAACACACCGAGGATCGCGTTGATGCGCGTGAACACGTTGGCCCGCACAATTTCTGAGACCGTGCGCGCAGCGCGGGTCGGCACATCGTTCGTCTTACCGTCGGCAACGCGTTCGGCGACTTCGGCGTCGGTGAGGCCGGTGGCAGTGATCGTCGTCATCGGTTACGTCTCTCTTCGCGCAAGCGGCTCATCGCAAAAAAGTCCCCATCCCGTCCTCGTCGTAATACTCCAACGTCAGTCTGTCACCGGCGAACGTCGCCTTGGAGACCGTTCCCGGCGGAGCGTTTTCGGTGACGAAGGAAAAGGTGAACACGTCGCCGTCCCAATGCCGCAGCGGGACCACCAATTTCGGGCCCAGCGCCAATGAAAGCTCGCCGTCGCGCTCGGTGACGGTGGCCTGCCCCCAGTAGTCGTTGCGATAGACCCCGACGTAGTCCGAAAGAGGCTTGGCGGGCGCGGGATTGGCCGGTGCTTGTTTGCCGACCAGCTCGCCTTCCGGGGCGTCCATAGGGGCGAACGCGTCGGCATAGAGCTTGCGCCAATCCTGCCTGACCTCGCCGAACTGCACGAGGTCGGCGAACTCGGCCGTCAGGGTTTCAGGGATACCGGTCGGGCTCGCATTGGTCAGCGCGACGATCGCCACATCGGCTGAGGGGATGACGACGAAGTTGGTCGCGGCGCCGGTGTCGAAGCCCCCCGAATGGCTGATCTGGGTCCGTGCGGCAGAAGTCGTCCCGACGTTGAAGCCGTATCCGTAGAAGCCCGACCGCATCGCGGGTTCGGTGGGAGGACTCGATACGATCTGCGGACTCACCGCGGGCAGAAGGGCTTTCGCGTCGACGACTTGACTGCCCCCGAAACTGCCGTCGGCCAGGACCATGGCCAGCCAGCGAGCCACGTCGTTGACCGATGAGCTCACCCCGCCCGCCGGCGACTGCGCGTCAGGATCACGCACGTACTTGGGTTCGTAACGACCGTCGATACGCATGTGGTCGACGGCGCGGTCGGGCTTGGCCTCGTAGTCGGCGAACCGCGAGCTCGCCGACTGCATGCCCAACGGCCCGTACAGGACTTCCTCCGAGAGGTCCTCCCAACTTTTTCCCGCGGCTGCTGCGACCGCTTCGGCTGCCGCCGTCAACCCGAAGTTTGTGTAGGCGTAGGAGATCCGGAACGGGTCGAGTGGCAATTGACGGAGCCGCTCCAGCACCTGACGGCGGTCGTAGCCGAGATCCTCCAACCGGTCTCCGGCATGGTCGGGCAGCCCGGAGCGGTGGGCGAACAAGTCCCCCACCGTGACCATCCGGGTGACAACCGGGTCTGACAGGGCAAACCACGGCAACTCCGACACGATCGGGGTGTCCCAGCTGATCGCGCCCGCACCGACTTGATGCGCGACCACCGTGGCGGACAGCGACTTCGACAGCGAAGCGAGATGGAACACCGTGTCCGGGTCGACCCGGTTGCCCTCGGAATCGCCGTTGCGGGTATCGCGCACGCCGAAACCCTTCGCATACACAGTCTTTCCGCCGTGGACCACGGCGACGGCCATGCCGGGTATCCCCGAATCGCGCATGAGTTCCTCGGCGAGCCCGTCGAGCTTTGCGACGGCGTTGTCGACAGCGTTCTCCGGCAACGGCATCGCCGGGACAAGCGGCGGGGGCTCGTCGGCGATGGATGGCGCCGGTTGCGAGGCATCTGAGCAGCTCGTCAAGGCAATACCCATCGCCACAACGAGGGCCAACATGCGAAAGGTGGGCACAGAACGCGAGTATGCCTGCAAACGCGCTGCCGAGCCGTGCATTGGCGCTACAACTGCCACCACGGGTCAGCCACCGGCGAGTCCCGGCCCACCCGCTGGCCGGGCTTGGGCACGGCGACCTGGATGCCTGCCGGGTCGGCGGCGGCCAGCAGCCGTTGTACCGGTTCGGCCCAGGGGTGCGGAGCCAACCGGAACGTCGCCCAGTGCACCGGCACGAGCAGCCCGGAATCGCTGATGTCGAGGTGTGCGCGGACCGCCTCCTCGGGATCCATGTGGATGTCCGGCCACGCCGGGTGATACGCCCCGACCGGCAACAGTGTCAGGTCGAAAGGCCCATGGTCCGAACCGATCTCGGCAAAACTCTTGGTGTAGCCGGTATCGCCGCCGAAGAACGCCCGGTGCGTCGGCCCGACGATCGCCCACGATGCCCACAGCGTGGAGTTGCGGCGGAACATCCGCCCGGAGAAATGCCGGGCCGGGGTGCACACGAGCGTCAGGTCACCGATGCGGTGACTTTCATGCCAGTCGAGTTCGACGATCCGCTGCTCGGGTATACCCCACTTACGCAGATGTGCACCGATGCCCAGCGGCACGACAAACGGCGAGCGTTGCGTGCGGGCCAGGCCGACGATGGTGTCGATGTCCAGGTGGTCGTAGTGGTCGTGGCTGATCAGCACGGCGTCCACCGCGGGCAGCGCTTCCAGCGGCAACGGCGGTGCGTGCAGGCGCTGCGGTCCCACCACGCGCGACGGTGAGCAGCGCCGACTCCAGATCGGATCGGTGAGCACGCGGTAGCCGTCGACCTCGACCAGCGCGGTGGAGTGTCCGTACCACGACACCGCACACGCGTCGGCGTCACCATCGGTGGGCTCGGCCAGCGGTATCGGCCCTGGTGGCCAGCTCGCGCCCTTGCTGCCGAACATCTCGGTGATCAGCAGTCGCCGCTCCTCGCGGTCCATGCTGATGCCCGGCGAAGCCGGCTCGATGTTGACGAACACGTCACCGTCGTACTGCGGCGACCGCTGGGCCACCGGGCGGATATCCCGCCGCCCGGCACCGACCGACGCATACGTGCCGCTAAACGCGCGCAGC
Organism: Mycobacterium venezuelense; assembly: GCF_054919535.1. Taxonomy (NCBI): domain Bacteria; kingdom Bacillati; phylum Actinomycetota; class Actinomycetes; order Mycobacteriales; family Mycobacteriaceae; genus Mycobacterium; species Mycobacterium venezuelense. The sequence goes on from NZ_JBONDW010000013.1 coordinate 119,807, forward strand.
AGCCAACCCCCGGCCAGCAGGGACGCCGACCGGACCCCCAATCGCAGCGCCGCGCGCAACACGTCAGGCTCCGGTGAAGTTCGGCGGCCGCTTCTCGATCCGGGCCACCTGCGCCTCGATGACGTCTTTGGAGGACCACGCCTTGTCGAACAGTTCCTTGTGGGCGGGCCACTGTTCCTCGTATGCGCCGTCGTCGTTCAGCACGCGCTTGGCGTGCTGCAGTGCCAACGGCGCGAAGCCCGCGATCTCGGCAGCCCACTTCTGCGCGTCGGCGAGCGTGCCGATGCGGTTGGCCATCCCGGTCTGCAGGGCGACATCGGACGTGAGCCGCTCCGCGGCGAGCAACATGCCCCGCGCGCGGCCGTAGCCGACCAGCGAGGTCAACCGCCGGATGCTCCAGTTATCCAGTGCCAGACCATATTTGGCAACCGGGAACTGGAAGTACCCGTCCGGTGCGACGACGCGCAGATCGCAGATCATCGCGAGGATGACGCCGGCACCGATCGCCGGACCGTTGATCGCGCCGATGACGGGAACCGGCGTCTTGTCGATCGCCAAGTTCAGCGCGAGCGCCTTGTCCGGCAGTTTCTCCGCCATGCCTGCCGCGTCGGTCAGGTCAGCGCCGGAGCTGAAAACCGGGCCCTGGCCCGTCAGCACGATCGCGCGGATATCGTCGTCGGCGGCGTTCTCGACCGCTTCGCGCAGGCTGTCGACGAGTTCGCAGTTCAGCGCGTTGCGCCGCTCAGCACGTTGGAGCTCGAGCGTCAGGACATTGCCGTCTCGGGTGACACCAATCATGCGGCCAGCCTATATACGCTCAGACCGTGAGTCGGATCGGTGCCCTGGCCCTTCGTGATGCAGTGCTCGACGAGGGCTCGTTCCGTAGCTGGGACGCGCCACCGCTCGACGTCGCGACCAGCGAGGATTACCGGCGGGAGCTCGCCGAGGCGTCGTCGAAGACCGGGCTCGACGAATCCGTGCTGACCGGCGAGGGCACGGTGTTCGACCGCCGTGTCGCGGTCGTGGCCTGTGAGTTCGACTTCCTGGCGGGCTCGATCGGGGTGGCCGCGGCCGAGCGGATCACCGCCGCGGTGCAGCGGGCGACCGCCGAGCGGCTGCCGCTGCTGGCTTCGCCGAGCTCGGGCGGCACCCGCATGCAGGAGGGCACGGTCGCGTTCCTGCAGATGGTCAAGATCGCCGCCGCTGTCGAACTGCACAAACAAGCACACCTCCCCTACCTGGTCTACCTGCGTCACCCCACCACTGGCGGGGTGTTCGCGTCGTGGGGTTCGCTGGGACATGTCACCGCGGCCGAGCCGGGAGCGCTCGTCGGATTCCTCGGGCCCCGCGTGTACGAGCACCTGTACGGCGAACCGTTCCCGTCCGGTGTCCAAACCGCCGAGAACCTGCACGCCCACGGCGTCATCGACGGCGTGGTGCCGCTCGCGCTGCTGCGCGACACCCTGGACCGCACGCTGCGAGTTGTTGCCGACCCACCGGGCCCGCCACCGCAGGCGGTGCCGTCGGAGCCGCTGCCCGACGTGCCTGCCTGGGATTCGGTCGAGGCGTCCCGACGGCCCGACCGGCCCGGCGTCGGGTTCCTGTTGCGGCATGGCGCGACCGACCGGGTGCTGCTTTCGGGCACCGAACGGGGTGAGGCGGCGACGACGTTGCTCGCCCTGGCCCGATTCTCCGGCCAGCCCGCGGTCGTGGTCGGCCAGCGCCGCATCGTGGGCGGTCTCGTCGGCCCCGGGGCGCTGCGGGAGGCGCGACGCGGTATGGCATTGGCGGCGGAGTTGCGGCTGCCGCTCGTTCTTGTCATCGACACCGCGGGGCCCGCGCTGTCGACCGAGGCCGAGCAGGGCGGGTTGGCCGCTGAAATCGCGCGTTGCCTGGCCGAACTCGTCACCCTGGACACTCCGACGGTGTCGGTGCTCATGGGCCAGGGCAGCGGCGGGCCGGCGCTCGCGATGGTGCCCGCCGACCGCGTGCTGGCGGCCTCGAACGGCTGGCTGGCCCCGCTGCCACCCGAAGGCGCCAGCGCGATCGTGTACCGCGACACCGAGCACGCCGCCGAACTGGCTGCCGCACAAGGGGTCCGGGCGATGGACCTGCTGCGGCACGGCATCGTCGACGTCGTCGTGCCTGAACTGCCCGACGCCGCCGACGAGCCCCGCGCGTTCACGGCCAGGCTCTCGGCAGCCATCGCCGGTGAGCTGCACGGGCTACGTGCGGTGCCCGGTGAACAACGGCTGCAGGCCCGGCTCGAGCGGTACCGCCGCATCGGTCTGGGCTGATCCGGTGCTCCGCGTGTCAGGTGTCGCCCCGCGAGCGCCGCGGGCGCCACATCACACTTCGATGGGTGGATGCAGCCGATCCATCGTGTACTGCCGGTTTCGCCGGGCGGCCCACGAACTCGCGGCCAACGACACCGCCAGCAATCCGATGAGCACGCCGATCGCGATCCACAGCCGAGAGTCGATCCCACCGACGATCAGCTGGCGAAGCCCGTTGACCGCGTAGGTCATCGGATCGACCGGATGCAAGATCTGGAAGGGTTTGGCAGTGGTCTCCACCGGATAGATGCCGCCCGCCGACACGAGTTGCAGCATCAGGAACGCCAACGTGACCACGCGGCCGACCGACACCCCGAACAGCGCGTTGAATGCCTGGATGAGCGCCAGGAAGGCGGCTCCGACGAGTACCAGGAACGCGACCGTCGCCAGTGGATACTTGGCCTGCAGCCCGACACCGAAGTGCACGACCACATACATCACCGCCACCTGGCACGCCACGATCGACAGCGCGGGCCAGTACGACGCCAGCACCACCCGTAATGCGCCGAGGCCGTTCACCACAGGACGAGATTGCAACGGCGTCAACAGCATCCATATGATCAGAGCGCCGATGAACAGTGCGAGCGGCAGGAAGAACGGCGCGAATCCGGTGCCGAACGTGGCGGCCGGGTTATGGGTCTGGATGTCGAGCGCGACGGGCGCCGCCAACGTCCGCGCGACCTCGGTGCGCTGCTGCGGCGTCCATGACGGAACCTGCGTCGAGCCTTCCCGCAGCGCCGTCGCGAGCTGCCGGCTGCCGCCCTGCAGCTGTTCGGTGCCGTTGGCGAGTTCGTCTGCACCGTTGGACAATTGGCGGCTTCCGTTGGTCAGCTGAACCAGACCGCTGTTGAGCTGTTGCGCTCCGGTGTTGAGTTGATGTGCACCGTCGCGCAGCCTGACGACATCGGCACGCAGGCCTCCGTTGAGCGCCTTGGTGATGAATGTCCGCAGCTTGCTGTTCGGGTCACCGAGTTCGGTCTCCAGCTGGGCGGCGTTGTCGCGCAAGCGGATGAGGCCGTCGTCGGTCGTGGGGTCGATACCGCGCGCCTTCAGCAGCCGTTGGGCGCCTGCCAGGAACTCACCGGTGTCACGCACCGTCGGGTCAGGGCTGTTGCGCAGGATGCCCACCGCCTGGTCGACGATCACGGCGGCCTGGGCCTGGTCGATGTTCAACGCGGCGATGCGGTCGGTGGTCGAGCGCACCGCACCCGACAGTCGCTGCGCGGCCATGCCGACCTCGTTGGGATCCAGGCCGAGACCGCCGACCCGGTCGAGCACCGTGAGCAGCGGGTCGGTTGCGGTGTCGACCGCCGTCGACAGTTGGCGCGTGCCCGCGGCCAATTGCGCGGAACCGTCGCGCGCGGTCACCAAACCCGTGGTGAGTGCGTCAGCCCCGGTGGCAAGGCGATGTGCGCCGTCGTTGGCCGCGGTCGTTCCGTCCGCCAGCTGTTGTGCGCCGTCGGCTGCTTTGACCAGCCCGGCACCGGCGTCGGTCAGTCCTGTCAGGACTGTGCCGACCGTGCGTTCGCCGATCTTGGCGTTGATCTGGTTGAGCACCTCACGCGCGGCGTTCTGTCCGATGATCGAGCCGAGGTAGTTGTTGGCGTCGTTGAAGGTGAACCGGATCTTGGCTTGTTGCGGCGAGCCGCCTGACGGCGACGAGATGTTTGCGCTGAAATCCGGCGGCAGCGTGATCGAGAAGTAGTACTTGCCGCTCGCGACCCCGTCGGCGGCCTCGGCGGCCGAAACCCGGTGCAGCTGCAGCTGGCCGGAATCGACCAGAGCGTCGCTGACCTCGTCGCCGGCCTTGAGCTGTTGCCCTTGCGCGACGGCGCCCTGGTCTTCGTTGACCAATGCCACCGGAACCTTGTCGACCTCGCCGAACGGGTTCCAGAACGCCCAGAGATACATCGCGCCGTACAGCAGCGGCATGAGGATCACCGTCACCAGCGCGATGCGTGGCATCGTGCCGCGGGAGAACCGTTTGAGGTCGGTGCCAAGAGACATTCCGGCTAACACGGCTACTCGCCACCTTTCTGCGCGGCGGCCAGCTCGGCCGGCGTGGTGTTCGGCACGGTCAACAGCGACACCGCGGAGTTGGCCACCCCGTTGACGTTTGCGGTGATGACGGTTTGCTGCTCGCCGAGGGCGATCAGCCGCTCCAGCAGCAGGATTCGGTTCCGGTCATCGGTGAGATGGTCGAGATTGCCGACCACCAACAGCGGCGGCTTGGTGGTGTTGGCCAGGGCGATGCGCAGCAGGATCTGGTCGAGTTCGGTGAGTGCGTCGAAGTACTCCGTGAGCGACGGCAACGGCAGGTCACCGAACACCGGCGCGCACAGTGCGGCGAGATCATCCGCATCGGCACGACGCACCAGGCGGTACCAAGCGGCGTCCCAACGGCGTTGCTCGGTGATGAGATCGCGCACCGTCACCGATTCGGACACCGTGTCGAGCTCGTCGATGCCGGCCAGCGCCGCGACGCGGAAGATGTCGCGGGCCCGAGTGCGCCCGAACACCGTCAGCTCACCGCCTGCCGGACGCATGCGTCCCGCAAGCGTCATCAGCACCGCCGTCCGGCCTGTACCCGAAGGCGCGACGAGCACCGTGACGCCGCCTTCGCCGATGTCGAGGTCGATCGGGCCGTACACCGGGCCCCACGGCCCCTGCATCGTGATGGCCCGGGCGGTGATCGCGGGTGGTCTTTGCTCGTCCTCGTCGGCATCAGGCTCGGGACTTAGCTGCGACATGGCCCAATCTCAACACATCCGTACGGCCCGCACAGGGAATGGCATTCTGGGGTTTGTGGAGCCTCTGCTGCATTTCGCAGGGAATTTCTGGCGGCTGATCTTTCCGCTCGGCGGGATGATCGGCGGCGGCATCAAGGCCGTCGCAGCCGCCAACGAACGGCGTGCCGAGCGGCGGCTGGAGCGGTACCGCATCAAGCAGCAGACCAAGATCGAGATGGCCCGCGCGGCCGGGGCGGCGAAAACGGCTGACGCTGCGCACCGGCGGGAGATGGCGAAGATTCTCGAGCAACACGATCGCACGAACGCCCGCTGGCTCGATTACGAGATCGATATCGCCAAACTCCTCGACTTCCCGGTGATGACCGATATGCGTGATCCGCTCACCATCGCCTTCCACAAGGCTCGCAGCAGGGCCGATCTGTTGCGGCCCGACGATGTCGGTGACCTCGACCGCCCCGCGCAACTCGAATACCGCGATGCGGTCCACGAATACGTGACGGCCTTCGATATCGCCGAGGCCGAGGCGATCCGCAGGCGACGCAGCGACTTCTCGGCCGAGGCCCAGGAGCGACTGGCACGCGCACAACAACTACTGCGGCTCGCGTCCGACGACGGCGCCACACCACAGGAACGCCAGAACGCCTATTCGCGGGCGCAAAAGGAACTCGACGGCCTCATCGTGCTGCCGGTCACGACGCGCGCGAGCATCGAGCGCAAGATTCTCGGAGAGTTGGAGGCCTGAGGCGCTAGCCGCGCGCAGACACAGTGCCGGAGTGCTGCGCACATATCTGCTGCATGCCCGCGAGATCGCCGGCACGGCTCACGATGCCCATCGGATAGGCGCAGTACAACGAGAACTTCACCGTGCGGGCGAGGTCGTTCCACATGGCCTCGAGCTCGAGCGCTCCTTGAACGTTACCGTCGGCCCACAGCAGGGCCACCATCTCGCCGAACGCCCGTACGTGGCGTCCGCCGGAGGATGCCTCGGCGATGGCACCGCCGATCACCTCGACGAATCGGTCTTGGCTCAACGCACCGTCGACGGTGAAGGCCGCGAGCGTTTCGGCGGCGTCGTAGCAACGATAACGACCGTCGGCACGAGCCGCCGCCAGGTCGATACCGAGCTCACTCAGCTTGGCGGACAAGGAATCACGATGATCAGCAGTCGCGATAACCACAACCGCCTCATCGGCGGACAAGCCATCACCGAGGAACCGGCTGACATCGTCGACCATGTCGTCGTCGGTCTCGTAGAAGTTCACGACGTGATCGTGTGGGCCGTCCGGCGCAGCGCCGGTCCGGTGCATCTCGATCAAAGACCGGGCCATCGCCTTCGCGCGCCGCGCCGCGCGCCGATCCCCTTCGGCCGCCGCCACGATCGAACCCGTCATGAGCATGTGCCAACTACGGGCGAACTCATCGGGATCCCGCAGACCGGCCTTCAGCGCCCGGTGCCGCACGATCGATCGGATGTTGTCCAGGTAGGCGATCGCCGCCCGCCCGGCCGGATGACCTGCCCGCATCTCCAACAAGACGTTCACGAACGAACATGCCTCGAATTCCTCGTCGTCGAACCATTCGTCGAGGAGGTCGAAGATCGCCAGGAGTTGCTCTTCGGGGCTGACGCCGCGGAGGTCGGACTGCTGCTCGAGAAACTCACGAGTCCAGAGTTGTTCCCGGCGTTCCAGGAACGCCAGGACGAGGTCGTCTTTGCTGCGGAAGTGCTTGTACAGCGAGGCTTTTGCGACGCCCGCCCGGGCGATCACCTCGTCGATGCCGACATCGCGGATGCCGCGCCGGGCGAACAGTTCGTAGGCCGTCGCCAAAATTCGTTCGCGTGCACTCGCCGCGGTCACCTGGCCCCGCATTCGTCGAGCATAGCGCTTGGGCCTGCACCGGTGTACAGACCGGTCTGTGCGTGATAGGAATGGGGAACGGTTGAGACGCAGCCGAGGAACCGGCATCCGTCGAGGCAATCTCCTTCGCGGCACGGCCCGGGACTGGCCGCCTCGCGTGTAGAAATCGGGTTGGGCGGAGCCGAACAACAAACGATCCATGACCGGAGGTCTGGATGTCTCACCTGATCAAACCCACTGTCAGAAACCACCCGATACCGACCAGATCCACCTTTTTCGGCTTGACCACGAGCCAGCCCTGGCCCGGCGTGAGCCTGTGCTCGGTGACCGGAGCGCTCGACGCGTGCAGCGCCGACGAGCTCAGAGCAGAACTGCTCAAGGCATTCGATACCAGCCCGGCAACAGTCGTGATCGACCTGTCGAGAATCGAGTTTCTCGGTGTCGCCGGTCTGCAGGCCTTGCTGCAAGTCCAGGCATCGACTGAAAACAACGAGTGCTCAAGCAAGTTCCGATTGGTGGCCGGAGCCCGCTGTGTCGATCGCCTGCTGGAGATCAGTGGTCACCGCAATAGCTTCGACACTTACCAGAGCCTCGACGCCGCACTCCATGACGCTGCCACGGGGGACGGCAATGTGGGATCAACGCTAGGTGCTTAACGCCGGATTGCATCCGCACATCGCCTTGCCGGAGCACAGACGCAACCAGCCAGCTCCGGCCATTCCATAAGTTCCCGGGGCAACGAAGTCCCAACCCGGTTTGGCGGTCGGGTTTTCACGCCGCGACCAGTGCCGCCAGCAGTGCCACGCACGTGATCGCATCGAGCGGCAGCCGCAGCACACTGCGCCTGGTCCAGCGGACGGCTGCGCCCTCGTCGACACCGACCGGGTCGGCCTTCTCGAACGCCACCGCCTTGGGCACGAAGTCGACCAGTGACCACACCCGCATCACCACATGGCTGACGAGTGCGATCAGCAGCGCGAGTCTGACGTCGATGTGGCCCCACGCGGCGATCAGCGTGACGATCAGCAGAACCTCGAAGACCGTGTGGGCTGGAATCCAGAACCGCCGTCGCGAAAGTCCGCCGTTATGTGCCTGGATGATGCCGGGACGTTTCGGCCAGGCCGGGTCGACAACCAGGACTTCGTAGAGTCCCCCGCCCAGCAACGCGCAGGCCAGAAGGGTCGTGGCAGCGATCAGGACGAGCGTCGGAGTCCACACGTACGCCAATTATGGCGGAACACCGTTCACACCACCGGCGGGCCGGTGACCGACCGGTTGCGGGTGACGCAGTAGAGCACCACCCCGGCGATCGCGACCTCGGCGAGTGCGAGCAGCACGGTCAGTGTCATCACCGTCGACTGGGCAGGCACGGCGGCCGGGCCAGCACTGTGATGATGCGCGGGCATCGGGGTGTGCAACGCGACCATCGCGAGGTTCATCAGCGCGACGGTGCACCAGATGCCCGGCGTGCCGCGCTGCCACAGATCACGCGCGCAGTACAGGCAGCCGGCGATCATCGCCGCGAGCAAACCACCGGCCACCGGGTTGGGGGCGTGAGTGAGCATGTAGACGTGCAGTAACGCCGAACTCGCAGCGAGCACCGCACACGACCGCCGCCCGAGAACGGCGGTCGTGTGGACGGTAGACATGGCTCAATCCTCGCAGCAATGCGACTTCGGCGCTGCCGGAACGTTCAACGCGGGATTTCGGTCGAAGAAGCCGACCGGCTTGAGCTTGAACCCGGCGTAGTCCACCGGCATCACCGGCCAGTCCTCGGGCCGCGGGAAGTGGGTCAGGCCGAACGTGTGCCAGACCACGACGTCCTCACCGTCGATGTCGCGGTCCTGCGCGACGTAGGACGGCAGCCCCGCATTGCCGGGATGCTGGTTGACGAACTGGCCTGCCGGATACCGTTCGGCCGGATCGTATTTCGTCACCCAGAGATGCTTCGTCGAGAACGCTGCCCGCTTGGCGATCGAACTCGACGGGTCGGCCAGCAATACCGGCTGGCCCTCCGGATGCAGTGCGTAGCCGACATTCTGGCCGAGCCGGTTCTGCTTGGTCGGGTTGGTGATGTGCCAGACCCTGGCCTTGAGGTTGTCGGCGACGCGCATCGCCTGGGATTCGCGTGTCAGCTTGGTCTTCTGCGGGCGGAATGCGTTGCCCCACGGGTTTTCCGGGCCGACGGGTACCGCCACCGCGTCGACTTCCTCGACGGTGTTGGTGTTGCCGTCCACCGCCATGTCCAGGCGGGCGGAGAACAGATGCTGGTGGAACGGCGCACCGAGACCGGGAGCCATCTCGGTGGCGTACCCGTCGGGACCGCGGTACGCCGACGAGAACACGATGCCGGTGGCCTTGGCTTCCAGCTCGATCGTGCCGTCGAGGTAGAGGTACCAGTAGAAGCCGTAGTCGTAGTTGCCGATCGTCAGGAAGAACGAGATCACCAGACGGCGCGAGCGACGCACCTCGGCCATGCCGTTGAACAGATCGGTGTGCTTCCAGAGCACACCGAAATCCTCTTCGTGCAAACAGATCGCGTTCTTCATGAGCCTCGGGTGGCCGTCCTCGTCGGCGATTGTGACGTCGAAGTACTTGATCTCACCGAGGCAGTCACAGCCCAGTTCCAGCGAGTTGGTGTAGCGGCCGAACAGGTACTCGCCCTGGTCGAAGTAGTTCTGCCAGTAGCGGACCGGCGAGGGGTCGGCATAGGGCACCACCATCTCGGCGATCGACGCGCGGTAGACGACCGGACGGCCGTCGATCGACAGCTGATGCAGCGTCAACCCTTCGCGCACGTCGAACCCGAATCGGAATTTCCAATCGGCCCAGCTGATCTGGTTGCCGTCGACGCTGAAACTCGGTCCTTCGGGTTGAGTGATCTCGATGGGTTTCAGATCCGTGCGGACGGGCGTGGCGTGCGGCTCGGCATCCCATTGACCACGCTCGACGGGCAGCGGGAGCTCGATCTCATCGATGACTTTGACGACCGTGCGCTTGGTGAGGTCGACGTAGGCCACCACGCCGTCGATCGGGTGCGCCCACGGCAGGTCGGCGGCGTCGTACTGGTAGAACCCGAGCACGCGCACGATGCGCCGGCCTACTTCGTCCTCGTGCCCGAACACCCCGGCCGACAACGGAACCGCGCGCACGTTGGCCGGCACGAGATCGCGCTTGCGCATGGCCTCGACCCATTCGGGGCACTCGAGCAGGAACGACTCGATGTCCTCGAACTCCTGGTCCAGGATGGGCACGTGGCCGTCGAGCGCGCTGTCGACCGACACCTGGGAGACGATGAGCTCGTCGGTGATCGACACGACGAGGTCACTGCCTTGACCGGTGGAGCGGTCCAGCAACAAGACCCGGGCGTTACGGTCGATCGGATCACCCGGCGTGAACGCGAGCACGGTGTCCTTGTGCGGCTCGTCGAGCGCGACGTAGACGAAGCGCACGCTGTCGCCGAGCAGACCGTTGTCAGCGACGATGCGGCGTACAGCGCGGATCTCATCGGCGTTGAGCGGTGTAAGCGGGTGATCGGGTGCCTCGGTTTTCTGAGTGGGCTCGATAGTTGCGGTCATTATGCGATCTCCTTTGCGATTTCGATGTTTTCGTGATGACCGGCGTGCGGGCGCAGTACCGCGACCGCGGCGCCGCCGAGGAATGTTCCAGCCAGCAGCACACCGATGACCGCGGCAAGGGCTGCCGAGCCGCCGACGAGCAGCGGCAGGTTCGCGGCGGTCAGGACCGAAAGCGAAGCCAGTCCGACGAAACCGAGGCCGGGTGCGACCAGCGTGTGCCAGACCCGCGTGTCGAACCGCGTCCGGCGGAAGTACACGACGACCGCCGCGGACGTCAGCGTCATCAGGACCACGATGCCGACCGACGCCGCGCCGACGAACCACGCGAACACCTGTGTGACGGGGTCGAGGTGGGCCAGCACCGATGCCACGATGAGCACCAGCGCGGAGACCGTCTGCACGACCGACGCGATGTGGGGCGACGAGTGCCGGATGTGTGAGCGACCGCAGCGCTGCGGCAATGCCCGGGTGTTGCCGAGCGAAAAGATGTAGCGCGACAGCACGTTGTGGAAGGACAGCAGCGCCGCGAAAAGACTTGTGATCAGGAAGATCTGGACCAGGTCGCCGGTCACCGATCCGACGTAGCGGGTCGCGGTCTCGGTCAGGATGCCTTCCGGGTTGTCGGCGGCCATGGCCACCACGCCCCCGTCGCCCCAGGCGCTGACCATGGCCCAGCTGCTCAGTGCGTAGAAGCCGCCGATCAGCAGCAGTGCGACGTAAGTGGCGCGCGGAATGGTGCGCGCCGGATCGCGGGCCTCGTCCCGGAACACCGCGGTGGCCTCGAAGCCGATGTAGCCGGCCAGCGCGAAGATCAGCGCGATGCCAGGTGCGCCGGAGAAGAAGTTCCCGGGGTGCAGAACCGCCGTCGACAGCCCTTCCGCGCCGCCACGGCCGATCACCGCGAGGTTGATCACCAGGACGATGCCGACCTCGCAGATCAACAAGACACCGAGAACCCTTCCGGACAACTCGATGTGGCGGTAGCCGAGCATTCCGACGATGGCCAGCATCGCCAGCGCGTACAGATACCAGGGCAGCGACGGACCGCCGTGCGCCGTCACGAACCCGTCGATCGCCGCACCGATGTAGCCGTACACCCCGCCTTGGACCGCGGTGTAGGACAGCAAGGCCAGGAATGCCGCGCCGAGACCGACATGGCGACCGAAGCCGTGCGCGATGTAGGTGTAGAACGCTCCCGCACCCCGGATGTGGCGAGCCATCGCGGTGAACCCGACCGCGAACAGCAGCAGTACGGCGGTACACACCGCGTAGGAGGCCGGGAAGGCGGCGCCGTTGCCCGCGGCGATGCCGATCGGGAAGGTCCCGGCCACGACGGTGAGCGGTGCGGCCGCCGCCACGACCATGAACACGATCGCGGTGGGGCCGAGCCGGCCCGCCAGTCGATGAGCCTGACGGCCGGTGGCCACACCAGGCTTGGGTACTGCATCAGTTGTCATGGCATTACTTTCGGTGCAATTGAATGTGCGGTGGTTGCGGTGCGGTAAGGCTTCTGTGGGTTCAAATGAGAATGGCCGGAATGCCGAATTCTCATTTGAGGGGGAATTCAGAGGGCGATGTTGACGGCTTTCGTCTGGGTGTATTCGGCGATCGCGCCCTCACCGAGTTCGCGGCCCCAGCCGGATTGTTTGTAGCCGCCGAACGGCAGCGCGGTGTCGAACGCGTTGTGGCAGTTGATCCACACCGTGCCTGCCTTGATCTGCGCGGCCACGCGGTGCGCCGTCGACACGTCGCGAGTCCACACGCTGGCCGCCAGGCCGTACGGGGTGTCGTTGGCGGCCTCGCGCACGCCCTTGTCACGGTTGAAGGGCACGGCGACAGCCACCGGCCCGAAGATTTCCTCCTGGTAGACGCTGAAATCCCGGTCTACGTCGACGAGCAGGGTCGGCTGCACGTAGAAGCCGGTGTCACCGTGCCGCCCGCCGCCGGCCAGCGCCCGGGCGCCTTGCCCGATGCCGGCGTCGAGATATCCGGTGACCTTGGCGAGCTGCTCACCCGACACCAGCGGTCCGATGTCGTTGGTGGGGTCGAGACCGGGACCGATGCGAAGACCCGCGGCGTACTCGGCGACGCCCGCGGTGAACTCGTCAAAGATCCGGTCTTCGACCAACAGGCGCGTGCCCGCAGTGCACGTCTGTCCGTGGTTGAACAGGAATCCGCTGGCCGCGCCTGGTATCGCGGCCTCAAGGTCGGCGTCGGCGAAGACGACCTGTGGGCTTTTGCCGCCGAGTTCCAGCGAGACCTTCTTGAGGTTGCCCGATGCGGCGGTGACGATCTTGCGGCCCACCTCGGTCGACCCGGTGAAGGCCACCTTGTCGACATCGGGGTGGGCGGACAAGGCCGCTCCGATGTCGCCGAAGCCGGTCAGCAGATTGAACACGCCGTCGGGTAATCCGGCCTCGGCGATCACCTCGGCCAGCAGCAGCGCGGTCAGCGGTGTTTGCTCGGCCGGCTTGAGGATGACCGTGTTGCCGCAGGCCAGGGCCGGCGCCACCTTGAACGCGGCCATGACGAGCGGGAAGTTCCACGGGATGATCTGTGCGCAGACGCCAACCGGTTCACGCAGCGTGAAGGCATGGAAGCGGCCGCCGGGCGCCCACGGCACCGACACCGGGATGGTGCGGCCCTCGATCTTCGTGGCCCAACCGGCGTAGTAGTAGAAGATCTCGGCGGCCCATGTGACGTCGACTGCTTTCGCGACGGCCACCGACTTGCCGTTGTCGATGGTCTCCAACTGCGCGAACTGGTCCGCCCTGGCGGTGATGCCCTCGGCGATCCGCCACAGGATGCGTTGCCGATCCGCCGGTGTCATCGTCGGCCATGGCCCGTCCTCGAAGGATCGTCGAGCGGCACGCACCGCGCGCTCGACGTCTTCGACACCGCTGTCCGGGACCGTCGTGATCACTTGCTCGGTGGCGGGGTCGACGGTGTCGAAGCGGCGGCCCGACGCGGCTTCGACCCATTGGCCATCGACGTACATCTGCCGCGGACGCGATATGAATTCGATGGTGCGTGGGTCCAGATCGGAGCTGAGCGCGGTTGTCATGCAGGCCATAATTACGCGACGCTGTGGTGCGCGTCACCACTTATTTCGAATGGGTATTTCGCCATTCCGGATTCTCATTTGACGTCATCGCGGAATTCCCATTCGGCGTTCGAAGTATTCGCAGATCGCGGTGTCTTGACACCGGAACCATGGCTGGCGCGGGGTTGTGACGGATGGGGATTCTCATTTGAAGTTGTCGAAGATTTACCTGACAACGCTGTGACCGCCACCGGCGATCGGCTACGTTGCGACGGATGGGACGGCAACCCCGAAAAGGGATGAGGAGCAGCTCGCCGGTCTCGGGGCTCCGGCGCGCGCAGTTGTCGTTCGTACAGGTGCTGGGCCAGTCGGTGTCGGCGGTGGCCCCGTCGGCGGTCATGGTGACGCTGCCCGCGCTGGTTCTGCCCGCTGCCGGCGGCGCGACACTGGCCGTGTTCGTGGTGACGGCATTGCTGATGACCGCCGTCGGTTATTGCGTCACTCAGTTTTCCACGCGCATGGTCGCGGTGAGCGGTCTCTACAGCTATACGGTCAAGGGTCTCGGCCCCATCCCGGGCATCGCGGCCGGTTGGTCTGTCGTCATCGGTTATGCGGCGGCGGCGATGGCCAGCACACTCGGCGCCGCAAGCTATCTCACGGCACTGCTGAGCCGCCTGGGCGTGGCGGGCTCACAGGTCACCATCGCGGTGCTGGCCGTCCTTGTCGGTGCCGTCGCGCTGATCCTGATGGTGCGCGGCATTCGATTGTCGGCTCGAATCACGTTGGCCATCGAGGTGTTCGCGATCGCCGCCGCCGCGGCGGTGTTGATCATCGCGTTCACCGGGTCCATGACCGGTGGGCACGATCCACCGAAAACGTCAGCTGTCGAATCTCATTCGGCGTTGGGCTTCGCGCTCCTGCTGGCGATCACGTCCTACGTCGGGTTCGAGAGCGCGGGCACCGTCGCCCGCGAAGCCCAACGACCGTTCCTCACCGTCACCCGCGCCATCCGCTGGACTCCCCTCGCACTCGGCGTGCTCTACACCTTCGCGGCCGCAATGCAATCCACGGGCAGCATCCGAGCTGGAATCGGTTCGGTCCCGATCGTGCTCACGTTGCCGGAATCCGCGAGTACCGCGCCGGTGGTGTTGTCGGTCGTGATGGAACTCGGCATCACCGCATCGTGGTTCGCGTGTGTCATCGGGTCGACGACCGCGCTGTCGCGCACGCTGTTCGCGATGGGGCGCGAAGGCGTGGTCTCGGAGCGGATCGGTCGTGCCCACCGCACCTACCGCACTCCGCATGTCGCGCTATGTCTGACCATGCCCGTCATCGTCGCGGTACCGGTCTGCTACCTGTTCATCTCCGGTTCCAGCCGCGAGGTGCTGATCGGCCTGCTGGCGGTCTCGGCACACGGGTACATCGGCGCCTACCTGCTGGTGTGCCTCGCGACCCCGGCGTTCCTGCGGCGAATCGGTGAACTCACCCGCGTGCCTTTGGTGGTCGGGCTTGCGACGGCGGCCATGATGGTCGCGATCATCGGCTGGGCCGCCCTGACTGTCGAATCCCCGGTGTGGATCGCCACCGCCGTGTACTGTGCGCTTCTGGCAACAGGTTTCGTGGTCTTCGCCGTCCGGCACCGCGCGGTCCCCGACCTTGCCGAGCGGGTCGGCGTGTTCGACGAAACCGTCGCCGGCGACGTGTTCGCGGACTACAACCCGTGGGAGGTGCGCCGATGAGCCCCGCCGACGGTGCGCTCTCGGGTCGTCAGCCCAAGGCTGTGCAGAGCGCGTTGCAGGTCTTGGAAGCGGTCGCGCTCGCCGGGGTTGGCGTGACGGCGAAAGAGATCGCCGAGCAGCTGTCGATGCCCTCGGCAACGACCTACCGCATGCTCAATCTCCTTGTCGCAGACGGCTATATCGTGCGGCTGCCCGACCTGTCCGGCTTCTCGCTGGGACCGCGGATGGGCGTGCTGATCGACGCCGCGGTATCGCCCAACGTCTGTACGGCCGCCCGCGATGCGCTTGCCGAGCTCAGGCTTTCGGTGCGGTTCGGGGTGCACCTGTTCTACTTCACCAACACGTCGGTGCGCATCGCCGACTCTGACGACGAATACCCGCCGCCCGCAGAGGAATCGGTACTGAACCACCATCTCTACGCCTGCGCCGTGGGCAAGCTGCTGCTGGCCGAGAAGCGTGATGCCGACGAGCTGCTGACATACCCCTTGAGAGCCCTGACCGATCGCACGGTGACGTCCAGATCCGTGCTGGCCGAACAGTTGGAGATCATCCGTGGCCGGGATGTCGCCACGCAAACCGGTGAACTGCGCGCCGACTCCGCATGTGTCGCGGTGCCGGTGCGCTCACCGGCCGGGGCTCTGGTCGCGGCAGTCGCGATGTCCGGACGGGCCGATCAGGACCAGCTACTTCTGCGCCAGGTCCCGACGCTTGCCGAGTACTCGTCAAGGCTGAGCCCGCTCTTGGCGTGACGTGCCCGCGTGAGTAACGCAGCGGCGAAGATTCGGCAATTTTTCCGCCCTGGCGTTACTCACGCGAAAAGCCGGCGACGACTAATCGAGCCCCAGAATCCGCACACTCTCGGCGCGCATGTCGACCTTGCGGATCTTGCCGGTCACCGTCATCGGGAATTCGTCGACGATGTGCACGTAGCGCGGGATTTTGTAGTGCGCGAGCTTGCCGGTCGCGAATGCCCGCACCGCATCGGCGTCCAGCCCGGCACGGCCTGGCTTCATCCGGATCCACGCACAGATCTCCTCGCCGTATTTGGCGTCGGGAACTCCGATCACCTGGGCGTCGTCGACATCGGGGTGGGTGTAGAGGAACTCTTCGATCTCGCGCGGATAAACGTTCTCGCCGCCGCGGATCACCATGTCCTTGATACGGCCCACGATCGTGCAGTAGCCGTCCTCCCGCATGACCGCGAGATCGCCGGTGTGCATCCAGTTCTCGTCGTCCACGGCTTCATGGGTTTTGGCCTCGTCGTCCCAGTAGCCCAGCATGACCGAGTACCCCCGCGTACAGAATTCGCCGGGTTGGCCGCGTTGCACGGTTTCACCGGTGTCGGGATCGACGATCTTGATCTCGACATGCGGGTGCGCCCGCCCGATCGTGGCGGTACGGCGCTCGAGATCGTCGTCGAACAACGTCTGGCAGGACACCGGTGACGTCTCGGTCATGCCGTAGCAGATCGCCACCTCGGCCATGTGCATGTCGGCCACAACGCGTTTCATCACCTCGACCGGGCAGACCGAGCCGGCCATGATGCCGGTGCGCAAGGTGGACAGATCGAAGCTCGCGAAGTCGGGATGTCCGAGCATCGCGATGAACATCGTCGGCACGCCGTACACACCGGTGCAACGCTCGGACTCGATCGCGGCCAGTGTCGCGCCGGGATCGAATCCCGGCGCGGGGATGACGATCGTCGCACCGTGCGAGATCGCCCCCAGCGTGCCCATGACCATGCCGAAGCAGTGATAGAACGGCACCGGGATGCACAGCCGGTCCTCGGATGTGAGGTTGATGAGCTCGGTGACGAAGTACCCGTTGTTGAGGATGTTGCGGTGACTCAGGGTCGCGCCTTTGGGGAAACCCGTTGTCCCTGACGTGTATTGGATGTTGATGGGATCGGTGTTGGCCAGCCCGGCAAGTCGTTGGCGCAACTGTTCGTCGTCGACCTGCTCGGCGCGGAGCCGGCTCCAGTCCTCGGTGCCCAGGAACACGACGTCGGTCAGCGCCGGGCACTGTGGGCGCACCTCGGTGACCATCGCCACGTAGTCCGAGGTCTTGAACGACGTGGCCGAGACCAGGATCCGCACGCCGGATTGCTTGAGCACGTAGGCGAGTTCATGCGTGCGGTAGGCCGGGTTGATGTTGACCAGGATCGCGCCGATCTTCGCCGACGCGAACTGGACCATCACCCACTCGGCACAGTTCGGCGCCCAGATGCCGACCCGATCGCCCTTCTCGATGCCGAGGGCCATCAAACCGCGGGCCACCGTGTCGATCTCGGCGTTGAGCTCGGCATAGGTCCAGCGTCGGTCTGAGGCCACGTCGACGAGCGCCTCGCCGTCCGGCCGGCCAGCGGCGATCCGTTCGAAGTTCGCGCCGATGGTGTCCTCGAGCAGGGGCGCATCGGTGGGCCCGGCGTCATAGGAGATCGTCATCCCAGCAGATCCTCGTATCGGTATTCGGTCGAAATCTGTTCGCCGGCTTGGTGTGCCACGTCTTCACGCTTGCGCAGCTCGACGCGGCGGATCTTGCCGGAGATCGTCTTGGGCAGGTCGAAGAACTCGACCCGGCGCACCTTCAGGTACGGCGCGAGGTGATCGCGGGCGTAGGCCATGACCTCTTTCGCGGTGTCGGCGTTGGCTTCCCACCCCTCGGCCAGCGCGACGTAGGCCTTGGGCACCGCGAGGCGGGTGTCGTCGGGCTGGGGCACCACCGCGGCCTCCACGACGGCCGGATGTTCGATGAGCACGCTTTCCAGCTCGAACGGTGACACCTTGTAGTCGCTGGATTTGAACACGTCGTCGGTGCGCCCGATGTAGGTGATGTAGCCGTCGGCGTCGCGACTGGCGACGTCGCCGGTGTGGTAGTAGCCACCGGCCATGACGGCTTCGTTGCGTTGCGGATCACCGAGGTAACCCGTCATGAGGTTTCGTGGATTCGCCGAGAGGTCCAGGCAGATCTCGCCCTCATCGGCGAGCTCACCGGTGATCGGGTCGACGAGCACGACCGGGACGCCCGGCATGGGCCGGCCCATCGAGCCGGGCTTGACCGGCTGACCCGGGGTGTTGCCAACCTGCAGGGTGGTCTCGGTCTGGCCGAACCCGTCGCGAATGGTCAGGCCCCAGGCGTTTTCGACCTGCGCGATGACATCCGGGTTGAGCGGTTCACCGGCTCCGAGAATCTCGCGCAGTCCCTCGGGCTTGTCACCGAGATCGGACTGGATGAGCATGCGCCAGACGGTCGGCGGCGCGCAGAACGTGTTCACGTTGGCCCGGCGCAGCTGGTGCAGCAGTGCCGATGCGTCGAACCGGCTGTAGTTGTAGACGAAGATCGTCGCCTCGGCGATCCACGGCGCGAAGAAGCAACTCCAGGCATGTTTCGCCCAGCCCGGTGAGCTGATCGCGAGGTGCACGTCGCCCGGCTTCACGCCGATCCAGGCCATGGTCGACAAGTGCCCGACGGGGTAGCTGACCTGGGAGTGCTCGACGAGCTTCGGCTTGCTGGTGGTACCGGACGTGAAGTAGATGAGCATCGTGTCGTCGACCGTCGTGGTGGCTTCGAACCGAACCGGCTCGACGGCGTACGCCTCGGAGTAGTCGTACCAGCCATCGGCCGGTCCACCGACGACGATGCGCGTGTAGTCGCCGGGCACGTCGGCGAACTTGCCCGTATCGGCCGCGTTGGCGATCGCGAACCGTGCGCCGCCGCGGTCGATGCGGTCGGCCAGGTCGGCCGGGCCAAGGGCGCCCGTGGTCGGCATGATGACACCGCCCAGCTTGGCGATCGCCAGCATCGCCTCCCACAGTTCGACCTGGTTGCCGAGCATCAATAGGACGCGTTCGCCCGGCCCGACGCCGAGGCTTCTCAGCCAGGTCGCGACACGATCGGAGCGCTCGGCCATGTCGGCGAAGCTGACCTTCTGCTCGGTTCCGTCCTCCTCGACGATCCACAACGCGGTGCGCGAGTTGTCTTTGGCGATGGTGTCGAACCAGTCGATCGCCCAGTTGAAGGTCCCGCTCAGCTCTGGCCAGGCGAATGTCTCGACGGCCTTGTCGTAATCGGCGATGCTCGCGACGAGCTCGTCGCGAGCGCTGCGGTAGCGGTCCGTGTTGGTCATGTCGACATTCATGACAGCTATGCTCTACGTCACACTTGTCCGTCGCTACCCCCGAAAGAGGGTATTGCCCGTGCCTGTCCGACCGACGTTGCTGCGACCGCGCGATGCCGATGCGGTGCGCGCTGAGCTGCGCCAAATGGCCGGTGAGACGGGTCTGCCGTTGACGTTCGGCGGCGAGATACATGGCGACACGTTGCTGCTCAGCGAGTTCTTCGGGACCCGCACGGGCGCGATGCGCGGGCTCGCGGTGCGGCCGAGCGCCGGTTTGGGCGGTGCGACCATGGTGGCCCGCCGTCCGATCTCGGTGGCCGATTACCGGCGAGCCTCGGCCATCACCCATGACTACGACGGGCCGGTGCTCTCGGAGGGCATCCGTTCAATCCTGGCGGTTCCGGTTGTCGTCGACGGCCAGGCGCGTGCCGTCCTGTACGGCGCCTACCGGCAATCGGCCCCGATCGGCGACCGCACGGCCGCGGCGATGGTGGCATCGGCACGGCGACTCAGCGAAGAACTGCGCGTGCGCGACGAAGTGGACCGGCGGATGCGGATGCGCGAGGCGCAGCTGACGAGCTTCACTGACGAGCCCGCCGACACCGAGCAGATCCGCGAAGTGCATGCCGACCTCCGCAGGCTCGCCGCCGAAACGCCCGCTCTGGCCGGACAGTTACGCGACCTCGCCGACCGCTTGGCCGGCGCCCTGCACGGCGAGACCCCGACGAGCGCCCCGCTCACCGCCCGAGAGCTCGACGTGCTGGCACAAGTGGCGCTCGGCTGCACGAATGCCGAGGCGGCTCAACGCCTTTCACTGAAGCCCGAGACGGTGAAAAGCTATTTGCGCAGCGCGGCAGCCAAATTGGGTGCCCGGAATCGTCACGAGGCGGTTTCCAAAGCCCGCAGACTCCGCCAGATTCCCTGATCGAGAGGCTTCGGCCACGTTAGTGCTGGCGGGCCGATTCGAAACTGACCGCCTCGAAGCCGTGCTCGTGCGCATCGCTGTGCGCCTTGGCCTGTTCCCCGGCCAGGTCGAGCGATCTCGCCATCAGCACATAGGCGATCGCGGACGCGAACAACCCGACGAACAGCGCGATGTCGACGTCGCCGAGGGCCTTGGCGACCGGGCCCGTGTACCAGACCGTGACCACGAACGGGATCATCGCGACGATTCCGATCGCATAGGCAGCCAAACCGCGCCAACCCCAGGTGCCGTACACGCCGCCTCGGGGCACGAAGATCTCGCGAATCGCATAGCGGCCGCGGCGGACGAAGTAGTAATCGACGAGATTCACCGACGTCCACGGCACCAGCAGGTACAACAAGATCACCAGGAAACTGCTGAAGTTGTCGAGAAATTCGCCTGTACTCAACACTGCGCCCGACAGGCCGGCCAAGCCGATCACCACACATGCGCCAACCCTCAGCCTGCGAGTCGGCGACACCGCCCGGAACGAGTCGATGATCGTGATCAACTCGATCGACGACGCGTAGATGTTGACCGTGATGACCGTGACCAGACCCGGCAGCGCCGCGACGAGCAGCCACAACCCGGCGCCGGGCAGGATGCCGTCAGCCGCCTGCTTGACGGCCTCCAGCGGTGAGACGTCGGCGAACAGCGCTGCGACGAACGCTCCAAGGACCATCAGCCACGAACTGCCGACGAACACCCCGCCATACGTGTAGACCAACGCCTTGCCTGGGCTCGTCTGGGGCGGCAGATACCGGGAGTAATCGGAGACATACGGGGCCCAGCCCAAGGCGTATGCCGCGGCCGCGGCGAACTGGACGAGAAAGGCCGACCAGCTGAACCCGGCGAATCCGAACTGGCCGTGCGGCACGTGCAGCGTGATGAGTGCGACGACTGTGAAGACCCCGAAGGTCGCCAAAAACAGCCAGGTGAGCCAGTTTTGGACGCGATGGATCCAGTGGTAGCCGTAGATGGCGAGGGCAAGCGCAAGCCCGGTGATGAGCACGAACCACAGATTGCGGGCATCGACGCCGGTGGTCATGGTGAGCACATCACCGGCCAGGATCTGGTTGAAGATGTTGAAACCCACGATGCTGAAGATCACGACGGCGCAGATCACCACGACGCCGCGGTACCCGAATTGCGCTCGCGACTGGATCATCTGCGGCAGGCCCAGCTGTGGGCCCTGCGCGGAGTGAAACGCGGTGAACACCGTCCCCACGGCGGCACCGAGCACGATGGCCACCAACGACGTCAGAAACGACGCGCCAAGGGCCGCACCGACCATGCCCGTGGCAAGGGTGGTGAGATTCGCATTCGACATGAACCACAGCGGAAACAGCATCGAGGGCTTGCCGCGGCGTTCGTCGAGCGGAATCCAATCGATCGACTTCGATTCGATCGATGCAGAGTCGGTGGCCATGAGATCTCGTTCCTAGTCAGGGATAGTGGCTGCGGCCCCGCCAGATTCGACAAGGTCGCCATACAGATCGGGGCGGCGATCGGCCAGTGCGTCGTTGAGATCACCGATCGTCTTGCTGTCGGTCAGGTCCAGGACGGCGGTCGCGATCGTCTCGTCGCCCTGTGGCGTTGCCTTGATCCAGCCGTCCGGGCCGATCACGGCGGTGCCGCCGGTCCACCGGACACCGCGTTCGGTGCCGCGGCGGTCGGCGATCACGGTCGCCAGTTGCGACGACCGCGCGGCAGCCATCGCCTGGATGGTTTCGGGGGCATGCTCGCCCTCCGGCCGATCCGCCAGCGGCCAGTTGACCGGCAGGGCCAGCACCTCAGCTCCGCGCAGGGCGAGTCTTCTTGGTAACTCGGGGAATTCGTTGTCGTAACAGATCGCGACCCCGAGCCGGCAGATCGGGGTGTCGATGATCGTCCCCGCCTCGACGCCGGTCGCGAAGACCTCGGGCTCTGCCGCCCACAGGTGTGCTTTGCGGTAGGTGCCGAAAACCCTGCCGTCACCGATCACGATGGCCGAGTTGTACAGGGTGTCACCGTCGGCCTCCGCGAAGCCCACCACTGCGACGCAATCCGCGGGGACGTCATCGGCCAGGGCGGTCAACCGCGCATCGTCGGCGCGCAAGGCCAGGGTTCGGGCCTCGTCGATGTCGGTGAACACATATCCGCTCGTCGCGAGCTCGGGCAACACCGCCAGATGCGGGCGCGTCCACTCGATCGCCCGGAGGGCGGTGTGCAGCCGTGTGAGGTTGCCATCGAGATCACCGATCACGATGTCGGGGGTGACCGCCGAGACGCGTAGCTTCCTGTTCATCCAGACCTTCCCTTCATCGGCGGCTCGCCGCGGGCGTGCCGTCGAAAACCGCTGAGTTACGACCGATCTCTTCAATTCTGATCGTGGCCGTTGCCTCGTGCGCAGCCAGTCCTTCGAATGCCGAGATCCGCTCGACCGCGGGCGCCAGTTCGGCGGTCGCCTCGCGGGCCGCCCGCTGATACGTCAGTGGTTTGACGAATCGCGAAACCGAGAGGCCGGCGTTGTAGCGGGCCGTCTTGCCGGTCGGAAGCACGTGGTTGGTGCCGGCGATGCCCTTGTCGGAGTACGCGACGGTGCTCCACCTGCCCAGAAACAGCGAACCGTAGTTGCGCAGACGCTTGAGGTAGTAGTCGTCGTCAGCGGTCTGCACTTCGAGGTGCTCAGGTCCGAGAACGTCGGCGATCGCCGCGGCCTGTTCGGCATCGGTGGCGACGACCACCGATCCGAAGTCGCGCCACGCCGGCCCGGCGACCTCACGCGTCGCCAACGTCTCAAGCTGCCGGTCGATCGCCTCGATCACCTTGCGGCCCAACATCTCCGACGTGGTGATCAGGGCGGCCGGCGAGTTCGGACCGTGTTCGGCCTGGCCCAGCAGGTCTGCGGCGACCCAGTCCGGATCTGCCGTCTCGTCGGCGAGCACGGCGACCTCGGACGGACCCGCCAGCAGATCGATTCCGACCCGGCCGAACAGCTGACGTTTGGCTTCGGTGACGAACGCGTTGCCCGCGCCGACGAGCATGTCGACCGGTCCGTCGCCGATGAGGCCAAATGCCATGGCGCCCAGGGCCTGTACGCCGCCGATCGCGAAGACCGAATCAACGCGCGACAGGTAGGCCCCGTACAGCACCGCGGGGTGGGCACCGTGCTCACCCGACGGCGGTGTACACGCGAGCACCGTGGGAACCCCGGCCGCCTTGGCGACGCCGACGGTCATGAACGCGCTGGCCAGGAGCGGGAACCGACCGGCGGGCAGGTAGGCCCCCACCCGGTTGACGGGGACGTACTGAACGCCTCCGCTCACTCCGGGCGCGAGTTCGATCTCGAAATCGGTCAGCCGCGCGCGTTGTGCGACCGCGAACCGGTTGGTGCGCTCGTAGCCGAGTTCCAATGCCTCACGCACGTCGGCCGGGAGGGCGTCACCGCTCTTGCGCAGTTCGTCGGCGCTGATTTCGAGCGGGCCCGACCACCCGTCGAGTTCCTGGGCGTAGGCACGCACCGCGTCGAGGCCCCGGCGTTCGATGTCGAGCAGCATCTGCGACACCCGCTCGACCACCTTCGGATCGCGCTGCGCAGGCGGGCCGTCGACTTCGGGCTTCTTCAGCCAGGTGAAAGGGCCGAGGGTGCGAGCTTCATCGGTCGTGATCTGCATGCCGGCGACGGTAGGCCGAAAACAAACAAAGGACTAGATGGGCGACTCCTGCGTTAACCAAAGGAAAAGCCTATATGTACTGCTTCAGCGTGCTCGGCGGGCGATGAGCGGGGCAACGTCGTTGTGGCCGGACAGCGCGGATTGGGTGTGCAACTCACGAATGGTGTCTTCGGCGAGGCGCGCGAACTCGCGGGTGGCGTTGGACAGCGGACGAGCGCGATGCTGTGCGAGAGCGATGACGTCGTACAACGGCTCGGCGAACGGTGCGGTGTACAGGCCCGCCGGGAACGCTTCGCTGTCGATGACAGCGCCGCTGGCGATCGTGTCGCCCACCTTGCCCGCGACGAGCTTCAGCGCGGCCTCGACATGTTCGATCTCGATCATCGGCTCCAACCGCAGACCGGCCAGTTGTGCACGCTCAGCCAATTGGCGGCGCGTCGGATCCTTCCAGCCGTAGTGGGCGTCGTAAAGCACGAGATCAGCCTCGGAGAATTGTTGGATGCTAACGGGTTTCGCCGCGCGGGCCGGATCGGCCGTCACGTAGAAGACCTCGTCGCGCAGCAACGGGCGGACCGACAAATCCTCATCGTCGATCGGCAGAATGAGCATGCCCGCCTCGATCTCACCGGCCTGTATCGCCGCGGCGGTCTCGGCGGAGTTCTGGCCGACCAACCGCACGCGCACTGCGGGATAGCGCATGTGAAAGGTCTGCACGAGACTCGACAGCAAGTAGTAATCCGCATTGCGCGGCACACCGAACGTTGCGGTCCCCCCGCCGAGCGAGCCGAGTGACCGCACCGCATGCACGCCGCCATCGGCCGCATGCACGGCCTGCTCGGCATAGGGCAACAGCTCTTGACCTGCGGCGGTGAGGGCAAGCCTGCGACTGCCGCGCACGAACAACTGAGTTTCGAGCTCTTCTTCGAGACGGCGCACCAGTTCCGAGATCGACGCCTGGGCGACGGCCAGCGCATCGGCGGCGGCGGTGAACGAGCCGAGGCGGTGCGCTTCGACGAAAGCCCGAAGTTGATTGAGCGTCATACCGTGCAGTATTGACCCATGACCGACTCGTTGATCCGCCCGTTCCGCATCGCCGTACCCGACGCCGATCTCGACGATCTCAAGCAACGCCTGTCCCGCACCCGCTGGCCCGAGCCGGAATGCGTCGAAGGCTGGACCCAGGGCATTCCGCTGAGCTACACGCGCGAACTGGCCGAGTACTGGGCCACCGAGTACGACTGGCGGTCGCGGGAGGCCGCGCTCAACCGATTCGACCACTACACCACCGAGATCGACGGGCTCGACATCCACTTCATCCACCAGCGCTCGGCCCGTGAAGACGCGTTTCCGCTCGTCATCACGCACGGCTGGCCCGGGTCGATCGTCGAATTCCACAAGGTGATCGAACCGTTGACCGAGGCCGGTTTTCACGTGGTGTGCCCGTCGCTGCCGGGCTACGGATTCTCCGGCAAGCCAACGACGACCGGATGGGGCATCGGCAAGGTCGCACAGGCCTGGGACACGCTCATGTCCCGGCTGGGCTATGAGAGGTACGGTGCGCAAGGCGGTGACTGGGGTGCTGCGGTCACGACGCAGATCGGCCGTAACGTCGGCAATTGCGTCGGCATCCATGTGAATATGCCGATCGCGCAGCCGCCATCAGAAGGCATCGGCGAAATGACCGAGGATCTGCAGAAGGCGCTGGCCCGCATCGAGTACTACCGCAAATGGGATTCGGGCTACATGAAGCAGCAGTCGACCCGGCCGCAAACCGTCGGCTACGGCTTGGTCGACTCCCCGGTCGGTCAGCTCGCGTGGATCGTCGAGAAGTTCTGGTCGTGGATGGATTGCGACGGCCATCCCGAAAACGTGCTCAGCCGTGACGAACTGCTCGACAACGTCATGCTCTATTGGGTGACGGCGTCGGCCGCATCCTCGGCGCGACTGTACTGGGAAAGCCACGACACCTTCGGGGGCGGCGGCTACGTGACGCTGCCGACCGGTATCGCGTCGTTCCCGATGGAGATCCTGCGTGCACCACGGAGCTGGTGCGAGACCGGTTACAACGTCACGCATTACACGACGATGCCGCGCGGCGGGCACTTCGCGGCGTTCGAACAGCCCGAGCTGTTCGTCGAGGACGTCCGGACCTTCTTCGACACCGTGCGCTGAACCAGGGCAGCTAGGAAAGCACCTCGACGTAGCCCTCGGTTCCGTGCAACCGGATCCGCTGTCCGTCGCGAATCAGCGTGGTGGCGTTCTCGACCCCGACGACAGCAGGGAGCCCGTATTCGCGGGCGATCACGGCGCCGTGCGTCATCAAGCCGCCCACTTCGGTCACCAGACCGGCGATTCCGACGAACAGCGGCGTCCAGCTCGGATCGGTGTACGCCGTGACGAGGATGTCGCCGGGTTCGAGTTGAGCCTGTTCGATGTCAAGGACCACCCGTGCTCGGCCCTCGACGAAGCCTGCCGAAACGGCGAGGCCCAGCAGCGCATCGGCCGGCAGATCGTCGCGGCGGTAGGAACCGGCGACGGCCTCGCCTTCCGAAGTCAGAACCCGGGGCGGCCTGAGCGTCTCGTAGGTCTGAAACGCCGCCCGGCGTTCGTCGATGAACTCGCGGTCCGCGGAGTTGGTGCGCATGACCTCGTAGAGTTCGTCGAATCTGAGGAAGAAGACGTCTTCCGGCTCGTGCAGAACCTGGGCGTCGACGAGTCGGCCGGCCTCCCTGAGCAGTGCCTGTTTGTAGATGGAATAGCGGCTGACCATCCCGTACTTGGGATATTCGCGGTATCCGGCGAATGTGCGGACTCGCCTGATCATCCGCTCGGTCTCGTCGGCCTTGCGCTCGCCATCGGGCAGGGCACGCAGCCGCGCCAACAGCTCGCGTTCCTTCGATTCCGCTTGCCGCAGCCCCTCATCGAAGCGCCGCGCGGCCGCGCCCGGCTCGAAGTTGTCGATGTTGGCGAGAATCGTGGGCACGAGCGTGGCAGGACGCTCGCGCCAACGCGGCCTCGTGATGTCGATCTCGCCGGCACAGCGCATGCCGTACTTGTCGAGGAACTCCTCGAAAGCCCGGCGCGCTTCCGGCCCGCCGGCGATTGACGCGAGATCGGCGAGGTCGTCGCTTCCGTTGCCGGCCGCGACGCGGCGCAGAAACGCCACCACTTCGGGATGTGGTCGCATCGCGTCGGCGACGTCGAGTAGTGCCAGGCCCATCTCCGACGTGACGTTGTGCGGCACGGACTGCGTCAGGACGTCGGCGGCGTTCTTTTCACCAAGCCACTCCTGAAGGTGGTCGTTGAGCCATTGGGCCGCATCCATGCCGGCGACGATCACCTGATGGCTGCGTGGAGCGAACAGCGTCTGCCGCAGGTTCGCGATGTCGGCCCGGATGAAGTCGAGCAGCGCCGGTCCGGACCTCGTCTGGATGTCGCGTCGCAGCGCGGCGACGGCGGCTCGGTTCTCCTCGATGAGCTCGACGACCACGGCCGGGTCGGTTTCCACGGCGACGTGCGGCTCGCTGGGTGCGGGCTCGTCATCCACGTCGGGGACGGTGTCGATGAACCCGCGGTCGAGAACCGTCCGCAGGGCGTCGGCCATCAGCGGATCGGATCTGCCGAAACCCTCGAGGAAGTTCGCGCGCCCACGCGGAGACTGCAGCAGTTTCGCGACGTCGACGAACAACCGTCCGCCTGCCTCGGCCATCGGCCGGGGCGTCGTCAATTGCCACACCGACAGGCCAAGGGGCTTCATCGCGTCGGTCATCATCTGCTGGTGGCCGACCGAGAGGTAGACGTGATTGTCGCGGTCGCCCGCCTCGGGAATCGGGAACAGCGTGGTGATCGGCCGGGCCTGAACGATGTGGAACACACCTTCGAGCAGGCACCATTCGATGTCTTGCGGACAACCGAAGTGAGCCTCGATACGCCGGCCCAACTCGCTCAGGCGTACCGCTTGCGCGTCGTTCAGCGTCGGGTGTTCTGTCGCGAAGTTTCTCGCCACGACTTCGCCGTCGCGGACCGTGTAACGGTCCGGTTCGGCCCGCCCGGACACCAGGGCCTCGCCGAGCCCGAATACCGCCTCGATCGCGGCGACTCGGCGGTGCCCGGACACCGGGTCCGCGGTGAACAAAACGCCGGCTGCTTGTGCGGGCACCATGCGTTGCACGACCACCGCCATGTGCACTCGTCCGTCGTCGACGCCGGCGCGCTGCCGGTAGACCACGGCCCGATCGGTGTACAGCGAGGCCCAGCACCGCTTGATGTGTTCGAGCACCGCCGCCGGTCCGACCACGTTCAAATACGAGTCGAGCTGGCCTGCGAACGACGCGGCCGCCGAATCCTCCACCGTCGCGCTCGAGCGAACGGCATACGAGCCGTCCACACCGACGCGGTCGAGTGCATCGACGACCGCGGCCGCGATGTCGTCGGGCATCGCGGTTGCTTCGACGCTCTGGCCCGGCGACACGTCCGCCATGAACCGTTGAAAGGCCTCGGTCGTCACGCAAAAGCCATCCGGCACCTGCACCCCGGCGACGTTGGACAATTCACCCAGGCGCGCGCCCTTGCCGCCGACCGTCGCGACCGACGTCTGGTCAACCTCGTCGAGCCCCACCACATAAGCCATTACCGCTACTCCCCCATCGTTGTCGGCTTGCGACCCGCGATTATGGACCAAGATTCGGCGCCTCATGAGAGCCCCGAAACCCAGCTAGAATGAAGGCAACACGAGCGATCCGCTCGGGCGCACGCGCCGGAATCGAATGTGCGGTGAGGATTTCGACCGTGCACAGGTGGCGGACCAATGGCGGTTTCGTCGCCGTAGCCGCACAGTCGATCGGTTAGGCCAGCGAGTCGACCCACGCCCGGTGCAGGGCCGCGTACGCACCGTCGGCACGCTCGATGAGGTCGGCCGGCGGACCGTCTTCGATGATGCGGCCGTGCTCGAGGACCAGCACGCGATCCGCGATCTGCACGGTCGAGAGCCGGTGCGCGATCACGAGCGCGGTGCGGTCGGCGAGCACGGTCTCCAGCGCGCGTTGCACCATGCGCTCACTCGGGATGTCGAGTGACGAGGTCGCCTCGTCGAGGATCAGCACGGCCGGATCGGCGAGGAACGCGCGCGCGAACGCGACCAGTTGACGCTGACCTGCCGAGAGCCTGCCGCCGCGCTTGGCGACGTCGGTGTCGTAGCCGTCGGCAAGCGTCGCGATGAACCGGTCGGCGCCGACGGCCTCAGCGGCGGCCCGCACCTGCTCGTCGGTGGCGTCGGGGCGGCCGAACCGGATGTTGTCGGCGATGGTCCCCTCGAACATGAAGTTCTCCTGCGTGACCATCACGACGTGGCGGCGCAATTCGGATTGCGACAGGGCACGCAGGTCGACGCCGTCCAGCGTCACCGCGCCCGACGTCGGGTCGTAGAACCGGGCGATCAGCTTCGCGATCGTGGTCTTGCCCGCACCCGTGGTGCCCACCAGTGCCACGGTCTGGCCGGCGGGTACGTGCAGCGTCATGCCGGGCAGCACCGGACGGCCGGGCGTGTAGGAGAACTGCACGTCGTGAAACTCGATGTCGCCCTTGACCTCTGACAGTTCGACCGGCCGCACCGGGTCGGCGATGCCCGGTTTCTCGGCAAGCACACCCGCCAGTTTCTCGAGCGCCGACGACGCCGACTGGAACGTGTTGAAGAACTGCGAGATCTCCTGCATCGGTTCGAAGAACATCCGAAGATAGAGCAGGAACGCGGCGAGCGTGCCGATGGTCATCTCACCGCGCAGCACGCGGTATCCGCCGTAGAGCAGCACGACGCCCGTGGTGATGTTGCCGACGAGCTTGACGCCCGGCATGAAGACCGCCAGCAGCTTGAAGGTCTTCTCGTTGATCGCCCGGTAGTCGTCGGCGATGTCTTCGAAGATCTCCTGGTTACGCGGTTCGCGGCGGTATGCCTGCACGGCCTTGATGCCCGTCATGGTCTCGACGAACTGCACGATGACCAGCGCCGCGCTTTCGCGCACCAGACGGTAGGTCTTGGCCGACTCGTTGCGGAACCACCACACCAGCGCGACCAGAATCGGGAACGCCGCCAAACACATCAGGCCGAGGCGCCAGTCCAGCACGATGAGCAGGATCGCGGTGCCGAACAACGTGAGCACCGCCGTGATGAGGCTGTCGAACCCGGTTTCCAGCATGTCCTGGATGGCTTCGACATCGTTGGTCGACCGGCTGACCACGCGCCCCGACGTGTACCGGTCATGGAACGCGACATCGAGGCGCTGGAAATGCCGGAACACGCGGCGGCGCAGCTCAAGCAACACCTCTTGCCCGATGCGGCCCGAGCGGCGCAGGAAGAACATCCGGCTGACCGCCTGGATGACCACGACCGCGCACAGCGTGCCGACGATCAGCATCAGCTCGCGTGCCGGGCCGCCGTCGATGATCGGCGGGATACCGCGGTCGATGCCACGCTGCACCAGGATCGGAACCGACAGCCGGGCAACGTTTTCCACGATGACGACGAGAGCCAGCGCGCCGACCGCCCAGCGGTAGGGCCGCAGCAGCGAGCCCAGCAGTGCTCTCGCTTCGCGACGGCGCGGCAGGCTCTCGTCGATCGGCAGGTCGTCGTCCTGCTCGTCTTTGAGGCGGCCGCGCCATTCCGTGGTGCTCATCGGCGCTGCACCTCCGACGGGACCGGCTGCTCGACATGATCGATCGCGGCCCGCTCGTCGTGAGCCCGCTGTAGCCGGGCCAGCTCCTCGTCGTCCTCCCAATCGCAGCTGCGCTCGCAGGCGTCGTCCAACTCGTCGTCGGCGGCCAGCAGGTACCGGTACTGCGGTACGTCGGCGAGCAACTCGGCATGCGTACCGATGTGGGTGATCGTGCCCGCTCCGTCGACATTCTCGAGCAGCGCGACCTTGTCGGCCAACAGCACCGTCGATGCACGATGCGCGACGATGACGCCGGTCACCTGATCGAGCACGCGGCCGAGTGCCTCGGTCACGACTGCCTCGGTGTGCACGTCGAGCGCCGACAGGGTGTCGTCGAGCACCAGGATCTTGGGCGCGGCCAAGATCGCGCGGGCCAGCGAAAGGCGTTGCCGCTGACCGCCGGACAAGCTCATGCCCTGCTCGCCGATGCGGGTGTCGAGACCGAACGGCAGGTCGTAGACGAACTGTGCGGCGGCGATCTCGATGGCCTGCGCGAGCTGCTCGTTGGTCGCGTCCGGCCGTCCCAGCCGCAGGTTCTCGGCCACCGACATCGAGAACAGCGTCGGATCCTCGAACGCGGTGGCCACGGCCTGGCGCAGCGCGGGGAGGCTCAATTCGCGGATGTCATGGCCGTCGATGAGGATCTCGCCCTCGGTGACGTCGTAGAGCCTCGAGAACAGCGCCGCGAGCACCGACTTGCCCGAGCCCGTCGAGCCGACCAGCGCGAGCGTTTCACCCGGCTCGACCGTGACAGTGACGTGGCGGAGTGCCCACTCGCCATCGCTGTCCGGAAACCGAAACCCGACGTCACGCAGTTCGAGGCGGCCGCCGCGTGGCGGCTCGGCCGACGGACCGTCCGTGATCTCCCTTGGCGCGTCGAAGATCTCGGCGATCCGATTCGAAGCGGTGAAGGACTCCTGCGTCATCGACAACAGGAAACCGAGTGAGGCGATGGGCCACACGAGCGACAGCATCATCGTGATGAAGGCGACCAGCGTGCCCATGGTGACGTACCCGTGCCCCGCGGCGTATGCGCCGAACCCGAGCACGACGATCAGCGTCAGGTTGGGGATGACCTCAAGCAGCGTCCAGAATTTCGCGGACACCCCGACGCGGCTGACCTGGGTGTCGAACAGCTTCGAGGCCTGATCGTCGAACCTGTCGTACACGTAGTCCTCGCGGCCGAACGACTTCACCACGCGCAGACCGAGTGCGGACTCCTCGACATGCGTCGCGACATGGCCCGTCTGATCCTGGGCCAGCCGCGACAACCGCGTGTACTCACGCTCGAAGTGCAGCACGGTGACCGCGATCGGCACGATCGACACCAGCACCACCACGCCGAGCGGCCAGTACATCGAAAGCAGGATCGCAGTGACGACCGTGATCTGTAGCGCGTTGAGGATCAGGAACACCAGCCCGAACGACATGAACCGGCGAATGGTCGACAGATCGTTCATCACCCGCGACAGCAGCTGGCCCGACTGCCAGCGGCCATGAAAACTCATCGGCAGGATCTGCAGCCGCGCATAGAGATCCTTGCGGATGTCGGCCTCGACGCCCATCGTGGCGCGCGCCACCAGCCAGCGCCGGATGAACCACAGCACCGCCTCGGAGATGCCCACACCCATCGCGGCCGCACCCAGCACCCACAGGCCCTGCTGATCCTGATGGCGCACGGGACCGTCGATGACGGCCTTGGTCATCAACGGAATGGCGACCGTGGCGGCCAGGCTCGCGATCGCGACGACGATCATCGCGGTCCAGCGGGCCCGGTACGGCATGAGGTAGGGCAGCAGCCGCCACAGGTCCGAGCTAGCCCTCACCCGCGCCGGGCGAGGGGCGATCGCCGGCGCCGAACGCAGGGCATCTCTCACGGGTTCAGTCACAACGATTCAATTTTCCCATGTGCGGCAACCGAATAACCTCATGCGGCCGTCGCGTCGTCGGCGAACTGCGTGTAGTACAGCTCGGCATAGCGGCCGTTACGGGCCAGCAGCTGTTCGTGAGTACCCCGTTCGACGATGCGTCCGTCCTCGACGACCAGGATGACGTCGGCGGCACGAACCGTGGACAGGCGGTGCGCGATGACGATCGATGTGCGCCCGTCGAGCGCCTCGGCGAGGGCCTGCTGCACCGCGGCCTCAGATGCCGAGTCCAGCGACGCCGTAGCCTCATCGAGCACCACCACCCGTGATCGTCCCAACAGCAGACGCGCGATGGTCAGTCGCTGCCGCTGCCCTCCGGATAGACGGTATCCGCGCTCACCGACAACCGTGTCCAAGCCGTCGGGCATCGCCGCGACCACGTCGGCCAGCCGGGCCCGATTCAGCGCGTCCCACAGCTGGTCATCGGTCGCACCCGGTGCGGCCAACTTCAGGTTCGACCGGATCGTCTCGTGGAACAGGTGCCCGTCCTGGGTGACCATGCCCACGGTGTCCTTGAGCGAGGCGAACGTCGCGTCACGTACGTCGACGCCGTTGAGCCGCACCGCACCGCCGTCGACGTCGTAGAGCCGGGCCAGCAGCGACGCGATGGTCGACTTGCCTGCGCCCGACGAGCCGACGAGCGCCACCATCTGGCCGGGTTGCGCGGTGAACGAAATACCGTGCAGCACCTCGTCGCCACCGCGCTCGTCGAGCACCGCGACCTCTTCCAGCGAGGCCAGCGACACCTTGTCGGCGGACGGGTAGGCGAACCGGACGTCGTCGAATTCAACGGAGATCGAGATGCCTTCTCCTTCCGGGATCGCGACGGCACCGGGCTTCTCGGCGATCAGCGGCGCCAGATCGAGCACTTCGAAAACCCGCTCGAACGACACCAGGGCACTCGCGATCTCGACGCGGGCGTTCGCCAGCGCGGTCAGCGGCGCGTAGAGCCGCGTCAGCAGCAGGGCCAGCGACACGATCGCCCCGGCCTGCAGCTGCCCGCCGATCGCGAGCACGCCGCCGAGGCCGTACACGAGGGCAAGCGCGAGGGCCGACATGAGGGTCAGCGAGTTCATGAACGTCGACTGCAGCATCGCGGTGCGCACCCCGATGTCGCGCACCGCATCGGCACGCACCGCGAACTCGGCCGATTCGCGCGTCGGGCTGCCGAACAGTTTGACGAGCGTGGCGCCAGGGGCCGAGAAACGTTCGGTCATCTGGGTGTTCATCGTGGCGTTGTGCGCGGCCGCTTCGCGTGACAGCCCGGCCATGCGGGTGCCGATGCGGCGCGCGGGAACCACGAACAGCGGGACGAGCACCAGGGACAGCAGCGTGATCTGCCACGAGATGCTCAACATGACCACCAGCGTCAGGGTCAGCGTCACCAGGTTGGTGACGATGCCCGACAACGTGTCGGAGAACGCGCGCTGGGCACCGATCACGTCGTTGCCGAGCCGGCTCACCAACGCGCCGGTGCGGGTGCGCGTGAAGAACGCCACGGGCATTTTCTGCACGTGATCGAACACAGCGGTGCGCAGATCCAGGATCAGGCCCTCGCCGATGTTCGACGACAGCCACCGGGTGACCAGCGACACCGCTGCCTCACCCACGGCGATCGCGGCGATGGTGCACGCCAGCAGCACCACGACCGAAGCCGACCCGGCGCCGGTGATCTCGTCGACCACGCGGCCGGCCAGGACCGGGGTCGTGACGGCCAGCCCGGCACTGACCACGCTGACCGCCAGGAAGGCGCCGAGCCGGCGATGGTGCCTGCCCGCGAAGCGCCAGATACGCGCGAGCAGCCGCCGGTCCGCCAGCGCGTGCAGATCGCCGCCGCGGGCGTGCGCCTGCCGGTACAGGGTTTGCCTGGCGACCGTTTCGATACTCATGAGCCTCACCGTAAAACCTCAACAATTGATGAGGTCAACGACTTCCCGCAGGTGGCTCACACCAAACCGAAGTAGCCGATCACTCCGGCGGCGACCACGATCAGCAATGGATTTACCTTGCTGAACACGAAGATCGCGGTGCACACCGCAGTCAGCAGATACGCGCGCCAATCGTGGTCGGCGGCACGGCTCATGACCAGCGAGGTCGCCAGGATCAAGCCCACTGTCAGCGGCGCGAAGCCCTTCTCGACCGCCTGCCGCAGCCGCGACTTCTCGGCCTTCTGCCAGAACAGCGTGACGATGTAGACGAACGAGGCCGCCGGAACCACCATCGCGGCCGTCGCGACCACACCACCGAGAATCGCGCCGGGCACCCCGCCGACGTGCAGGCCGGCCCCGTAGCCGACCATCGTCACGATCAGGATGCTCGGCCCCGGTGCGGTCTGCGAGATCGAGAACAGATCGGCGAACTGGCTGTCGGTCACCCAGTGCCGGTCGTTGACCGCCCGCATATGCATCTCGGGCAACACCACGTTGCCGCCGCCGATCGACAGCAGCGACAGCGTGCCGAACAGCGCTACGAGCTGGACGTAAGTCTGCAGAGTGCTCATGCCTCGGCCTGTTCGGCACGCTTGCGCGGCCACGCCCAGATCAGGCTCAGCGGCGCGAGGATCGCGAGCGTGCCCAGCAATGGCCACCGCAGTACCCCGTTGAGCACGAACGCGCCGGCGAACAGCAGGACCGGCACGAGACCGGTCAGGCACTGCTTGCCGGTCTTGACCACCATGGCCACCGTGAGCGCGACGGCGGCCGCCGATGCTCCGTGCAGCACTCCTTTGACGGCCGGGACCTCCTTGAATCGGAAGTACGCGAACGCCATCACGAGCACGATGACCATCGGCACCAGGCACAGGCCCACGACCGCGGCCACAGCACCGGGAAGCCCGCGCATCTTGGTCCCCGCGAACACCGCCATGTTGACCTGGTTGGCACCGGGCAGGATGCGGCACATCGTCATCGCGGACAGGAACTCAGCCTCGCCGAGCCAGCGTTTCTGGACCACCAGCACCTCGCGCGACCACGCCGACAGCCCGCCGCCGAACGACGCCAGCGCGATGTGGTTGAACGTCCAGGCCAGCTCGGCCAGCGAGACTCGCTGCACCGGCGGGTCGAGCCGCTCATTCATGGACGAGGTCTGAATCGTCGGGGAAGTCGTGCGGCGCGTCGTCCTCATGGTGGGTTTCGGGATGCAGCGGATCCGGCGGCTCGTAGTGGTGTGACGTCTCCCAGTCCGAGTCGAACACCTCGCGAAGCCGCTCGACGGCCGCCGGATCATCGACCGTGAGACCCAATTCGCGGCGGAGGTCGAAGGCGCTGCGGTCGATATTCATCGAGCCGACGAGCGCGTGATCGTCGGCGATGAGCAGCTTGGCATGCACCCGCAGGTTCTTCTGCTTACGCACCTTCACGCCGAACCGGCGCAACGTCCGCAACGACGCGAACGTGTCGAGCACGTCCCATTCGCTGATGCCGTGCTTGCCGCCGCACAGCACGTGCACGTTCACGCCGCGACCCGCCGCCGCGGCGATGTGGTCGAGGATGACCGCGTCGACATACTTGGGGTGCTGGATTCGGAGCCGATGCTGGGCCGTGTCGATGAACTTCGCCATGTGATAGCGCGAATTGGAGTTGCTCCACAACAGGCCGCGATAGACCGACGGCTCCCAGTCGTCGTGGTTCCAGTCGGCGTCGAACGCCTCGACGATCTGCGCGACCTGCGAGCCGTCGGTGGTCACGATGCCGTAGTCACGCGTGTGGGTGAAGTACTTCTCGCACAGGTTGAACGTGGCCACCAACGCCGCCCGTTCGTCGACCACGATCGACTTCTCGTGCGTCACGTAAAACGACGGATTGGACCACTGGA
This sequence comes from Mycobacterium venezuelense, assembly GCF_054919535.1. Classification (NCBI taxonomy): domain Bacteria; kingdom Bacillati; phylum Actinomycetota; class Actinomycetes; order Mycobacteriales; family Mycobacteriaceae; genus Mycobacterium; species Mycobacterium venezuelense. The sequence continues at coordinate 156,294 of NZ_JBONDW010000013.1, forward strand.
CCGTCACGCCCGCCGCGGTCAACTGCTCGAACGTCTCGTCGTTGGCGCGGTCCCCGCCGGATCGTTTCGGATTCAACATCACCCGGACCGCCACCCCGGATCGGTGCCGCTCGATCACCGCATCGATGAGCGACGGCTCGGTGAAGGTGAATTGCTTGACGAGCAATGACTTTTGGGCCGAGCCGATGAATTCCCGGACCGGCGCCACGCCGTCGTCCGGTTGAACCATGACCCGCGGCGTGACAGGCAGCATAAGGGCCGGATGCTAGCACCGATTCATGTCGAGGACGTGCCTGCGCCAATCGTGGTTGTTCATCGGGCAAGATGGCGGGCATGGACAGTACTGCCAGCGGTATGGCTTCCCCCCGCGTGCTCGTGGTGGACGACGACCCTGACGTGCTCGCCTCACTCGAACGCGGACTGCGGCTGTCGGGGTTCGACGTGTCGACGGCCGTGGACGGGGCCGAAGCTCTGCGCAGCGCCACCGAGACCCGACCGGACGCCATCGTGCTCGACATCAACATGCCGGTGCTCGACGGCGTCAGCGTGGTCACCGCGCTGCGCGCGATGGACAACGACGTTCCGGTCTGTGTGCTGTCGGCGCGCAGCAGTGTCGACGATCGCGTGGCCGGGCTGGAAGCCGGCGCCGACGACTATCTGGTCAAGCCGTTCGTGCTCGCCGAGCTCGTGGCGCGCGTCAAGGCCCTGCTGCGCAGGCGCGGCTCGTCGGCGACGTTCTCGTCCGAGACCATCCAGGTCGGCCCGCTCGAAGTCGACATCCCGGGCCGGCGTGCGCGTGTCAACGGCGTCGACGTCGATCTGACCAAACGCGAATTCGACCTGTTGGCCGTGCTGGCCGAGCACAAGACCGCGGTGCTCTCGCGCGCGCAGCTGCTCGAGCTGGTGTGGGGTTACGACTTCGCCGCCGACACCAACGTGGTCGACGTGTTCATCGGATACCTGCGCCGCAAGCTCGAGGCCGGCGGCGCACCCCGGCTGCTGCACACCGTGCGCGGCGTCGGCTTCGTGTTGCGAACTCAGTAGCGCCTGTCATGAGTCTGCTCACCCGGATCTTCCGCCGCACCCCGTCGCTGCGGACCCGGGTGGCGTTCGCGACGGCCATCGGCGCCGCGATCGTCGTGGTCATCGTCGGCACGATCGTGTGGATCGGCATCACCAACGACCGCAAGGAACGGCTGGACCGCCGTCTCGACGAGGCCGCGGGCTTCGCCATCCCGTTCCTGCCGCGCGGCCTCGACCAGATCCCGCGCTCCCCCAACGACCAGGACGCGGTCATCACGGTGCGCCAAACCGGTTCGGTGACATCGAACTCGACCGTCGTGCTGCCCGAACTGCCCGCCGGCTACGCCGACACGTACATCGACGGCGTGCGCTGGCGCGTGCGCACGGTCGAGATCCCGGCGCCCGGCCCCATGTGGGTGGCCGTCGGTGCCACCTATGACGCCACGATCGCCGACACCAACAACCTGCACCGCCGGGTGATCGTGATCTGTGTGTTCGCGGTCGGTGCGGCCACGGTCCTCGGCTGGGTGCTCGCGGCGTTCGCGGTGCGCCCGCTCAAACGGCTGGCCGAGCAGACGCGCCAGATCGAAGCCGGTGACGAGGCGCCCGACGTCGAGGTCCGCGGCGCGACCGAGGCCGTCGAGATCGCGGATGCGGTCAACGGCATGCTCAAGCGCATCTGGAAGGAACAGGACCGCACGAAGGCCGCGCTCGCGTCGGCCCGCGATTTCGCCTCGGTGTCCGCACACGAATTGCGTACGCCGCTCACGGCGATGCGGACCAACCTGGAGGTGCTGGCCACCCTCGACCTGCCTGACGAGCAGCGCAAGGAAGTGGTCAACGACGTCATCCGCACACAGTCGCGGATCGAGGCCACGCTCAGTGCGCTGGAACGGCTGGCGCAGGGTGAGCTCACCACCACCGACGACCACGTGACCGTCGACATCACCGAACTGCTCGACCGGGCCGCCCACGACGCCATGCGCGTCTATCCCGAACTCGACGTTTCACTGGCGCCGTCGCCGACCGTGATCATCGTCGGATTGCCTACCGGGCTGCGACTCGCGGTGGACAACGCGATCGCCAACGCCGTCAAGCACGGCGGCGCGACTCGTGTGCAACTGTCGGCGGTCAGCTCGCGCGAAGGCGTCGACATCGCCGTCGACGACGACGGCTGCGGGGTGCCCGAAGAGGAACGCAAGCTGGTCTTCGACCGGTTCTCCAGGGGGTCGACGGCGTCCCGTTCGGGATCGGGTCTCGGCCTGGCCCTCGTCGCGCAACAGGCTGAACTGCACGGCGGAACGGCCTCGCTCGAGTCGAGCCCGTTGGGCGGGGCCCGGCTGCTGCTGCGGCTTCCCGGGCCCCGCTGAGACCTTCTACCGGCCGCGCTGCGATTTGCCGCTGTCCCAGCGAGCGAAACCGGCCTGCTGTGCCGATTCCTCGTCGCGGAACCAGATCTCGGCGATGGTCTGCTGGTAGGACGGGCTCTCCGGTGAGTGATAGAGCATCGAATCCTCGTTGCCCTTGATCGTGTAGCCGGCCGGGGTACCGCGACCCGTCACCCGCACCGAGTTCGCACCGTACGGCGCCTCCTCGACGACCTTGGGCTGCTCGGCCTCCGCGGTCCCACCGGTCTCACCGGTAGAGGCGAGCTTTGCCACACCGGCCGCACCGGCCGCCCCTGCGGCGCCCGCGCCGCCGCGTGCGGAGTCCCACCGGGCAAAGCCGGCGCGCTCCGCGGTATCCGCATCGCGGAACCAGATCTCGGCAATGGTCTGTTCGTAGGACGGGCTCTCCGGTGAGTGATAGAGCATCGAGTTCTCATTGCCCTTGATCGTGTAGCCGGCGGGAGCCGCGGTACCCGCGGCGGTGCGGATCGACCCGGCGCCATACGGCTCCTCGTCCGCACCGCCGCCGCTGAGCTTCGCGGCGCCGACTGCCGCCGCACCACCTGCGGCCGCCGCCCCGGCAGCCGCGGCTCCGGGTGCGCCGATCTTCGGCAGCCTGGTGGTCGCGTCGTCTGCCTTGGGCAACCTCGTTGTCGCGTCGTCGACCTTGGGCAGCTGGGTGGTCGCGTCGTCAGCACCGGTCGATGTCGCTGCGGCAGCGCCGGTTTCGGGACGCCGGCCGAGCGCACCGTACACGGGCACCTCGCGTTTGACCCTGCGGACGGTGAGCGCCAGGGTCAGCACCAGCCCGAGGACGAACGACAGACCCATGAGCCACCAGTTCACGTTGTTCATTACCGTGCTCCGATCTCTCGCGACTCGGGCAGTTCGGCGAGCGCCGCGTCCTCGCTCGTGTTCTTGATGGTGACGACCGACAGCAGCCAGGCGACGAGCGCGCCGAGTACGAATGCGAGCAGATACCAAAACCATTGAATGATGAAGTCCATGTCGAATCTCCCTAGTTGACCGTGATCTCGACGCGGCGGTTCTGCGCCCTGCCTTGGGGGGTGTCGTTGCCTGCGATCGGATTCGCCGACCCGGCGCCGTTGGACGTGACGTGATCGGGTGCCAAGCCCTGCGAAACCAGGTAATCGGCAACGGCTTTGGCGCGATTCGCGCTGAGCGGAACGTTGATGGCGTCATTGCCGGAGCTGTCGGTGTAGCCCGTCACCGCGGCCCGGGCTCCCTGGCAGGTCTTCAACTTGTCGGCCACCTGGGTCAGCAACTGCTCGGATCCCGAAGTCAGGCTGAAACCGTCGGTGTCGAAGTTGATCGGCGTGCGCAACAATGCCGAGACATCGTCCTGCAGTGCCGCGCACGGACCGGGGCCCGGAGCGGGAGCCGGCGCCGGGGCCGGGGGCGCCGGAGGCACCGGTCCGACCGTAACGTTGTTGGTCAGCTGTAGGTTTGGCCAACCCTGCTCCACGGCGGCCTCGACGGCGGCACGCACCTCCTCAGAGGTCGCGGTTCCGGTGAGCGTCAGGCGATCACCGTCGAGTTTGAAATCGAAATCCGGAATGCCGGCTGCGGCAGCTTGGAACACCGAACCGAGTGCAGTCGCATCCGGCGTGTTGACGCCCGGGCTGAGACTCAAGTTGTCGACGAGGTTCACGTCGGGACCGAACTGAGCCCGAAGCGAATCTAACAGTGCGGTTTTCGCCGCATCGTCGGGCAGGGCACCTGACAGCGTTATGTCGTTGCCGTTGCGGGTGATCGACAACGGCGCGAAGGACAGGTTCGGTGTGTTGACGCCAGGCACGTTGGGCGCGTTGGGGTCTGGGGCGTTGACGTCCGGTGCGCTCAATGTCGCCGACGGGTTAACGCTTGGCAAAGTCATCTCCGCGCCGCTGCCGGACCTGTCGGTCGAGCTCCAACCGATCAGGCCCAGCAACAGCGGGACGGCGAGAAGTGCGAGCAACCAACCTATTCCAGGTGGTCGCCGGTAGAACTTGGAGGCTGTTTGCCAGCCCGTGATGGTCCGAGTTTCGTCCGAACTCGACATTAGGTACTCCTGAAGTCGACTGAACAGCTACCTACGGCGGCCAAACAATTCGACCGTAGCAGCAAACAACAGGAGTGTGGACGGCTCGCGAAAACTCGTGCCGCAGGTCAGCGGGCCGAAAGCAGATCGATCACGAAGATCAGCGTCTTACCCGACAGCCGGTGCCCCGAACCCGCGGGACCGTAGGCCTGCGCGGGCGGAATCACGAGTTTGCGGCGTCCGCCGACGCGCATCCCGGGAATGCCGTCCTGCCAGCCCTGGATCAGACCGCGCAACGGAAACTCAATCGACTCACCGCGATTCCAGGAGCTGTCGAACTCCTCGCCGGTGTCGTACTCGACGCCCACATAGTGCACCTCGACAGTTCCGCCGGGCACGGCTTCTGGACCGTCGCCGACCACCAGATCGGTGATGACCAGCTCGGTGGGCGCGGGTCCGTCCGGAAACTCGATCTCAGGTTTTGTACTCACCGGACCAACCGTAGTCGGGCAGACTGGCGGTGTGGCTAAAGATCAGGACATCCTCGCCGAAGTTCACCGACTCGTCGCAGAAGAGCAGGAGCTTCGCGCCAAACTGCAGCGCCGGGAGATCGACGAGGACGAAGAACACCGGCGACTGCAGTCGCTCGAGGTTGCACTGGACCAGTGCTGGGACCTGTTGCGGCAACGCCGGGCCTTGCGTGAGACCGGTCAGGATCCGCGAGAGGCCCAAGTGCGCCCGGCAGATGAAGTCGAGGGCTATAAGAACTGACCGGGCCGGTTCGACGTGACCCAACCGCGGCTTGACGCCGTCATCGTGGGCGGTGGACACAACGGTTTGGTGGCCGCCGCCTATCTGGCCCGCGCGGGGCGCCGGGTCGCCGTGCTCGAGCGCCTCGACCATGTGGGCGGTGCAGCCGTATCGGCACACGCGTTCGACGGCGTCGATGCCCGGCTCTCGCGGTATTCGTACCTCGTGAGCCTGTTGCCGCGGCGCATCGTCGAAGACATCGGTGCGCGGATCCGGCTGGCGCGACGCCACTATTCGTCGTATACGCCCGACCCGTCGACTGCGGGGCGCACCGGACTGCTGATCGGGCCGGAGTCGACGTTCGCAGCCGTCGGGGCCGAGGCCGACGCCGCGGGTTTTCGCGAGTTCTACCGGCGATGTGGTCTTGTCACCGAACGCATCTGGCCGACGCTGCTGCAACCTTTGCGCACCCGCGCCGATTTACGTAGCCACGTGCTCGCGGGGCAGGGTGGCGAAGCGGCCGCGACATGGGAGGCGCTGACCGAGCAGCCGATCGGCGAAGCGATAACCGCCGCCGTCCGAAACGATCTGGTGCGCGGCGTCATGGCTACCGACGCGCTGATCGGCACGTTCGCCGACACCGGTGATCCGTCGCTGCTGCAGAACGTGTGCTTCCTCTACCACCTGGTGGGTGGCGGTACCGGCGACTGGGATGTACCGATCGGCGGAATGGGCGCCGTCACCGGTGCGCTTGCCGCGTCCGCGGCGGGCTTCGGTGCCGAAATCATCACCGGTGCAGAGGTTTACGGGATCGACCCGGACGGCCAGGTGCGTTATCGACACAACGGCAAGGCGCGGCAACTCAGCGCCGAGCATGTCCTGGCCAACGTCACGCCCGCGGTGCTGGCCGGCCTGCTCGACGAACCCGCTCCCGATATCACCCAGGGTGCGCAGGTCAAGGTCAATCTCATGCTGCGCCGGCTCCCCCGGCTTCGCGACGACAGCGTGACGCCCCAACAGGCGTTCGGGGGCACATTCCACATCAACGAGACGTTCAACCAACTCGGCGATGCGTATGCAACCGCGGCCGCGGGACGCGTGCCCGAGCCGCTGCCTTGCGAAATCTATTGCCATTCATTGACCGACCCGAGCATCCTGTCCGACGATCTGCGGGCATCCGGGGCCCAGACGCTGACGGTGTTCGGGCTGCACACCCCGCACGCCCTCGCCGCGGGCGATCCGGACCGGATGCGCGACAGACTGACCTCCGCAGTGCTCAATTCACTGAATTCGGTTCTGGCCGAGCCTGTTCAGGACGTTCTGATGGAGGATTCCGCCGGCCGCCTTTGCATCGAGGCCAAGACCACAGTGGACCTGGACCGGACATTGGGAATGACCGCGGGCAACATCTTCCACGGCGCGCTGCGCTGGCCGTTCACCGAGGAGGACGAACCACTCGACACCCCCGCCCAGCGCTGGGGCGTGGCCACGGCACACGACCGGGTCCTGTTGTGCGGATCAGGCGCCCGGCGCGGCGGCGCGGTCTCGGGCATCGGCGGCCATAACGCCGCGATGGCAGTGCTGGAAGGCTGCGCGTCCTAGCCTGAGACCTTCGCCAGGACCTCGCGCAGGGTGTCCAGATCGGTCGCGTCGAGCGCGGCAAGCGCCTCGGGTGCCGGATCGTCGACGGCCTCGATCGCTTTCCACACGTCACGGCCTGCCTCGGTGATCGACACCGTCTTGCAGCGCCGATTGGCCGGATCGACCGTGCGGACCACCAATCCCCGCTCTTCGAGATCATTGACCGCCACGGTCGCGGCGGGCGCGTCCATGGTCGCGGCATGCGCGAGTTGTTTGACCGTCATCGGCGCGTGTGCAACCCGTCGTAGGATGCGGATCCTGCTGAACGGCAGTCCGCTTCGCTCGATCACCGCGCGCTTCCAGCTGTCGCGGTTGTCGAACACCAGCGCGGTCAGGGCGCGCCAGACCTCGTCGGCGGCTGGGTTATCGGGCATGTGCCACCTCGGATCCGCGATGGTGCTGGCCGATCAACGGAGCCAAACGCTCTGCCGAGCGCAACGCCCACGGTGACGTCGACACGATTCCCAGTGTGAATATCACCACACCAAAACCGGCGAATACCAACCACAATGGGCGCGCGGCAGCCGCGAAGTCGATGGAGCTGTCGGTCAACGCGGCACCGAGCGCCGAGCCGCACAATGCCACTCCGAGGCTGACGCCCACCTGACGGCTCGTCGAGGCCACCGCCGAGGCGGCGCCGGCCCGGTCCGTGGGCATGCCGCTGACCGCGGTGTTGGTGATGGGCGCGTTGACCATCGAGAACCCGATGCCGATCACCGCGAATACGATCAACAACTGCCACACCGGCGTGGTGCCGGTGATCTGGGTGAGCATCAGGGTGGCCGTCGTCAGCAGCGCACCGGAGATCAGCAGTGACGGCCTGGCACCGAACCGTCCGACCATCCGCCCGGACAACGGCGAAAAAACCAGTGCGCCAATGGCTACCGGTAGATAGATGAGACCGGTGTGCATGGCCGAAAAGCCCCGGTGGTCCTGCAGGTACAGCGACATCATGAACAGGAAAGCGCCCCAGGTGGCGAACGCGCACACCGCGATCCCCGTTGCGGAGGCGAATGGAACGCTGCGGAAGAACCGCAAGTCGATGAACGGGTCACGCCGTCGCGATTCGAAGCGCAGGAACACGACGAACGCGATCACGGCGACAACGCCGATCCCGACGATGACCGGGTGACCCCAGCCCAGGAACGGGCCCTCGATCAGGACGAAGACGACGCCGAACAGAAATGCCACACCCAACAGCTGGCCGATCGGGTCGATGTCGCGCATCGTGGCCGACTTGGATTCCGGCACGAAGATCGCGGTCAGCAGAATGGCGAGTGCGCAGATCGGCAGATTGATCCAGAACACCGCGCGCCAGTCCACATATTCGATCAGGGCGCCGCCGACGATGGGGCCGAGCGCCATCGAGATACCGACCACGCCGCCCCACACGCCGATGGCGCGGGCGCGTTCGACCCGGCCGGTGAACACCTGGGTGATGATCGACATCGCGACGGGGTTCATCATCGAACCGCCAAGTGCCTGCAGGAACCTGGCGGCGATCAAGGTTTCGATATTGGGCGCGACGCTGCAGAGCAGTGACGCCGTCGCAAAGACCGTCAGGCCGATCTGGAATGTGCGGCGCCGGCCGAAACGGTCGCCTGCGGCGCCCGACAGCAGCAGTACCGAGGCCAACGCCAGCGTGTAGATGTCGATGACCCATTGCAATTGCGACGGCGAGGCTTTGAGATCGGCGCGGATGCTCGGGATCGCGACGTTGACGATGGTGGCGTCCATCGACACGATCAGCAGGCTCAGACAGCACGAGACGAGGATGATCGCCTTGCGCCGAGCGCTGAGCGGTTCGACGGTTCCAATCACCCAACGATTGTGAATCTACAACTATTGTTCTCGCAAGCACCGTCCATCGGTGAGAATCGTCACCGTGAACGAACGGAACTCCCGGGTGGCGGCCGCCGTCGCCGCCGCCGGTATCGAACCGGCCATCAAAATCCTCGACGCCGATGCCAAGACCGCGGCCGCGGCGGCCGCCCAATTGGGTTGTGAGGTGGGCGCCATCGCCAACAGTCTGGTGTTCGAATGTGACGGCGAACCGCTGCTGGTGATGGCGAGCGGTGCGGCGCGCGTGAACACCGACGTGCTGGCCCGGCACCTGGGTGCCCACACGATCGACAAGGCCGACGCGAAACTCGTGCGCAGTGCAACCGGTCAGGTGATCGGCGGCGTGGCGCCCACGGGCCATCCTGCCCCGTTACGCACGGTTGTAGACGAGACGCTGGCGTCCTACCCCTTGATTTGGACCGCCGCGGGCACCGCCGACTCGGTGATGCCGCTGACCTATGACCAACTGCTGAGCCTCACCGGCGGCAAGGCCGTCGCGGTCCGCTAGGTCTTGCGGGCTAGCGGCCCGAGATGTCGCTGTACGCGCGCTCGGTGTAGCCGGTGTAGATCTGGCGCGGGCGGCCGATCTTGTTGGGCTCGGAGTGCATCTCGCGCCAGTGCGCGATCCAGCCGGGCAGCCGGCCGAGCGCGAAGAGCACGGTGAACATGCGGGTCGGGAAGCCCATCGCCCGGTAGATGACGCCGGTGTAGTAGTCGACGTTCGGGTAGAGCTTGCGCTCGATGAAGAACTCGTCGGTCAGCGCGATCTCTTCGAGCTGCTTGGCGATGTCGAGCAGTTCGTCGTCGCCGCCGAGCTTGCCGAGGATCTTGTCGGCCTGCTCCTTGACGATGCGCGCCCGCGGGTCGTAGTTCTTGTAGACCCGGTGGCCGAAGCCCATGAGCTTCACGCCTTCTTCGCGGTTCTTGACCTTCTTGACGAAGGTCTGCACATCGTCGTCGCCGGAGCGGATCTTCTCCAACATCTCCAGCACGGCCTGGTTGGCGCCGCCGTGCAGCGGACCCCACAGCGCGTTGATGCCGCCCGAGATCGAGGTGAACAGGTTGGCCTGCGACGAGCCGACCAGCCGCACCGTCGACGTCGAGCAGTTCTGCTCGTGGTCGGCGTGCAGGATCAACAGCATGTCCAGCGCGCGCACGATCTCCGGATCGACCTCATACGGCTCGGCCGGGAAGCCGAACGTCATGCGCAGGAAGTTCTCGACCAGCGTCAGCGAGTTGTCCGGGTACAGGAACGGCTGGCCGACCGACTTCTTGTAGGCGTAGGCCGCGATGGTCGGCAGCTTGGCCAGCAGCCGGATCGTCGACAGCTCGACCTGATCGTTGTCGAGCGGATCCAGCGAATCCTGGTAGTAGGCGCTCAGCGCGTTGGCCGCACTCGACAGCACCGGCATCGGGTGCGCATTGCGCGGGAACCCATCGAAGAACCGCTTGAGATCCTCGTGCAGCAGGGTGTGCCGCTGGATCTGGGTGGTGAACTTCTCCAGCTGCTCGGCCGTCGGCAGCTCACCGTAGATCAACAGGTAGCTGACCTCGATGAACGTCGACTTCTCGGCCAGCTGCTCGATCGGGTAGCCCCGGTAGCGCAGGATTCCGGCGTCACCGTCGATGTAGGTGATGGCGGACTTGGTGGAGGCGGTGTTGACGAAGCCACCATCGAACGTCGTGTAGCCGGACTTGGCCAGCAACGGGCCAAGCGCGATACCGTCAGCGCCCTCGGTGGCGTGGACAATCTCCAGATCGAGCTCGCCACCTGGGTACTGGAGGGTGGCGTGCTCTTGCCCACTCGACGGGTTTTCGGCCACGGGAATCCCTTCATCGACGCTGGGAACCGACAACTGCTCTACAAAAGGTAGTCGCATTCAGTCAGCGGTGCCCGCGGGGGGTTACCAACCGGTCACACCAGCTGGTCGACCGGTTGGTGAAGCCCGGCGGTTACCTCCAGAAACTCGGCGTACGTGCTCTCGATCCGGGCCACTATCCCGTCGACGGTCATGGTCGCCCAGTCGACGTCCGGCCCCAATTGCGCCAGCGACGTCATGATGATCGAGCCCCACACCGCGGCTGTCAGCTGAAGTCGCCGGTCGTCGCCGGACACCCCCATCCGTTTGGCCAGAGCCGCGTTGACGGCGTCCATGCGGAACTGTGACGCCGCATGCATGAGCGCGGCCGACGACGTGATGATGCGGGCGGAGGCCAGCAGCCGGTCAGCCGTCAGCCGGCTGGGTGGTGCGGTCTTGGTCTTGTTGAACGCCTCGACGTGCGCGCGGTAGAGGGCCTCGATGTCGCTGACTTCGGGCGGCTGGTCGGCGAGTTCGATCGCGACCATCTCGACCACCTCGTCGATGAACGCCAACACCACGGCATCTTTCGTAGCGAAGTACCGACTGAACGTACGGGGCGACACTTCGGCGACCGCGGCGATCTGATCGACGGTCGTCTGTTCGAACCCCTGCCGGTTGCACAACTCGACCGCGGCGTCGATCAACGTCGCCCGAGTGCGCTGCTTCTTCCGCTCCCGCAGACCCGGCTCGGTCTGCCGCACCTCTTGCGCCACGACCGGATGTTATCGCCATTACCTGAGGGTTACGGGCAACTAAGTGACAACCGGTGCAATTTGCCGGTGCTCACACTTTGTCCGGCTCGGACTGGTCGTCGCGTGTCACCATCCCGGCGACGCGATATCGCACAAATGCCGGGACGACCAGCGCCGCGATCACCACACCCACCACGACCAGCGCCCCGCCGCCCGCCGCGGCCACCGTCGTACCGACCGCGGCCGCCGCCGCGCCGTGCAACGTGTCAGCAAGCCGTGGACCGCCCGCCACCACGACGGTGAACACGCCCTGCAGGCGCCCGCGGAGTTCGTCCGACGCGGCCTGCTGCAGGATGGTCGACCGGAACGCCGCCGACACCATGTCCGCGGCACCGCCAATGGCCAAGAACACCAACGCAATCCACAAGAACGCACCGGCCGCGCCGTGGGCCAGCCCGCCTGCCAGGCCGAACCCGACCATCGCGACACCCCAGGCCACGATGGCCACGACCACAGCCAGCCCCTGCCTGCGGATCCGTGGCAGCCACCCCGAGAACACCCCGCCCAGCACCGCCCCAACCGACATCGCCGCCGCCAGCAGCGCCATCACGGTGCCGCCGTCGACCGGACCGCCGAAGCTCTCGTGCGCCATCTGCGGGAACAGCGCGCGCGGCATCCCGAAGATCATCGCGATGAGGTCCACGACGAACGACATCAGTACGACGCGGTTGCCGGCGAGGTAGCGGAAGCCGTCGAGGACAGCGGTCAGCCCCCATCGCGCCGAGCCCTGCTCAGTGCTCGCGGGCGGCATCGGCGCAAGCCGCACCGTGGCCCAGATCGGCGCGAGGCACGTGATCGCGTCGATCAGATACAGCGTCGAAAGGTCCACCCAGCTGAGCAGCAGACCGGCCAGCAGTGGGCCGACGATGGCGCCGAACTGCATCACGGTCATGTTCAGCGAGTTGGCCGCAGGCAACTGCTCGCCCGGCACCATCCGGGGGATCGCCGCCGACCGGGTCGGGCTGTTGATCGCGTAGAACGCCTGCTGCACCGAAAGCAGGCAGAGCACCACCCACACGTTGTTGAGGCCGGCGGCCGCCTGCACCCACAGCAGCACCGAGGACACGGCCAGCCCGATCGACGCGATGATCAGCAGCAGCCTGCGGTCCATCGCGTCGGCCCACGCGCCGCCCCACAGGCCGAACACGATCAGCGGCACCAACGCGAACAAGCCGGACAGTCCGACGTAGGCCGAGTTCTGGGTGAGTGCGTACAGCTGTACGGGCACCGCGAAGATCGTCAGGTTGGCGCCGATGACGGTCGGGATACCGGCCAGCCACAACCGCCGGAAGTCCGGTGCGCGCAGCGGCGTGGTGTCGGCGAAGAAGCCCCGCACGAGTCAGGGCTGGAGCCGCTCGACGCGGCATCCATCTGCCGGCGCGCCGGCACCCTGTATGCGAATGCGGTTGTGCACCCGGTTCTCCCGGCCCTGCCAGAACTCGACCACCTCAGGCGCGATCAGATAACCGCCCCAGTTCGGTGGCACCGGTACCTCGTCGAGTTCGGCGAACCGTTCGGTGACCTCGGCGAGTTGCTCCATGAGTGCCGCGCGGTTGTCGATGGGACGTGACTGCTGCGACGCCCACGCGCCGAGCTGCGACCCCCGCGGCCGCTTCGACCAGTATTCGGCGGTGGCCTCGGCCGTCACCTTGGTGACCGGACCGCGTACATGCACCTGACGCCCCAGCTGATACCACGGGAACGTCGCCGAGGCATACGGATTCGCGGCGAGCTGCTCGCCCTTGGCGGAGTCGTAGTTCGTATAGAACGTGATGCCGGTCTGGTCCACGCTCTTGCACAACACCGACCGCGTCACGGGCCTTCCCCGCTCATCGACGGTGGCGACCACCATCGCGTTCGGCTCGGCCACGCGGGCCGCATGAGCCTCCGCGAGCCACGTCCGCAGCAGGGTCAGCCAGCCGGTCGCGGGATCGTCGCCGAGCCAATCGACGTCGAGATCGCCGTGGCCGTCCTTTTCCACGTATTCGACGCGCATGGCCGCCAGGTCTGCGTCTTTTCGGCCGTCATCCGGTATTGCCACCGCGATAACGCTACGCCTGCGCGCGAGTGCGAGAATCTGCCCATGGCTGCCGTACCGGACGACTTCATCGCCGGGTTGGAAGGCGTCGTCGCCTTCACCACCGAAATCGCAGAGCCCGACAAGGATGGTGGCGCGCTGCGTTACCGCGGCGTCGACATCGAAGAGCTGGTCACCCGACGCGTCACATTCGGTGACGTGTGGGGGTTGCTGGTCGACGGGAGTTTCGGCACCGGTCTGCCGCCCGCCGAACCGTTCCCGTTGCCGATCCACAGCGGTGACGTCCGTGTCGACGTCCAGGCCGGGCTTGCGATGCTCGCGCCGATCTGGGGTTACGCCCCCATCCTCGACGTCGACGAATCCACCGCGCGCGAACAGTTGGCTCGCGCATCGGTGATGGCGCTGTCCTACGTCGCTCAATCCGCCCGTGGCATCTATCAGCCCGCGGTGCCGCAGCGCATGATCGACGAATGCCCCACGGTCACATCACGTTTCATGACGCGCTGGCAGGGCGACCCGGACCCCAAGCACGTCGAGGCGATCGACGCATACTGGGTGACCGCGGCCGAACACGGCATGAACGCCTCGACGTTCACCGCCAGGGTGATCACGTCCACCGGAGCCGATGTGGCCGCGGCCCTGTCGGGTGCCGTCGGTGCGATGAGCGGCCCACTGCACGGCGGCGCCCCCGCGCGAGTGCTGCCGATGATCGAGGAGGTCGAGAAGACCGGCGACGCACGCGCGGTGGTCAAGGCGATTCTCGACAGCGGGGACAAGCTGATGGGCTTCGGGCACCGGGTGTACCGGGCCGAGGATCCGCGGGCACGCGTGTTGCGGGCGACCGCACAGCGATTGGGCGCCCCTCGCTACGAGGTGGCCGCGGCACTCGAGCAGGCGGCGTTGGCCGAGTTGCGCGAACGCAGGCCCGACCGCGCCATCGAGACCAATGTCGAGTTCTGGGCCGCGGTGATTCTCGACTTCGCCCAGGTGCCCGCGACGATGATGCCCGCGATGTTCACCTGCGGGCGCACCGCGGGCTGGTGTGCGCACATTCTCGAGCAGAAGCGGCTGGGCAAGCTCGTGCGCCCGTCGGCCATCTACGTCGGCCCCGAGCCACGCAGCGCGGAATCCGTTGCCGGATGGGACCAGATCGCCGTGCGATGACCGCCGACGTCTTCGCTTCTGCCGCACACGCATTCGCGCGGCTTGTGCGGGCGCTGCCCGCGGACCTGTTCGACGGGCCCGGGCTCGGCGAGTGGGATCTGCGTGCGCTCGTCGGCCACACCTCCCGGTCGCTCATCACCGTGAGCACCTATCTGCACTCTCCCGCTGCCGAGGCCGACCTCGCCGGGCCCGTCGAGTACTACGTCGCGATACGGGATTTCATGTCCGACGCCGGCGCAGAAGCGATCGTCGAGCGGGGCAGGCAGGCCGGGCGCGACCTCGGCGATGATCCGGTCGCCGCAGTGGAAAAGCTTGTGGAGCAGGCGCTTTCCGATATAGACGGGGTGGGTGATCCGCCGATCACGGTGATCGGCGGATACGGCATCCGGCTGAGCGACTACCTGCAGACCCGCATCTTCGAGCTGGCCGTGCACAGCCTCGACATCGCCCGCGCGACCGGTGTGGCTGCGCACCTGCCCGCCGACGTCCTGGCGGCCGCGACGACGCTGGCCGCCGGGGTCGGAGTGGCACTGGGCGAGGGCGAGACGGTGCTGTTGGCCCTCACCGGCCGGGCCGGCTTGCCCGAGTCGTTCTCCGTCGTCTAGCGGGTGTACGCGAGACCGACGAAATGGTCGAATATCAGCGAAAATTCGACCATTGCGTCGGTCTCGGCGCTACCGCCTAGGCGTGCTGGGCGATCTGGATCAGATTGCCGCACGTATCGTCGAACACGGCGGTGATGACGGGCCCCATCGCGGTCGGCTTCTGTGTGAACTGCACGCCGAGTGCCGACAGCCGTTCGTATTCGGCCGCGACGTCATCGACCGCAAACGATGTGAACGGGATGCCGTCGGCTACCAGCGCGTCCTTGAACGGCTTGGCCGCCGGATGCCCGCTGGGTTCGAGGACGAGCTCGGTGCCGTCGGGGTCCTGCGGGGACACGACAGTGATCCACCGGTCGACACCCATCGGAACGTCGTGTTTGAGAACGAAACCCAACACATCGGTGTAAAAGCGCAGGCCCTTCTCCTGGTCGTCCACGAGCACGCTCGTCAGATTGATTCTCATGTCGGTCCCTCTCCCCCATCGGTTTCGGTGTGCATGTCACGGGGCGGCTTGAGCCACCGCTCGACGATCGGTTCGAGCGGTGCGGTGTTGATGTGGTGGAACTTGTACCGACCCTCGCGCCTGGTCTCGATCAGGCCGGCGTCCTCGAGCACATCCAGGTGCTGCGAGACCGCCTGCCGAGTCGAGGACAGGCCGTGGTTGGTCAGCAGCCGGGCACAGATCTCGAACAACGTCTGGCCGTCGCGTTCGGTCAGCTCGTCGAGAATGATCCGGCGGGTGGGATCGGCCAAGGCCTTGAAGACGTCACCCACAGCCGCCACGATAGGCAAGCTGTCACTTGCATGTCAATGTTCGCGAGCTTGTCGGACCCTGGTGGTTGCATGGGTCATGCCGCAGCGATGAGATCCGCCCACGCGACGGGTCTGCATTGTGTCCGCCCACTATCACCAGGAGACAATCATGGCGATCGAAGTAACTCCCGCAGTGTCACCGCACCTCGTCGTCGACGACGCGGCCGCCGCGATCGACTTCTACGTCAAGGCATTTGACGCCACCGAGCTGGGCCGAGTGCCCGGCCCCGGCGGCAAGCTCATCCACGCCGCGGTCAACATCAATGGATCCACGGTGATGCTCAACGACGATTTCCCGGAGTTCAGCGAAGGCAAGTCCTCGACGCCCAAGGCGCTGGGCGGCACGCCGGTGACCATCCACCTGACGGTCACCGACGTCGACGCGAAGTTCGCCCGCGCGGTCGAGGCCGGAGCCCAGGTTGTCCACCCGCTCGAGGATCAGTTCTGGGGAGACCGCTACGGCGTCGTCCGCGACCCGTTCGGCCACCAGTGGTCATTGGGCCAGCCGGTGCGCGAGGTCAGCATGGAGGAGATCGAAGCGGCGATGAAGTCATCGCAGTAGCGGTCAGAAGACTGCCTTCTGGACCTGATCGGGCCCGCTGATCTCGCCGTCGGGCAGTTTGCCGAGGGCGTCGAGGATCTCGCTGTCGGCGCCGTTGCTCTTGGCGTGCTCGATCAGGTCCTGCTTGGAGGACGGGTACTTCGCGCCGGACAGTGCCTTCTGCACATCGATGGGGTTGGGCATTCGGATCACTCCCTTCATGTGACTATCGGTCGGGAGTAACCGGGCGCCGAAAATCGAAACCTCATCTCACGTTTCCGGCACGGCCACCGTCTACAAGGTGTGAAAGCAGTGAACGAGACCGCAAACGTCCTGCGCGGGATGTACGCCGCCGAACGCGACTACCTCGCCGCCGGCGGGCCGGGTGCGGCGAAGTTCGACATCCTCGCGCCGTTCTTCGCACACGATGTGGTCCTGCATCAGGCCGAGGCGCTGCCCTACGGCGGGACCTGGCGCGGCCACGACGGCATGGAACGGTTTTTCACCGCGATGAGCCAGACGTGGTCGGCATTCGAGATGGTCGAACAGGAGTTCCTCTCGACCGCCGAAACTGCCGTCGTACTCACGCAGGTCCACGCCCGGGCCCGGGCCACGGGGCGCGAACTGAACTTCCCGATCCTGCAGACCATCCGCGTGGTCGACGGACGTATCGCCGAGGTGCGGCCGTTCTATTGGGACACCGCAGCGATCGTCGCCGCGACGAGTTAGCGGAGCAGCCCGGCCAGCAGGCGCTGGTGTACCGGCGGTGTCGGCGCCGTCGCGGCGGCCGCGAGCATCGCGTCGACGGTCGTGAACTTGTCGCGTGGCCGGTCCTCACCGCCGCGTGCGATCTCGGCGGCATCGATCGCCTGCCAACCCGCGGCGTCGACGACGTCGGGCTGACGCGAATGCACGAGCTTGTCGAGTGCCGACGCCTTGTGGGCGGGATCGGCCAGCATTCCGGCGTTGTAGTCGTCGACAAGGTTGCGGACGGTCTCAGCCGCGCAGGACTTGTTGGTACCGATGAACCCGGTCGGCCCACGTTTGATCCAGCCGGCGACATACGCGCCGCGCACCGGGCCACCGGTCGCCTGGTCGATCACGCGGCCACCGTCGTTGGGCACCACCGCGGCGCCGTCGTCGAACGGAAGATCGGCAATCGCCTTGCCGCGGTAGCCGATTGACGTGAGCACCAGCCCGGCGTCGATCGTGCGCACCTGATCGGTGCCGGTGACGCCGAACTCGATACCGGTCACGCGGTCCTCGCCCACCACGCGTTGCGGCGTGAGCTGGTAGGCCAGCCGGATCCGCGGCCGGGTGATCGGCGCTGACGCGTCACCCAACTTCGACAGGATCTCGAGTTTGTTGCGGGTCAACGGGTCTGACGCGGTCGCCAGATCGCGCTGCACCAGTTCGTGGTCGGCCGCGTCGAGCACGACGTCGCACGTCGCGGTCAGCCCGATCAGCTCGGGCAGGGTGAAGGCCGAGGATGCCGGGCCGCGACGCGCCGCGACGACGACTTCCTGCACCTGCGACGACCGCAACGCGGCAAGCGCATGGTCGGAGATATCGGTGCGGGCCAACGCGTCCGGGTCGGTCGTCAGCACGCGCGCGACGTCGAATGCGACGTTGCCGTTGCCGACGATGACCACGCGCTCATGGCTCAGATCCACCGGAAGGTCGGTAAAGTCCGGATGCCCGTTGACCCAGGCGACCATCTCGGTGGCGGTCCCGGTGCCCGGCAGGCCCATGCCGTCGATCTCGAGGCGCCGGTCGTTCGGGGCGCCGACGGCGTAGAGCACCGCGTGGTGGTGTTCGAGCAGGTCGGCGTGGGACAGGTGTCTGCCGACCTCGACGTTGAGGAAGAACTTGAATCCCCGCTGCTGGGTCATCCGGTCGAACAGGCGCGTGACGCGCTTGGTGCTCTGATGGTCGGGTGCGACACCGGCACGCACCAGCCCGTACGGCGTCGGCAGCTTCTCGAACACGTTGACGCGCACGCCGCGCTGCGTGAGCAGTTCGTCCGCGGCGTACATCGCGGCAGGGCCGGACCCGACGATCGCGACCGTGAGCGGGCCACCCCGCGTGATCTTCGGCGCGGGCAGTACCGGTGCGAGCTTTGACGTCGGCGGCAGCTTGCCCTCGCGCTTGGGATAGAACGAAGCGTTCAGTTCGATGAACGGCAGCTGCTTGGGCTCCAGCTTCGTATCCGGCGCGATCGCCCCGACCGGGCACGCGCTGACGCACGCGCCGCAATCAACGCACGCGTCGGGATCGATGTAGAGCATCTCCGCCGTCGCGAAGCCCGGCTCATCCGGTGACGGATGGATGCAGTTCACCGGGCACGCGTAGACACAGGACCCGTCGCTGCAACACGACTGGGTGATCACATGGGGCATGCGAGACCTCTAGGCGACCGACACCAGGTGCTCGCGCTGCGGCTCGCTGCGGTAGCGGCTCGGCGGCCCGTCGATCTTGCAGATCTTCCACATGAGCTTGGCGAGCGGGTTCATCAGACCCGTGTCGTAGCACAGCATCCGGACGTCACCGAACATGTCGCGCAACATCTTTCGGGACTCAGGCGCATCGAAGAACAGCTCCTTGCGCACCGAGCGCGGAATGTCGAATTCCTTCCAGAACGCACGCGGCGGAACGATGATCGCCGAGCACAGGATCCGCATGGTCAGTGGCACGAACAGCGACAGGATCCACCGCTGGCGGCGGCGCAGGTGCGGAACGCGCTTGTGCAGGTACTGGTGCGCGAACGAGATGTGGCGGGCCTCCTCGGCGACGTGAATCGCCATGACCCGCTCCATGATCGGGTGCAGGGACTTGCCCTCGCGCAGCACGTTCTTCTGCGTGTGGTCGATGGGCTCCTCACCGGCGAGCACGCCGAAGAAGAACGGAATCGGCAGCGGACCCGCGGCCAGCGGGATCAGCGGCTGCAGCCACTTGAGCAACCGCGGCATGCCCGGCACGTCCATGCCGATGCGGTTCACCATCTCCTGGAACATCAGGGTGTGGTTGCACTCCTCGACCGACTCGTGCAGGCAGTACCGGTACTCCGGCGAGCCGTTGGGCACCCAGAACGAGTACTCCATCAGACCGCGGATCAGGATGTTCTCGAAGTGCAAGCCCACCTTGGCGACATTGGCCTGGCGCCACATGCCGATCTCGATCTGCCGCTCAACCGGCTGCGCCTGGTACCACGGATGACCGCCCATCGGGTCGGTCGCCGGCAGGATCCAGCGCGGATCGTTGGGAACGACGGCAAACTCCGGCGAATCCCACTCGATGTCCTTGTACGGATTGAAATTGCGCCGCACCGACCCCTCGGACAGCGTGGAGAGCATGTCGACGTACTGGGCGTCGTCGCTGACGTCCATGTTCTTGCGCCAGCGCCTGACCATCTTGGTCCGAGCCATGTTGCAGACCTCTCTATACTTGTCTGAGGTTTACATCTACCCACTTGTTGTACAACGGTACCGCAGGTATCGAGTAAATGTCCATGCCCGATTTGAAAAATTTGCCAAGGGATCGTTCGCCGTGGCCGAGCTGAAGACAAAAGACCAGATCGAGGCCATGGCTGCCGCCGGAGCGGTCGTCGCCGAAGCATTGCGCGCTGTCGCCGCCATCGCCGCACCGGGGCGCACGACCGCCGATCTCGACCGCGTCGCGGCCGAAGTGCTGGCCTCCCACGGCGCCACGTCGCCGTTTCTCAACTACCACCCCCGCTGGGCCCCGAGTCCGTTCCCCGCCGTGCTGTGCGTGAGCGTCAACGACGCCGTGGTGCACGGCGTCCCGAACGGCCAAGTCCTCGCTGACGGCGACCTCGTGTCCGTCGACTTCGGAGCAATCTTGAACGGCTGGTGTGGCGACGCCGCCCGCAGTTTCGTCGTCGGCACTGCGCGGCCCGCCGACACGGCGTTGATCGAGGCGACCGACGCCGCGCTCGCCGCGGGCATCGCCGCGGCCCGGCCCGGCAACACCCTGGGAGACATCGGCAACGCGATCGCATCGGTGGCCCGAGGTGCGGGATTCGGCCGGCTCGCAGACCATGGCGGCCACGGCATCGGCCGCACGATGCACGAAGATCCGCACGTGCCGAACGAGGGCAGCCCAGGCAAAGGCATGAAGCTGAAGCCGGGGTTGGTACTCGCGATCGAGCCCATGCTCATCGCCGACGGCACCGACGACTACGTCCACGACCCTGACGGCTGGACGCTGCGCACCGCAACGGGCGCCCGCGCCGCGCACAGCGAACACACCGTGGCCGTGACCGCCGACGGCGCCCGGATTCTGACGCTTTAGTGGCGACCGTGGGGCCAATGCACGAGTTCGGGCCGGTTTGCGTGCACAGGGCCCACGCTCGGCCGGTCGACAGCCGGTCATTAGGCTTGCGGGCATGGCTGAACTGATCATTCCCGCCGACCTCAAGCCTGGTGACGGGCGCTTCGGCTGCGGACCGTCCAAGGTCCGGCCCGAGCAGTTGACCGCACTGGCCGCCGCAGGCGATCTGTTCGGCACGAGCCACCGGCAGGCGCCGGTGAAGAACCTGGTCGGCCGCGTCCGCGACGGCTTGCGTCAGTTGTTCTCCCTGCCCGACGGTTACGAGGTCATCCTCGGCAACGGCGGGTCGACCGCGTTCTGGGATGCCGCAGCGTTCAGCCTCATCGACAAGCGTTCGCTGCACCTCACCTACGGCGAGTTCAGCTCGAAGTTCGCCTCGGCCGTCGCCAAGAACCCCTTCATCGGCGACCCGATCGTGGTCAAGTCCGATCCGGGCACGGCACCCGAGCCGCAGTCCGATCCGTCGGTCGACGCGATCGCCTGGGCCCACAACGAGACCTCGACGGGCGTGGCGGTGCCGGTGCAGCGTCCCGCCGGTTCGGATGACGCGCTGATCCTCATCGACGCGACATCGGCGGCCGGCGGCCTGCCCGTCGACATCACCGACGTCGACGCGTATTACTTTGCGCCGCAGAAGAATTTCGCCGGCGACGGCGGGCTGTGGCTCGCCGTCATGAGCCCGGCGGCGCTGGCTCGCATCGAGGCGATCGCGGCGTCGGACCGCTGGGTGCCCGACTTTCTCTCGCTGCCCATCGCGGTCGAGAACAGCCTCAAGAACCAGACTTACAACACCCCGGCGATCGCCACGCTGGTGCTGTTGGCCGAACAGCTCGACTGGCTGCTGGGCAACGGCGGCCTTGAGTGGGCGGTCAAGCGCACCGCCGACTCGTCGCAGCGGCTCTACTCATGGGCCGAGGCCGCGTCGTTCGCCACGCCGTTCGTCACCGACCCGGCTTTGCGGTCGCAGGTCGTCGGCACGATCGACTTCAGCGATGACGTGGACGCCGCAGCGGTGGCAAAAGTGCTGCGGGCAAACGGAATTGTGGATACCGAGCCGTATCGCAAGCTGGGCCGCAACCAGTTGCGGATCGGCATGTTCCCGGCCGTGGAACCCGACGACGTGAGCGCACTGACGAGCTGCGTGGACTGGGTCTTGGAAAATCTCTGAGTACACATTCCTCTGGCCCGCGTGTCAGCGCGGTAACGAGCCGATAACGCAGTAGGGTTCGCGCAGGAGGTCGGTATGCGAGAACTCAGGGTCGTCGGGCTGGATGTCGACGGCAAACGCATCATCTGTGAAGCCGACAACTCCACGGAGATGTTCAGTTTGCGTGTCGACGACCGTTTGCGGGCCGCCGTGCGCGGCGACAAAGTCGCCTCGAATCAGACACAAATCGATGTAGAGGTTCAAAGCGTGCTGCGCCCCAAGGAGATTCAAGCAAAGATCCGTGCCGGCGCATCGGTCGAGCAGTTGGCCGCCGCCGCAGGAGTCCCGGTCGAACGAGTCGAGCGGTTCGCCCATCCGGTGTTGCTGGAACGGGCACGTGCGGCCGAACTGGCTACCGCCGCCCATCCGGTGCTCGCCGACGGGCCCGCGGTGCTGACCCTGCTGGAGATGGTGACGACGGCACTCGTGGCGCGCGGGCTGGATCCTGACTCGACCGCGTGGGACGCCTGGCGCAACGAGGACAGCCGCTGGACCGTGCAGGTGACCTGGAAGGCAGGCAGGTCCGACATCCAGGCCCACTTCCGGTTCACACCCGGCGCGCACGGCGGTACCGTCACCGCGTCGGACGACGCCGCACAACAGCTGATCAACCCGGATTTCGGTCGGCCGTTGCGTCCCGTGGCAGCCGTGCCCGAGCTGGACTTCGAGACTCCCGCGCCGCCGGTGGCCGCACCCCAGCCGGTCGCCGCCGAGCCCGAGCTGGAGCCAGAAGCGGCCCCGGCACCCAAGCGCAGCCGCAAGGCCAGGCCCGCGGTTCCGGCCTGGGAGGACGTGCTGCTCGGCGTGCGTTCCTCGGGCACGCAGCGTTGACGTCTTGACCTGAAGTGTTCTTGAGGTCATAGCGTCTTCGCATGATCTCTCTCGGCCCGATCGGGCTGGCCAGCAGCAATCCGTTCACCGATGACGCGGCCGTGGTGGCCGACGAAGCCCGCCGTGCCGAGGACCTCGGCTACGCGACGCTGTGGCGTTCGGGCAACCTGCCTATGCTCGCCGCCGCCGTGCGCGCGACCACGTCGATACCGGTCGCGACCGGCATCATCCCCGTCATGCGCGTGCCGGCGGCCGACGTCATAACCACCCACTCCGAGCTGGAGCGCGAGCATCCCGGCCGCTTCGTCGTCGGCATCGGCGGCGCGCACGGTCCCAAGCCCCTGGCCGCCCTCAACGCCTATCTGGACGAACTGGACGCCGCCGGGATCGAGTCGCGCATCCTGGCCGCGCTCGGCCCCAACATGCTGACGCTCGCGCGGGACCGCGCCGCCGGGGCGTATCCCTACCTCGTCACACCGTCATACGTCGCGGCGGCCCGGGCAGCCCTTGGCCCCGACCGCCTGTTGGCGATCCTGCTGATGGTCATCCCCGTCACCGACCGCGACGCCGCCCGGGCTGCCGCGGCCGGGCCGCTGGAGTTCCTGGCCGGTCAGGGCGGCTACCGCCGCAACCTCCTGCGGCAGGGATTCAGCGAGACCGACATCGACACCGTCAGCGACCGCCTTTTGGGCGGGATCGCGGCCTGGGGCACCACCGAGCGCATCGCCGAACGCATCGCGGACTATCACCGGGCGGGAGCCGATCAGGTGGTGCTGCGCATCCTTGGCGTCGACGATATGGACACCTGGCGAGCTCGGCTGGCCCGCACGCTGTTCGGATCGGCCTGAGTTACTGGCTCAGCGCGACGGCGAGGAGCGCTACCCACCCGACGACCACGCCGACTGCGGCGCCGAGCACGAACCAGC
Source organism: Mycobacterium venezuelense (assembly GCF_054919535.1). Taxonomy (NCBI): domain Bacteria; kingdom Bacillati; phylum Actinomycetota; class Actinomycetes; order Mycobacteriales; family Mycobacteriaceae; genus Mycobacterium; species Mycobacterium venezuelense. Next base: position 180,068 of record NZ_JBONDW010000013.1, read on the forward strand.
GCCACACGGGCCGTGTCCGCCACCCCCACACCGTCGGCGCGAGACCGCCGACGGCCACCATGTTCAACCCGACGGCCAGCAGCGGGTGCACGCGAATCAGGCCCACGCCGAGCACCACGATGGCTGCGGCGAGCACGGCCGCCACGAATCCGGCCACCGTCAGGCCTGTCCCCCACGGCGTGGATTCGTCGGTCACGATGTCAATTTAGCGTCAATTCAGTGCGCAAGCCTCGACCGCTCGTAGAACGCGAGAGCGGCGGCCGTCGCGACGTTGAGGGAATCGGTGCCGCGCGACATGGGAATCCGCACACGAATGTCGCTGGCCCGCATGGTGCGCTCGGTCAAGCCGGGCCCTTCGGCTCCGACAAGGATGGCCACGCGATCGTCGCCGAGTTGCACCATCGCGTCCGACAGCGTTGCCGCCGCCGCGTCCGGCGTCATGGCCAGCAGACGAAAACCTTTGGCACGTAACAACTCCAGGTCATCTGGCCACGAAGAGGCCCGAGCGAAGGGCACCAACAGGGCATGGCCCATCGACACCCGAACGGCGCGGCGATAGAGCGGATCGGCACAGCCCGCGCCGAACACGACCGCATCGACGGCCAGCCCGGCGGCGTTGCGGAAGATCGAACCCAGATTCTCGTGGTCGTTGACGCCTTCGAGCACCGCGACGGTACGTGCGTTCGACACCACCTCGTCGACCGTCAGCTCCGGCGCGCGAGATGCCGAGGCCAGCACCCCGCGATTGAGATGAAATCCGACCGCGGTGGCCATCACCTCCGCGCTGGCCCGGTAGAACGGCACGTCGACCCCGTCGAGGTCGGCGGCCAGTTCACCGAGCCGCCGATCGGTACCCAGCAGCGCACGCGGAACGAAGCGCGACGCCAGCATGCGCTGCACGACGAGCACACCTTCGGCGATGACGAGGCCCTTGCCGGTCGGCAGATCCGGCCTGCGGTCCACGCTGTTGAGATCGCGGAAATCGTCGATGCGCGGATCCGCCGGATCCTCGATGTCGATGACGTGCAGTGCGCTCACGCGCTTTCGTCGACCATGGCCGACATCAGATCCGCTGCGGCAAGCAACGTCTGGCGATCTTCTGGCTCGAGCCGGGCCAGCTGCTTCAACAGCCACTCCTGGCTGGCGCGACGCTCGGCCTCCACCAGGTTGACGCCCGCCGGCGAGGCGGACACCACGATTTGGCGTCCGTCCACCGGATGCGCGGCGCGAGCCACCAGACCCTGCTCGGCGAGCGAGGTCAACACGCGGGTCATCGACGGCGGCCGGACCCGCTCACGCAGAGCCAATGCGCCTGGCGTCATCGCTCCCTCTTTGGCCAGCGTCGACAATGCGGAAAGCTGGGTCAGCGACACCGGAGATTCGGAACGCCGTACCCGTAGCTGACGGGCGAATCGGACAACGGCCAGTGCGAGATCGCTCGCGAGCCGAGCCTCCGGATCTTTCACAAAGCAAATAATACTGAGCATCGGCAACTAAAGGGCTAAAACCAGGACCATTGTACGTTCTGCCGGTCGGCTAGGTTGGTGGCGATGACCGGTGACGCGAACGGCTCAGCAGACTCGGCGCCCAAGCCGCCGCCGTTGCCTGCGGCACTGCTGGAGCCGTGGCCGGTGGTGCTCGTGATCGCGACCGGTTGGCTGATCGTGACCGTGCTGGCCTTCACGGTGTCCGATCTGCACAGCTGGCGGCCGTACGCCGTGGCCGGTCTGGGGATCGGGGCACTTGGCACATCGATCTTCCTGTGGCAACGTCGGGCGGTGCGGCGCGGATCACGCGGCGCCCAAAGCGGATTGACCTGAGGAGACGGTATGGCGGCGCCGCTGTTGCAAGCACAGATCGACATCAACGCACCGGTCGACAGGGTCTGGGCCCTGGTGTCGGATCTGCGCCGGATGCCGGAGTGGAGCCCACAGTGCCGGCTGATGAAGACCCTCGGGCCGCTGCGGCCGGGGGCGCGGACCTTCAACCTCAACCGCCGCAAGTACATGTTCTGGCCGACCACGTCGCGGATCACCGAGGTCATCCCCGAGCAGAAACTGGCGTTTCGGGTCGACGCCAACAACACGGTGTGGGCTTACGAACTCGAGCCGACCGAAACCGGTACCAAGCTCACCGAAAGCCGCCATGCCGAGAACGGAACGACGGCGGTGTCGAACGCGTTGGTCAACGCGTTGTTCGGTGGCGTACCGAGCTTCGAGAACGAACTCGTCGAGGGCATGAACGCGTCATTGGCCCGGATCAAGGCCGCCGCCGAGCGCTGATCGGCGCTCAGTCGGCGAGGTCGAGCACGCCGTCGTCGTACGGCTCATACATCGGTGAGCCCGTACCGGGCGGCTGCGGAGTGTCCGAATGGGCGCCGCAGCCGTATTCGGCGTCGACCACGTGGCCGTCGGCGGCCAACTCGTTGGCGCACACGCCGAACATGGGGCCGAGTGCGCCGCCGAGTGGCAGGTAGAAACCGCAGTCGCGGCAGACCCGGCGGGTCGCCCGGGCCATCGCCGAGGCCGGCCCGTAGTCACCGTCGTGCCAGCGTTGGGCTGCGCCCGCACGGCCCCAATCGCTGAGCACCTGGCGGCGGCCGAAGCCGAGCTCGACCGCGGTGTCGTCGATGAGTGGATCGCCCGTCGCCAGATACCCGGGCACCAGCCGAGGATCGGCAGGCGGCGGGGCCAGCAGATCGCCGGGGCTCAGATCACCGGGCCGGATCCGTTCGTTCCAGGGCACCCACTTGGGCGCGAGCAGCGCCGTCGGGCCAGGAACGAGGACCAGCTCACTGATGGTCGCGTGATCGGCACCGGGGTAGGCAGCGACCACGACGGCCCACTGCCAGCCGCGATAGCCGGGCAGATTGGCAAGGAAGCGGTGTGTCGCCGAGCTCGGATCCTCGAATGTCGCGCCGAGGTACTCGCCGACCGTGTCCTCACCGCTGAACTCGGTCAACGCCGCGCGCGCCTGCTCGACGGCGCGCAAAAGCAGCGACTCCAACCGCGGCTGGGGCTGCACGCCGGTCGCCAAGCCGGAACTCAGACCCGCTTCACGGGCCTGCTCAGCTGATTCGGTCACACTTTCCATCGCATCCATAGTGCCTGACCGGCCCGACCGCGGGCCACACCGGTCGCCTATGCGTCGCGCGCGGGGCGGATAAGAGAGAATCGTGGGGTGACTTACTACCCGCCGCGGCCGCCTGGCGATCGTGGCGAGGAGCATCCCGGGATGGCCAATTACCCGAGCGGTGAGACGCACCGTAAGGCGCGCAGACAGCCTGGGCCGTCGGGCGCGAGCTCGAACCGCTGGCTGCCGCCGCTGGACGAACAGCCGACCGCCGCGCACACGTCGCATGAGCGTTCGGTCCCGCCGCGCGGAGCCGGATACGCGGCAGGCGAGAAGGTGACCGTCACGCGTGCAGCGGCTGCCCGCAGCCGTGAAATGGGTTCGCGAATGTACGGTTTGGTGCACCGCGCGGCCACCGCGGACGGCGCCGACAAGTCGGGGTTGACCGCGCTGACCTGGCCGGTGGTGGCCAACTTCGCCGTCGACGCCGCGATGGCCGTCGCCCTCGCGAACACGTTGTTCTTCGCCGCGGCCAGCGGCGAGTCCAAGAGCAAAGTCGCGCTCTACCTGCTGATCACGATCGCACCGTTCGCGGTGATCGCACCGCTGATCGGGCCTGCGCTCGACCGGCTGCAGCACGGCCGCCGCGTCGCGCTCGCCGCGTCGTTCGCGCTGCGCACGGTGCTGATCGTCGTGCTGATCGCCAATTACGACGGCACCACCGGCAGTTATCCATCCTGGGTGCTCTACCCGTGCGCGCTCGGGATGATGGTGTTGTCCAAATCGTTTTCAGTGCTGCGCAGCGCGGTGACGCCGCGTGTGCTGCCGCCGTCGATCGACCTGGTCCGGGTCAACTCACGGCTGACGACCTTCGGCCTTCTGGGCGGCACCGTCGTGGGCGGCGGCATCGCGGCCGGTGCCGAATACCTGTTCAATCTGGTTCACCTGCCCGGTGCGCTGTACGTGATCGTCGCCGTGTCCGTCGCGGGTGCAGTGCTGTCGATGCGGATCCCGAAGTGGGTCGAGGTCACCGAGGGTGAGGTGCCCACGACACTGAGCTACCACGGGGCCACCGGCGAGCTGCGCCGCCCCGGCAAGTCCAAGGCGCCGCGTCAGCCGTTGGGCCGCAACACGATCACCGCGCTGTGGGGCAACTGCACGATCAAGGTGATGGTCGGGTTCCTGTTCCTCTACCCCGCGTTCGTGGCCAAGTCGCACGACGCCAGCGGCTGGGAACAGCTGCTGATTCTCGGCCTGATCGGCGCGGCCGCGGGCATCGGCAACTTCGCCGGGAACGTCACCGCGGCGCGGCTCAAGCTGGGTCACCCGGCGCAGATGGTGGTGCGCGCGGCGATCGCGGTGACGGCCGCCGCGCTGGCCGCCGCACTGACCGGCAACCTCTTCGTGGCAGCGGGCGCCACCCTGGTGACGTCGGCGGCGAGCGCGATCGCCAAGGCCTCGCTCGACGCGTCCCTGCAGGACGATCTGCCCGAGGCGTCGCGGGCCTCGGCATTCGGCCGCTCAGAGTCGGTCCTGCAGCTGGCGTGGGTGGCCGGCGGCGCCACCGGGGTGCTCATCTATACGGACCTCTCAGTCGGGTTCACTACGATCACCGCCGTGCTGATACTCGGGCTGGCCCAGACCATCGTGAGCTACCGCGGCGAATCGTTGATCCCCGGCTTCGGCGGCAATCGCCCCGTGCTGGCCGAACGCGAGGGCGACAGTGCACCCACCGCAGCCGAGTGGGAGAGCCGGTGAAGCGGACCATCGCGATCCTGGCGGCCGTCGTCGTCCTGGCCGTCGCCGGCACCACGGTAGGGGTTTGGCGTCTGAGCAGTTCACACGGCGAACAGCTGCCGCAGATCAGCGCGTACTCGGACGGTCATCTCGTCCGGGTCGGCCCGTTCCGGTACTGCCCGGTGCTCGACCTCAACAATTGCCAGGACCCGCGCGACGCGGGCGAGCTGCGGGTCAACGAGGACAACCCGGTTCAGCTCTCGGTGCCGTCGGCCATCGCGCGCGCGCCGTGGCGCCTACTGCGGGTGTACGAGAACCCCATCGACACCACGGTTTCGGTGTACCGGCCCGAAACGACGCTGGCCGTGACGATCCCGACCGTCGACCCGCAGCGCGGGCGCCTCACCGGCCTGGCCGTACAGCTCCTGACGCTGGTTCAGGACGAGGCGGGCGAGGAATTCCCCTTGCCCCACGCCGAATGGTCGATCAGCACGGTCTGGCCCTAGCCGGCCGAGTGCTCGGCGGGCACGCGCTCGCCCTCACGCGTCGGCCCCGGCGGGGTGCCGTCACCGAACGGCCTGCCGCCCAACGCTTCCCGGCCATGCGGCGTCAGCCAGTCGGACAGGTCGGGGCCCTTCGGCACGATCCGGGTCGGATTGATGTCGGCGTGCACGATGTAGTAGTGCTGTTTGATCTGCACGAAGTCGATCGTGTCGCCGAAACCGGGCGTCTGGAAGAGGTCACGCGCATAGGCCCACAGCACGTCCATCTCGGCGAGCTTGGACCGGTTGCATTTGAAGTGGCCGTGGTAGACGGGATCGAACCGGGCGAGCGTGGTGAACAGCCGGACGTCGGCCTCGGTGATGGTGTCGCCGACCAGGTATCGCTGGGTGGCCAACCGCTCCGAAAGCCAGTCCAGTGCCGTGAACAGCCGATCGTAAGCGGCGTCGTACGCCTCTTGTGACCCCGCGAAGCCGCACCGGTACACACCGTTGTTGACCTCGGTGTAGATGCGCTTGGCGACGGTGTCGATCTCGTCGCGCAGCGGCTCGGGATACAACTGCGGAGCGCCCTCACGGTGATAGGCGGTCCACTCGGTCGAAAAGTCGAGCGTCATCTGGGCGAAGTCGTTGGTGACCACCGCACCCGTGGCCACCTCGACGATCGCGGGCACGGTGATGCCCTTGGGGTAGTTCGGGTCGCGCTTGAAATACGCGTCCTGCAGACGCGGTATGCGCAACACCGGGTCGAGCCCGTCCGGATCGAGATCGAACGTCCAGCTGCGTTCGTCGTGCGTCGGCCCGCAAAAGCCAATGGACAGAACATCTTCCAGGCCCAGCAAGCGGCGCACGATGATCGTGCGATTGGCCCACGGACAGGCCCGCGCCACGATCAACCGGTACCGGCCGGGCTCGACCGGATAGCCGTCACGCCCGTCGGACGTGATGCGGGTGGTGATGTAGTTGGTGTCGCGGTTGAATTCGCCGGTGCTGGCGACGTAGGAGCCTTGGGCCATACCTACATCTTGCGCCGCCGAGTGGGTCAGGCGTCGAGTTCGCGCGCGACGGCCTTGACCACCTCGGACACCCGGCGGGCGACCTTGCGGTCGGGGTAGCGACCCTTGCGCAGCTCAGGCTGCACGATGTCCTCGAGCAGCGTGATCATGTCCGAGACCATGCCGTGGAGTTCGTCGGGCGTGTGCTTGTGCTCGGGCCGCTCGGCTTCGCGCCGATTGCGGCTCACGCTCGGCGGCGGATCAATGAGCTTGAGACTCAATGCCTGCGGGCCGCGACGGCCGGCGGCGACACCGAACTCCACCCGCTGGCCGGCCTTGAGGCCCTCGACACCAGCAGGCAACGCCGAGGACCGGACGTAGACGTCCTCGCCCTCTTCCTGCGACAAAAAGCCGAAGCCCTTTTCGGCGTCGTACCACTTAACCCGGCCGGTCGGCACTGGTCTCACCTGCTCGTCTGTTAATTCAACCTGAACACACAAAGTAAGCGCCCCGTCTGCGCCGGGACGCGATGTGGGAGATCCTACTCGGCTCGAATTGCTCCTCGCGTCCGCAGCGCCCTGGGCGCGGCCTTCACCTTGATTACTCGGTAGGCTTGGACCACCGCTTGAGGAGAGATGCGCCCATATGCGAGTGATACTGAATATCATCTGGTTGATCTTCGGCGGCCTGTGGTTGGCGCTGGGATACCTGCTGGCCGCGCTCATCTGCTTCATCCTCATCATCACGATCCCGTTCGGGTTCGCGTCGCTGCGCATCGCGTCCTATGCCCTTTGGCCGTTCGGCCGCACGATCGTCGACAAGCCGGGAACCCGGCCGGGTGCACTCATCGGCAATATCATCTGGGTCATTCTTTTCGGCATCTGGCTGGCCATCGGCCACGTCGTGAGTGCAGTCGCCATGGCCATCACGATCATCGGAATCCCGTTGGCACTGGCCAACCTCAAGATGATCCCGGTGTCACTCGTGCCACTGGGCAAGGAGATCGTCCCGGTGGACCAGCTCAATCCGCAGCGGGTGACCGCATGACGGTGACCGCGCTGGGCCTGCCCACGGTGGCGCGCACACCGACCGACGCCCCGAGTGCCGGTCCATTGATCGACACCTACGGCCGCGTCGCCACCGACCTGCGGGTCTCGCTGACCGATCGGTGCAACCTGCGCTGCACGTACTGCATGCCCGCCGAAGGGCTCGACTGGCTGCCCGGCGAGGCACTGCTGAGCCCGGCGGAACTGGCTCGGCTGCTGCGTATCGGGGTCACCCGCCTCGGGGTCACGAGCGTGCGCTTCACCGGCGGCGAACCCCTGGTGACGCGGCACCTGGAAGAAGTGGTGGCAGCTGCGGCCGCTCTGACGCCGCGCCCGGAGATCACCCTCACCACCAACGGCCTCGGGCTGGCCCGGCGCGCCGCCGGGCTCAAAGAGGCTGGGCTCGACCGCATCAACGTGTCGCTCGACAGCGTCGACGCCGCGCACTTCGCGCGCATCACCCGCCGCGACCGCCTGGCCGATGTGCTGGCCGGGCTGGCCGCGGCCAAGGCCGCCGGACTCGATCCGGTAAAGGTCAACGCCGTCCTGGACCCGGAGTCGGGTCTCGACGACGCAGTGGAACTGCTGCGCTACTGCCTGACCCACGGTTACCAACTGCGCATCATCGAGCAGATGCCGTTGGACGCAGGCCATAGTTGGCGACGCAGCGACGTGATCGACGCCGACCGCATTCTGCAGACGCTGCGGCGCCATTTCGATCTGCAACCCGACCCCAGGCCGCGCGGTTCGGCGCCTGCTGAGCTGTGGCAGGTGGTCGACAGCGCGGGGCATGTGACGGGCACCGTCGGAGTGATCGCGTCGGTGTCGCATGCCTTCTGTTCGGCCTGTGACCGCACGCGGCTGACCGCGGACGGTCAGATCCGCAGTTGTTTGTTTTCCCGCGAGGAGACGGATCTGCGGGCGCTGTTGCGCGGCGACGCGGGTGACGACGAGATAGAGGCCGCGTGGCGCGCCGCGATGTGGGCCAAACCGGCAGGGCACGGCATCAACGATCCGGATTTCCTGCAACCGGACCGGCCCATGAGCGCGATCGGCGGATAGATGTCGGCCACGACAACGGTTCAGGTCACCATCCGATATTTCGCCGCTGCGGCGGCCGCTGCCGGAGTTGAGACCGAAACGTTAGATATCGCAACGGGAACGACGATTGCGGCGCTCATCGAACGGCTCGCAGACCGCGACGCGGAACTCGCTCGCGTGTTAAAGCGCTGCTCATACCTATGCGACGGGGTTGCGGTGCGCGACACCGAGCGGGCGGTGCTAACGCCGCACACGCTCGATGTGTTACCCCCCTTCGCCGGCGGATAACGTGATATGCATCACATAACGAAATGGTCACGAGCTGGCTACAGGGCGGTGGAGCGCGTCTGCCACCTGGGAGAACGCGTCAGCAACCTGGACCTTTAATGCTCTTTTAGGTTTTGCCGGGACCGAAAACGCCCGAACGGGCAAAAGATGACGCGACTGCGGCGACCGGTTACCGTTCATTCCCAAGTCAACTGACCCTAATCGGCTGACCCATCCCTTCCGATCGCGCCGAGCTCCATCCATCGGGCGGGGTAACGACGAACAACAAGGATGGAGGCGGGGGACCCAACCGGTCCACCGATTTATAAGGACCAGGAGCCGCTTGCGGCCCCTTGGGGTGAAGCCGTCGTCGTTTCGGCGTCGACGGCCGGGTGACCTCTCCTACCCGAACCCGACAGCTGACCTCGTGGGCGCATACGAGAGGACCTTCACGCTTATGAGTGGACGGCACCGCAAGCCCACTTCATCGTCATCAGCCAAGAACGTCGCCAAAATCGCCTTCACCGGCGCTGTGCTCGGTGGCGGCAGCCTCGCCATGGCGGGCCAGGCGATGGCTGCGACCGACGGCGAATGGGATCAGGTAGCCCGCTGCGAGTCCGGCGGCAACTGGGCCATCAACACCGGAAACGGCTATCACGGCGGGCTGCAGTTCTCGCCGAGCACATGGTCGTCGCACGGTGGTGGCGAGTACGCACCCGCGGCCTACATGGCCACCAAGGAAGAGCAGATCGCAGTCGCCGAGCGCGTGCTGGCCAGCCAGGGCAAGGGCGCATGGCCCACCTGTGGCCGCGGCCTCTCCGGCGCCACCCCGCGCAACGTGATCGCCGAGCCTGCTCCGGCTCCGCTCGACGCTCCCGCGGTGAACGGTCAACTTCCGCCGCCGCCCGATCCGTTCGCCCCGCCGCCCCCGCCGGCCCCGGTCGACATGCTGGCCGCCCCGGCCCCGATGCCGCAGGCTCCCCCGCCGGCCCCGCTGCCCGAGCCCCTGCCGCCTGCGCCAGCCCCTGAGGCCCTGCCCTCGGCACCCGCGCCCGCCCCCGAAGCGCTGCCGCCGGCACCGGCCCCCGAGGCCCTGCCCCCGGCACCCGCGCCCGCCCCCGAAGCGCTGCCGCCGGCACCGGCCCCCGTTGCGCCCGCTCCGGTCGACGTGCCGCCTCCGCCGCCGCCTGCTCCCGAGGCCCAGATCGTCGACGCCGCACTGCAGGTCGCACCCGCCCCGCTCGACGCACCGCTGCCCGCCGACGTGCCCCCGCCGCTGGCTCCGCCTGCACCCCCGGCTCCGCCCGTCGACGTCGTCGCGGCTCCGGCCCCGGAGAACTGGGATCAGGCCCCCGCTCCGGTCGACCAGCCGCAGACGTGGGCACTGCACGCCGGCGCGCCGCTGCCGCTCGAGCCCGCGCTGCCGGCTCCCCCGGCCCCGCCCGCTCCGGCACCTGCACCCGCTCCCGCGCCGGCCCCGGTCGCCGCACCCGCCCCGGATCCATTGGCTCCGCTCAACGGTGTGGACATCCCGCAGCCGGCCTTCGATGTGGCCAACCAGGTCGTGACCAACGGCACGCCGCTTCCGCCGGAGGGCGTCCCGCACCTGGCCAGCCCGGAGAACCTGCCGCCCGGCACGACGGACAGCCCGGCGCAGGTCCCCGGTCAGGGCCCGAACATGACGTACCTGCGGGAGATCTGGCACGCGATCCAGACCCAGGACATCAGCGGCAAGGACGCCCTGCTGGCGTTGACCCAGCGTCCGCTGACCTCGGCGCCTCCCGGTGGGCAGGCCGCGAACCTTCCGGTCGGCGCGCCGCCGCCTGCAGATCCGGCCGCACCGGTCCCAGCTCCGGCCCCGGCACCGGTGGGAGCTCCCGCCCCCGCCGCGCCCGCGCCGGTTCCGCCGCCGGCCTGAATCAGGTCACGCGGAGCCGACCCATTCGTCGGTGCCGTCAGCGAAGTGCTGGTGCTTCCACACCGGTAGTCGCTCCTTGACGGTGTCGACGAGACGGGCACAGGTTTCGAACGCCGCCCTGCGATGGTCCGCTGCCACAGCGGCCACCAGGGCGGCGTCTCCTATATTGAGGGTCCCGATGCGATGGCTCACGGCGATCGCCCGCACGCCAGCGGCCTGGGCCGCCACCTCGGCAGCGACCTCTTCGAGGGTCTGCTGGGCGGTGGGATGCGCCGAGTACTCCAGTCTGGTCACCGAACGGCCGCCGTCGTGATCCCGGACCACCCCAGCGAAGCCGACGACGGCCCCTGCCGCCTCGTGCGCGACGAGTTCCTCGTACTCAGTCAACGAGATCGGCGCATCGGTCAGTTCGACCCGGATTATGGCTGCGCTCACCGGCTGTGGTCCTTTCCACCGAGCTGATCCAGCGCATGCTCGAGCACGTGATCGAGCACGCCAAGCCCGTCCTTCACACCGCCGGGCGACCCCGGCAGGTTCACTATCAATGTGCGCCCGGAAACCCCGCAGACGCCACGGGACAGCACCGAAGTCGGCACCTTGTGTACACCGGCGCGCCGGATGGCGTCGGCGAGCCCGGGAACCTCGTAGTCCAGGACGGCCATGGTCGCCTGAGGCGTCGCATCAGTTGGTGAAATGCCGGTGCCGCCGGAGGTGATGATGAGATCGACGTGTTCGGCCAATGCCGAGCGCAATGCCTCGCCCACCGCCCTGCCGTCGGGCACAACCATCTGCTCGGTGACGTCGTAGCCGCGGTTGGCCAACCAGCCGACGATGAGAGGCCCGGTCCGGTCGTCGTACACACCGGCGGCCGCCCGGGTGGATGCGATCACAACCCGGGCAGAACGTGTCACTGCGTTGGTCTTTCCCACAAACCCGTTTTACCGCCTTCTTTACGCACGACGCGGATGTCGTCGATGCGTGCGGCGGGGTCGACGGCCTTGATCATGTCGTAGAGCGTCAACGCGGCCACGCTCACGGCGGTCAATGCTTCCATCTCGACACCGGTGCGGTCGGTGCTGCGCACGGTGGCGGTGATCGCGACCGCGGATTCGCGCACGTCGAAATCCACATCGACACCGGTGAGTGCCAGCTGATGGCACAGCGGTATCAGATCAGGAGTCCGCTTGGCCGCGAGGATGCCCGCCACCCGCGCGGTCGCCAGGGCATCGCCTTTGGGCAAGCCACCGGACGCGATGAGCGAAACCACATCGGGCCGGGTCAGCAGCGTGCCCTGCGCCACCGCGGTGCGTTTGGTGACGTCCTTGGCCGTGACGTCGACCATGTGGGCCGCGCCGGACTCGTCGAGATGCGACAGTCCCACCGTTACCTGTTGACGACCGTGACCGACTGGACGAATGGCAGCTCTTCAGCTGGCAGGGGGAAGGTGATGTCACCGAACGGCGACAGCGCGCCCGTGCGGTCGGTGGCGAGCTCACTCACAGCGTGGTCATCGCCGTCGGAGAGCACCGGCCAGCCGTTGTCGACGTAGTGTTTCTTCTTGTTGTCAGCCACGCCCCATATTGTGGCAGGCCCCATCGCCGGTCGCGATACCGGCGGGCTGCTTTACGCTGGTCAGGATATGAGCGCCGCACCGACTCCCGGAATTCCGCTGGGCGCGTGGCTGGCCGACCTCCCCGACGATGGACTCATCCGTCTACTGGAGTTGCGGCCTGACCTGAGCCAGCCACCTCCAGGCACCATCGCGGCGCTGGCTGCCAGGGCCACGTCGCGGCAGTCGGTCAAGGCCGCCACCGACGGACTGGATTTCCTACGGCTCGCGGTGCTCGACGCGCTGCTGGTCTTACACGCCGACACCGCCGCGGTGTCGGTCTCGGCGGTGACCGAACTGCTTGGCGAGCGCGCCGACGAGGCCGGCGTGCTCGCGGCCATCGACGATCTGCGGGACCGTGCCCTGGTGTGGGGTGATTCGTCCGTGCGGGTGGCGCCTGAGGTCGCATCCGGACTCCCCTGGTACAGCGGGCAGGCCGTGTTGGAGGTATCTGACCGCAGCGCCGACGACATCGCTGCGTTGCTCGACGGGCTCGACGACGCCCAACGGGACCTGTTGGCCCGGTTGTTGGAGGGTTCACCGGTGGGCCGCACGCGCGACGCGGCCCCCGACGCTCCGAGCGATCGTCCGGTGCAGCGACTGTTGGCGGCCGGGTTACTGCGCCGGATCGACAACGACACCGTGATCCTGCCCCGCGTCGTGGGGCAGGCGTTGCGCGGTGAGGTTCCCGGCCCGACCACGTTGACCGAACCGGAGCTGAAGACCACGACGACGACGGCCGGCGACGTCGACGCCGTCGCCGCCGGCGCGGTAATCGATCTACTGCGCGAGATCGAGTTGGTGCTCGAAAGTCTCGGCGCCACACCCGTTCCCGAGCTGCGCAGCGGCGGGCTGGGAGTGCGCGACGTCAAGCGGCTGGCCAAGTCGACCGGGATTGACGAAGGCCGCCTCGGCCTTCTGCTTGAACTCGCCGCCGCAGCCGGGCTGATCGCGGCGGGCATGCCGGACCCCGATCCCGGCGAGGGCACCGGCCCGTACTGGGCTCCGACGGTGGCCACCGACCGGTTCGTCGAATCGACGACGGCCGTGCGCTGGCATCTGCTGGCCTCGACCTGGCTGGATCTTCCCGCCAGGCCCGCGTTGATCGCAACCAGAGGACCTGACGGCAAACCGTTTGCCGCACTGTCGGATTCGCTCTACTCGACCGCGGCACCGCTGGACCGCAGGCTGCTACTGCAGGTGCTGACCGACCTCGCACCGGGCTCTGGCGTCGATGCCGCCGAAGCGTCGCGGGCAATGATCTGGCGACGGCCGCGCTGGGCCGCACGCTTGCAGCCAGGGACGGTGAGCGCGCTGCTCACCGAAGCCCACGCCTTGGGCATGGCGGGCCGGGGCGCGATCAGCACACCCGCTCGCGGGCTCTTGGCAGGAGATACCGACGAGGATGTGCTGGCGGCGATGTCGAAGGCGCTGCCGAAGCCGCTCGATCATTTCCTGCTGCAAGCCGATCTCACGGTGATCGTGCCCGGACCACTGGAGCGCGACCTGGCCGAGCAGTTGGCAGAGGTGGCCACCGTCGAATCAGCAGGCGCTGCCATGGTCTATCGCATCAGCGAACCGTCGGTGCGACGCGCCCTCGATTCCGGACGGACCGCGAGCGAGCTACACGGCTTCTTCGAGAAGCACTCGAAAACTCCGGTGCCGCAGGGTCTTACCTACCTCATCGACGATGTCGCTCGGCGGCACGGCCAGTTGCGGGTGGGCATGGCGGCGTCGTTCGTGCGGTGTGAGGATCCCGCGCTGCTCGCGCAGGCCGTCGCCTCCCCTGGTTCCGAACGCCTCGAGTTGCGACTCCTGGCGCCGACGGTCGCGGTGTCGCAGGCCCCGATCGCCGACGTGCTCGCCGTACTGCGCGACGCGGGATTCGCACCCGCGGCTGAGGATTCGACAGGCACCGTCGTCGATATCAGGGTCCGCGGCGCACGCGTCACCGCACCGACGCGACGTCGGGTGTACCGACCGCCGACGCCTCCGACCGCACAGACTCTCGGGGCGATCGTCGCGGTGTTGCGCAAGGTCGCGGCCGGACCATTTGCCAGTGTCCGCCTCGACCCCGCGATGGCCATCACGCAATTGCAGGAGGCCGCAAACGCGCAGTCCTCGGTCGTGATCGGCTACGTCGACCCGGCAGGCGTTGCCACGCAACGCGTCGTGGCTCCGATCAACGTCCGCGGCGGACAACTCACCGCCTACGACCCGGCCGCCGGGCGGGTACGGGAATTCGCGATCCATCGCGTGACATCGGTTGTGTCAGCCGACGATTGAGGCTCATCGTCGATGTCAATCGGCGACGCGATCCGGTGGACATGCCTCCTCGAGGTCAAGGTCGCCGGACGCTTGCCTACTCACGAGAAAGGCATACGTCCGCTCAAGCGTCGCCTCATCAGGAATATCTACCGCGATGATGTTGTTTTCGCCCACCGGGAGGTTGGCGCATCCGAATGGGATCGGGGTGTCGGCGCGTATCGCGTCGACAAGGGCATCCCGGTGCACTTCGACCGTGGCGTCATCGAAGATGGCGATAGTGGCACTGTCGGTTCCTGTCTAGTGCACCGAAACTGGGACGGTGCGGACTTTCGCGGATGTTGGGATCAGCACCCGCATCAAGCAGCGCGGACATGATTTCGACCTGCTGTTGTTCAGAAGCGTAATACAGCGGCGTTTTGCCCCAGGTCGTCGTTTGCTCTTCTGCGCTTCTACAACGACTGCGCCAACGCTCAGATTGCATAAGATAACGGGGAGCTAGGGGACTATTCCGGTGGAATGAGAACGTTGATCTGGCGGGCGTCCGAGGGTTTATCAACAAACACTCGTAGGGAGATCGTCTCGCCGACTTCGAAAGGCGCCCTAGCGATCGTGTCGCCCGCATTTCCGATCGCCAGATAGCCGCTATCTAGTGTCAACGTTCCAGCGTATATACACTCACCGAGCGATCTGTCGTCAATTCCCTTATAGATATTGACCGACACGTCAATATCGCTATCTATAGCCTCATCCGCGGTTATCGTTCTTACCAGTATTGAGTGACCAGTGCAGGAGCAGGCCGAGTCACTGGAGTCTGCGCCATCCGAAGTTTCGAAGTCCTCGATATAGACACGATGATAATCGGGAAACACCTTCGCTTCGAGCACCAACGTGTTTTTCGCTTGAGACATGGGTATTATCCCTTTGGCTTCTTGTGATTCTTCTTGCTCTTCTTTTTCTTCTGCTTCTTTTTGTCCTGATGCTTCTGCTTACGTTCCTTCTTCAACTTCTTGCGGTCTGGCTTTTTGTTTGACTTCGATTTCGTCGGATTCAGGTTCTGATTTTGACGAGTGACGCCTTGAGACCCCGGCCTTGTGACCCCTTGATGTCGGCGACCGAGCTGACCGCGTTGGTGGCGGCATCGAAGAAGCCCAACGGCACCGGGCCGGGCCCGGTCAGGTGCAGGGGTGGGTCGACATAGACCGGCCAGGTGGTGTGCGGTTGGGGGTCGATGACCTCGGCCAGCACATACAGCTGGGGGGCGAGTTGTTTGACCACATACGAGCTGGGCATCAATGTGCCGGTGGCATCGCGGGTTTCGGCGGGC
>NZ_JBONDW010000014.1:0-195293 GCF_054919535.1 Mycobacterium venezuelense
TGTCGGGCAGAAAGTTGCCTGTACTGGCAATAACGCCTTTGTATCCGCGCATCCGATCCCCCGATCAGTGTCAACACGCAGCAGCAGTCAGCTACGTGCCGTCCCGTGGCACGGACTGTAGGCAATGTCAATGAAAACGTCAACAATCTGGGGTAACAAGGCCAGCCTGGCGGCGGAACGCTCGGCGTCGTTCCGTCTGAGCAAAAGATCTCTGATAGCTATGTCTGACCTGCTGGTGGTGAGAACTTGACCCGACCCTCAGGCAGTTGCCAGGCTTCGCGCTTAGATGTTGCTAACAGTCAAATGCGCTAGCGGGCGCGCGGTGTGGCGCGGCGTCAGAGCCGCGCTGCTGTGACATGCTGGCCTCATGGTCGAGGTGTCGATAGCCGAGCCCGGGGAACTCAGCGCAGCTCAGCTTGATGCCGCGGAAGCTTTGGTACGCAACGCTTTCGGATCTCAGTTTCGATCTTACGATTGGCTGCATGCCGTCGACGGAGTGCACATCGTCCTAAATGACGTTGACCAGTCCATGGTGGGATTCGCGTCCGTCGTAGCTAGGACCCTGCGACACAACGACATTGCCTTCAACACCGGCTATGTCGAGGGGGTCGCGGTTCGTGGCGACCAACAGGGTCGTGGATTGGGCAGAGTCGTCATGGACCATGCCGAAAACATCATCAGCACACGTCATCAGCTGGGTGCGCTCAATGCGGTCGAGACTGCCGCAGCCTTCTATACGGCTCG
Source organism: Mycobacterium venezuelense (assembly GCF_054919535.1). NCBI lineage: Bacteria > Bacillati > Actinomycetota > Actinomycetes > Mycobacteriales > Mycobacteriaceae > Mycobacterium > Mycobacterium venezuelense. Next base: position 745 of record NZ_JBONDW010000014.1, read on the forward strand.
CGGTTGGCAGCCCTGGACCGGCCGCACTCAAGCTGCTGGCCCAGTCGGCATCATCGACACCTACGACGACGCCGACCGAATTTACCTTTTCACTATCGAAGCACAAGACCAACCGCTCAACGCGGACACCGCTCTGATTTGCGACTGGCGGCCAGGCGATCTTTGGTAGTGCCCAGGGGCAAGCTGTATCGATGGCGATCGGGGAGCCTGTGCAGGTGTCGCCTGCAGGCATCGACGACGAGGGTGTACTCGATCTGCTGGCTGTATCGGTTGCTGGCGGACCGCGCCGACCGCGTCGTCGAGCAGTATCGCCGAGACCCTGGGCTAATCCTTCTGTGTGCATCGATGCGAAACTCCCCAGTTGATGTGGTGGGCTACACCGTGAAACTCACCGACGTAGTGATACCGCACATCGCGACCAACGAGATCTCCCGTCGCTGCGGCGTCGGACGCCAAATGCTGCAAGCGGTACGAGAAGCGACTCCGCGTCACTGTCATCTGATTGCCGAAACGGGTTCCGACGCAGTGGGTTTCTACATCGCAAACGGTTTCGTCGCCGACGCACTCGGCGAAAAGTACGCCGATGCCGAGCGATTTTTCGTCCACACCCTCCCCAACACCAGACTGCAACCCAAGAGCCGAGACAGGATCTGATCGAGTTCACCGAACAACACCTCAAGCCGCTCGCACGGTGACCCCTCAGCGGCGAAAGACGCTGCGGCAGTTGATATATAGCCATCATCGCACAGAGGTACGACGAGTTCTGAGCCGCTGAGCTTTCGCGATGAACCGGATGATCAACGCTGCGAGAACGATCAGCAGGAACGGCCCGTAGAACTCGGTGTAGGTGACGCCGCGGCGCCAGTAGGCGATGAAGAACGCGAACCAGATGACGTAACTTCCCGTGACATGCAGGGCTTTCCAATTGCGGTACCGCATCCGGTCAGCGACGCTGTCGAATGAGGTGATCGTCATGGCGATGATGAACCCATAGGCGATGAAGTCGACGACATAGATCGCGTGCGGCGTGTGGTCGACCCCCGTCTGGAAGCGCTGCGCGTTCAAGATGATCGTCGCGACGATGAACACGGCGTGGATGGCGTGGGATCCGGCGAAGGCGACGCCGAGATAGCGACGGTTGCGCCGGATCCACTTCGTGGTCGTGGTCGGCCACAACTGGTAGAGCGACGACGCGGTGAACGTGAGCAGAAAGAGGACCGCTGACGTGCGGGCGGTGAATCGAATTCCGAGATTGGCTCCGCCGGCGCCGCCGACCGCCAAAGCGGCGATCGTGGCGAAGATCGCGATCGCGATGATGAGGGCCCAGGTCAATCTCCAGCCCGACAGGGCGGCGACAGCAGCGATGGGACTGTTGTTCGCCGGTGCCGGGCGGCGGGGCGTGCCTGCCGGCGGGTGAGCCTCGTGCTGGCGTGGCGGGGTCTCGGTCATGAGGGAAGTCTTGGGTGGACCAGGAGACGCGACCACCGGGCTGACGGTAGTTCGACGGTAGTGCTAGCCGGTAAGAAAAGCCGACGTGGCGTGACCATGACGCAACAGCGGTTGGCCCAGCCGTCGCTATCGTGTGAAGATGCGAACTGTCGGCGGCCACGCCGGCAGCCAGAGGTTGGGACGGTCAAGCAGTGGCGAGACCACCTCGAACGGACCGCAGTAACGACTGCAGCCTGTTTATGAAACCGATGGAGCGTGTTGCTTGACCAACCCGGAAGACCTGGTCCCGGCCGGTACGGTAATCGACCTGGACAACTGCGCCCGAGAGCCGATCCACATTCCCGGCGGTATCCAGCCGCGCGGCGTGCTCGCGGTGGTGCGGGAGGCCGACCTCGAGGTGCGCCAGGTCAGCGCGAACGTCGACGACCTGCTTGCCCGGCCCGTCGATGCTGTCCTCGGCAGGCACCTGTCGGCGCTGATGGGCGCCGACCAAGCCGACCGAGTCGCAGGTGTCGTGTCGGCATTCCGCGATCTGCGCCGGCGCAACCCGGTCGAGTGCGTCATCGACGTCAATGGCGAACCGCGCGAGTTCGACGCCATCCTGCACCGGGAGCCGGACGGAATGCTTCTGGTCGAGTTGGAGATCGCGTACGGCGAGCGCCCGTACTCCTACCCGAACACCTATCAGGCGGTGCGCAGCTCGGTCGAGGAGCTGAACCGGGCCGAGACGCTCTTCGAGCTTTACGACGCGACCGCGCGGGCCGTCCGCGACCTCACCGGTTTCGACCGCGTGATGGTGTATCGCTACGACGACAGCTACAACGGCGAGGTCGTTGCGGAGTCCAAACGCGATGACCTCAACCCGTTCCTCGGGTTGCACTATCCGTCGACGGACATTCCGGCACAGGCTCGGGCGCTGTACGAGAAAAACTGGTTGCGGCTCATCTCCGACGTCAACTACTCGCCTGCCAAGCTCGTGCCTGTGGTCGACCCGGCCGTCGGCACACCGACCGACCTCACCTACGCCACCCTGCGCAGTGTTTCGCCCATCCACATCGAATATCTACAGAACATGGGTGTGCACGCGTCGATGTCCATTTCGTTGCTGCGGCACGGCAAGCTGTGGGGGCTCATCGCGTGTCATCACTACTCCGGGCCGCATCTGCCGCCCTTCGGTGCCCGAGCGGCTGCCGAATTCCTCGGCTCGACCCTGTCACTGCGGCTCGTCGACCAGTTCGAAGAAGACCAACTAAACAAGCGGCTGGACACGCAGGCGGTGCTCGCGAAACTCATGGCCGCCACGATCGATGACCGCGCCCCGATCTCGGCCGCCTTGCTCGGCGGGCCCGACCTGCTCGATCTGGTGCCCGCCGACGGCGTCGTCGTCAACGTCCAGGGCGAGCGACAGGTACTCGGGGCGGTTCCGCCACCGGCAGTCGTGTCGGCCGTCATCGATTGGGCGCGCGGCGCCGGTGACGAGGTCGCCAGCACCGAATGCCTGACGGACTCGCTTCCCGACGTCGAGGTCGATCCGCACGTCGCGGCCGGTGCACTCGTGCTCAACCTGCCAGACGGGCAGCATGCGGTGTGGTTCCGGCGCGAGGTCTTGCGCTCGGTGGACTGGGGAGGAGATCCGCACAACAAGGCGATCGCGGTCAGCGAGGGACGCGACGGCAAGCAGCCTCGGCTCAGTCCGCGCAAGTCGTTCGAGCGGTGGCGCGAGATCGTCCGTCGACGCAGCCAGCCTTGGACCGCGATCGAGACCGAGGCCGCCGAAGCACTGCGACGGCATCTGGTCGAATCGCTCTACAGCCGCACCCGCGGAGAGTTGCGCATGGCCGAAACCCTGCAGCGCAGCCTGTTGCCCCAGTCCATTCCGGCTCCCGACAACTGGCAACTGTCCGCGCATTACGAACCGGCCGCCGGTGGACGTGTCGGCGGCGACTGGTACGACGCGTTCGAACTCCGCGATGGCCGATTGATCGTTCTGATCGGTGACGTCGCCGGCCACGGCATCACCGCAGCAGGCACGATGGCGCAGTTGCGAAATGCCCTGCGCGCCTACCTGTTCGCCGGTGCTTCACCCGCCGAGGCGCTGAACCACCTCAACGATTTCAGTGTGAACCTGGTGTCCAGGGCGTTCGCGACGGTCCTCGTGGCCCGCGTCGACCTCGGCACCGGCCAGGCCGACGCCGCGTGCGCCGGGCATCTCATGCCGTATCTGGTGGATTCGGAGTCGGCGGCAGTTCCGGCGCCGCTGCGGTTGTCACCGCCGATCGGCGTCAGGGGCGTTGAGTATGCGCCGAGCACGTTCACCGTCGAGCAGGGAACCGGACTGGTCATGTTCTCCGATGGTTTGGTGGAACGCCGGGGGCAGGCGATCGACGACAGACTCGACAGATTGGCCACGGTGCTCGGCAGTGCCGGCGAGGTGACCGCGTCGTGGATCTCCGAAGCCATGGAATCGGCGAACGCCGACGATGACGTCACCGTCGTCACGCTGCGCCGCCGCTGGGTACCGTCGATCTAATGCAAGACACCCCGGCCGCCGAGGTCGAATCGGTCGCACGTCCGCGCCCCCGTCGCCGATGGCGCCGGTTGCTTGTCGTCGGCGTCATCATGTTGCTCCTGCTCGGGATACCGTGGTGGACGCTGCTGTCGTCAGGAACACAGTGGCCGCCCGCTGTGATCGCCTCCGGCACAGTCGTATTCGTGGCGGCTTTCATCGGGTTGCCTGCGATGATGACCCTGGGACACGGCCGTCGGCACCGGGACTGGGCCGCCGTCGCCGGGGATGTGCTGCTCGGCGTGATGTGGGTGCTGTTCGTGTGGTCGGTGCTGGCCCAACTCCTGCGGCTGGCGCTGCTCGTGCTTGGCGTGCCGGATCCCGAGCGCTCGCGGATCGTCGCGGTCGCGGTTGTGGTCGTCGTCATTGCCGTGCTGGCGTGGGGTTATGCCGAAGCGATGCGGGTGCCGCGCATCAGACGCGTCGACGTGGACATCGCCAGACTCGGCGGCGGCCTGGACGGCCTGCGCGTAGCGGTGATCACCGACACCCACTACGGGCCGCTCGACCGCACCCGTTGGTCGGCGTCGGTGGTGGAGCGCGTCAACGAACTCGACGCCGACGTCGTGTGTCACGTCGGCGACATCGCCGATGGAATCGTCAACCGCCGTGAGGCGCAGGCCAAACCGCTTGCCGCGGCGCGGGCCCGGCTCGCCCGCGTGTACGTCACGGGCAACCATGAGTACTTCAGTGAGGCGCAAGGCTGGCTCGACTACATCGAGAGCATCGGGTGGGACGCGCTGCACAACAGGCACATCGTCGTCGAACGCAACGGCGACAAGCTGATCATCGCGGGTGTCGACGATGCGACGGCCCACGCCTCCGGTGTCGCCGGCCACGGGGCGAACCTCGAAGCGGCGCTTGCGGGTAGCGATCCGACGCTTCCGGTCATGCTGCTCGCGCATCAGCCCAAGCAAGTCGCCACGGCGGCGGCCGCCGGAGTTGATCTCCAGCTTTCCGGACACACGCACGGCGGCCAGATCTGGCCGTTCAATTTTCTGGTCAGGCTCGAGCAGCCCGTCGTGCAGGGATTGAGCAGGCACGGCGACCGCACCCAGCTCTACACGAGTCGCGGCACCGGGTTCTGGGGTCCGCCATTCCGGGTCTTCGCGCCGAGCGAGATCACTCTGCTGACGCTGCGCCGCACGATCACACCAGCAAGCGCAGGCTGATACTCGCGGCAGGCCTCGCGGCGACCAGGGAGTCGGCGAGCATCGGTTCAAACACGGTAGTCGCCGGTGCGGGGGCCGACCCGCCGATCACGACCGCGCTGGTGGGCCCGGCCGGTGTCGGCAGGGCGATGGTCTGTCCCGGATCCCCGTAGATGCCCGCACAGCCGGCGCCTTCACACTGTCCGGTGGAGGCATCGATGCGGTTCGCGAACATGTCATTGACCCAGCCGGCGATGACTGTCTGGGAAGCCGATTCGTTCTGCGGCGTAGAGAAGCCGTAGAACAAGTGCGACAGGAGTTGGATGAGCGGGGTGCCGCCCTGCATGGCATCCAGGTGCTTGCCGTCGGTCAGCACGACGCCGTTGAACATGCCTGGCCGGTGTTCGACGAGGGCGGCGTCCACACTGCGGTTTTCCCTGGGTGCCCCCAGCTCCAGCACCGGTACGTAGGTACCGAGCTGGTCGAGCTTGTCCAGCGCATCAGGCAACGTGTCCCCCGGCGGTGCGCCGTCGAGCAACACCACGCCGGCCAGATGATTGACGTCCCCACTCGATGTGACCGCATCGGCGTAGTACCCGGCGGCACCCGCCACCACTCCGGCGCCGAGCGAGTGTCCAACCAGCACGAACGCGTCCGGCAAGGGAACACCCGGACCGTATTGGTCGGCGTAGCCCGCGGCCAGCGCGCTGGCCGTCAACGCCTCGCGATCACCGAGGAACAACTCGGCGGTGGCGCGGTACACCTGATCGTCGCCCAACCAGAACCCGTCTCGGACAAAGCGGTTCGAAGAGTATGTCGGTACGACGACGACGCTGTTGGTCTGCTCGGCCAGATTGGCCGCGGTGTAGCTGTACATCGCGCTCACCCCGAGGAAACCGTGCTGCAGCAGAATCATCCGCTCCGGTGGTTCGTCGCCCTCCGGGTAATACCAGTCGGCGGGTACGGTGCGTCCCTCCGTGATCTCCAACGACGAGCTTCGTACGGTGACCTCGCTCCCGGGCGGTACCACGGGGCGACCCGCGATGGCCGTGACGGCCACCCCGATGACGTCGAAGACGACCGATTGGATCTGCTCGGGCAGCGACCGTGCCTGCGGTGTGGTTGCCGACGTCAACGCGGTCTGCACCGTTGAGATCAACTGTGGCTCAGGAGCTTCGACCGAATCCGCGGTTTGGCGAGAGGCGCGTCGCTGGACAGGCGCCAGTGGTCGTCGCTCCTGAGATTCGGCAGCCATGGGTTCTGGACCTGGGGCTGCGGTTTCCGGTTCATCCTCGACCGCCACATCTGGCTTCGGGGAGTCCTCGGGCCGCTGCGGGGTATCGGCAGTCGGCGCATCGTGGGCGGCGGGCTCCTGCCGCTCCCCGGCGCGGGCGTCCCGTTTACGTGTTCGCGGCTTGGCCGCCTTCTCGGCCTTCTCGGGCTTTTCGGACTTCGTGGTCTTCGGCGCCGTCGTCGCGGTGTCGGCCGTGCCCGCGTCGTCGTGGCTCGTTGAGTCGCGTGTGCCGCCATTGTTCCGACGAGGCCCCGGCCGCTCATCTTTGTCGGGCGAACTGGCGCTGACGTCGGACTTCGAGGTCTCCGATCCGGTGTCAGCGCTCGCAGTGTCGGCTCCGGCGATCATTGCGGCAGAAACGCCTGCGGCAACTGCGCCCGCCCCCATCCAGACCGATAATCGCGCCACGATGTCTCCTGCCAGAGATGTTCGTTCGGTTGTTGGACGCCACGCTAAGGCACGGAGGCGCCTCAGTAGACAGGTTTGGTCAACTGTCGACTGAACAAACTTTCGGTCGTAGCCCGATTGAGGATCTCCGTGAATGCCTTTGACCGTCAGGATTTTTCAGTGACGGCGTAGCGCGTGTGACCAGTGGGCTGCATGTGGCTCAGGTGGCGACTTCGGCGACTGTTTCGTTACTCACTGAAACCCCGAGAACTGGACGAGTCTCTCGACCAGTTGGGCGGGCGCGTCCTCCGGCAGCAGATGGCCCGCGTCATCGATCCAGACGAATCCCTGATGGGTGACATGTTGTCGGATCCATTCCCCGTGATGTGCGGGCAAGATTCGATCGTCGCGTCCCCATAACAGCGACACCGGGATATCGATCGTCTCCAGCAGGTGCTCGTACGTGGCGGTGTCGTCCTGGCTCAGTTGCCGGTATTGCCGGTAGAACGCGGCCTGTCCTTCTGGACCCAGCCAGGGCGCCAGATACGCTTCGAGGACTCCCGGACGATAACCCTGATGAGTGCCGTTGCGCAGGTGCGCGGTCACCAGTGCTTCATGCGCGTATGCGGGAAGTTGCTCGAAGACGTCGTGGTGCTGACGAATGAGAGCGAACAGGCCGTGTTCCCAACTTCCGCCGGTGACGGCATCGAACAGTGTCAGATCTGAGTACGTCGCGTCTTCGAGCAACAGTGCTCGAAGCACGATCGCCCCGCCGATGTCGCAGGCAACGATGCTGGGGCGCAGCAGATCCCATTGACCGAGCAGTTCTGCGAAGTTGCGCCCCTGGGCTGCGATAGTGAGGTCCTGACCGTCTCGTTTGTCAGACTGGCCGTAACCAAGATGGTCGAAGACGTAGACCTGCCGTCCGTGGCGGACGAGCGCGCCCGCGACGTCGCGCCACAGAAATGACGAGTACGGCGTGCCATGGACAAGCACGATCGGGGGCCCTTCGCCGAAGGAGTCCCAGCGCACGGCCCCGTCTTCGAGCTCAACCGACTTGGTCAGCGTCCACATCAGCCGAATCCTCCAAACACCCGCCCTGCCCCGACAGTAGCGGCAGTTGCCGGCGCAGTCGTCGTGCCGACGGGTGAACCCGTTCAGCTGCCCGCGTGCAGCGCCTGCTGACCGAACGTGCCAAGACCCACCGAACCCTCGGGCAGCGCGAGCTCACCGCGCTGTATCCGGGCGCGCAGGTACGCGAATGTCTGTGCGGTCTGGGCAAACAGGTGCTCACCGGCGCGCAGTGCGGGCCGGGTGGTGGCCACACCCTCAGCGATGAACTGCGGCAACGGTTTCACTTCTGTGTAGTAGTCGACGTTGAAGAAGAGTGGGAACGAGTACCGCTCCTCCTTGACCCGACGGACCCGATGGCTCGTCGCGATGAACGTGCCATTGGTCCACAACTCCAGCATGTCGCCGATGTTGACCACGAAGGCGCCGGGAATCGGGGGCACGTCAATCCATTCGCCTGCCCCGTTCATGACCTCCAGTCCCGGGGCGGTCGGTTTGAGCAGAGTGAAACACTCGTAGTCCGTGTGCGCGCCGATGCCCTGGGAATCTTCGGCGTCGGGGTTATACGGATAGTGGATCAGTCGGAGCTGGCTTGGTGTCTTGGTGGCATGCTGTGCGAACGTGTCAGGGTCCTCGCCCAAGGCGACCGCGAAAGCCCACAACAGCCGGTGCCCGACCTCGAGGACTGCGTGGTAGTAGGCCGTGACGGCCTCGGCGAACCCGGGCACGTCGGGCCAGGTGTTGGGTCCCAGCATCGGGTTGTCGGCCAGGTAATCCGGATCGTCGGCGGGGAGGTCCAGTGCGGTGTCGAACGCCTCTTTCAAGTCGGGCGTGCCGGTCTCCAGGCCCTCTTCTCCGACCGGGACGTACCCGCGGTGACAGCGGGACAAGCCGATGTAGGAGCGCATCTTCTCCTCGATCGGCAGTGCGAAGAACTCCTTCACGGCCGACAGCATGGTGCCGAAGAGTTCCTCGGGTATACCGGTCCCGGAGATGTAGAAAAAGCCCACTTCGCGTGCGGCCTTACCGATCTCGGCAGCCACCCGGCCCTGCTCGCCGCGGTCCGCCGACAGCAGACCGCTGATGTCCACGATCGGCACCTCGGTGAAAGACGTTGCCCCGCTCACAGATCCACTTCTCCTTCAGTCATCTTCACGTGCCACCGCACGCTGTTGATCGTCAGCCCGTCTCCCCAACGGCGCGGAGCCAGCGCGGCCCATTGCCGCCCGCTTGCCGTGTCGATCACGGCATGGCGCCCATCGGCCCAGCCGAACTCGTTGCCGGCACGCACCAGCACGGCGGTATGACCGTCCTCGGACTGCAGAACCAGAGACCAGCACGGCGATGCGTGCGGTTCGTCACGTACCCAATGCTCGACATAGTCGGCGTGTAGTCCGACCTCGACCAAGGTGTCGCCGTCCCAACTCATCCGGCCCGCATCCGGTGAGTCGGACGGTTCGGTCGCCACCAGTCGCTGCCACTCGAACACGTCCCCGCGCTGTTCGAGAACACCGGCGAAGCCGCGGCTGTCCACGTAGCCGGTGATGCCCTGCAGCCAGCGCACACCGGCACTGGTATCGGTTGAGCCGTCGGTGTCCACCAGTAGCGTGCGACGCCATAGCCCGGCGCAGTCAGCCATCCGCACGCCGGTCACGACACCGGACCGAAGCGTTCGTGGAAGTGGTTCGTCAGCTTTGGCCAGACATGCGGATCATGACCGGGGATCAGTTGGTAACCCTTCTCTTTCGCGAGCTTCTTGAGGCGGCGAATCGGTTCCACCGTCTCCTCGGGTTGCACCCCGATGTAACCGCCGATCGCCAGTTCGTGCTCGATGTTCTCGGTGAGGTCGGCGGCGTCGAACGCGAACACGAATCCGTCGCTGCCGACCGACTTGTCGAGCTCCACCATGAAACTCTGATGCCCGGGGGTGTGGCCGTAGGTCGGAATCGCGGTGATACCCGGTGCGATCTCGGCCTCTCCGTCCGCGAGTTGCCAGTCGATGCGCGGATCGTCGAAGTCGATGCGGTTGATCGCATTGTGTTCGGGCTCAGGGTGGTTGGACAGCCCATATTCCAACTCACGTCTCTGAGCGTGCACCGGGACCTTACCGGCGAACAGCTTCAGTCCGCCGGCATGGTCGTGGTGCAGATGACTCAGGGCGACCGCGTGGATGTCGTCGATGTCGACGCCGATGTCCAGCAACGACTGCTCGACAGGTTCCCCAGGGCCCGGTAGCACGGGGATGTACTCGACGGTCGGGAAAAACCTCCGATACAGCGCGGGATCGCGGATGAGGGCGGTGTTGAACCCGGTGTCAAGCAGTACCCAGCCGCCGTCGGTCTGCAGTAGAACCCCTGGCACCGGCTCGCGCATCCGAAGCTCTGGGGCCGATCCGTACACCGATACCGACTTCGGCAACTCTTCCCAGCCGAGCGTCAGCAGGACGATTCGCCTGACCTTCCCGTCGGTGACGCCCATCTTCAGCCGACCGAAAGTGCCGCGATTCGCAGCGAGTTCGGGTTGGACAGCGCATGGGCCTGCTCAACGCCCTTCAACCACGGCTGGGCCACGACGAAATCATCGATGTCGGCGATGTTCAGCCAGCATCCGGTCTCCTCGGCTGCCGCGCCCGCCTCCGAATACGGTTGCGTCGCACCCGTCGGCAGCCCCTGTGCGAGCGCGGAGCTGACCCGCGGCGACGAGCAGCCCAGATAGTTGATGCCACCGTCCTTGTCCCAGGAGATGTGACCCCACGTGTAGGGCGACGGAGCGTCCGGCCACACCGTATTGGCCATGATCTCCGGAGCGGCCTGCATGTCCGTCCCGATCCAGCCGTAGATCTCCGACGTCGGGTATCCCTGCACCTTCGCGGTGAGACCCGCCGCCGCGAGCTGTGTCTGCACCAGATTTCCGATCAGCTGCATGTCGGGGTTGCTCGTGTCGTAGCCGACGGTCACGGTCTTCTGATCGGCAGGCAGCCCCGCGGCGATCTTGGTCAGCGCCGACGGGTCATGGGTCAGCGTCTGTTTGCCCAAGTCCGAGGCCAGCACGTAGGGCGGGTACATCTGCGCGCCGACCTTGCCGCGGCCGAAGAATGTCTGCTTGACCAGCTGCTCGACGTCGATGGCGTCGAGTACGGCAGTGCGGGTGGCCTGGTCGGTCATGATGCCCTTGTTCGGGTTGACGTAGAGGAACGAGGCCATCATCGTCGGCAACGAGTGGTGGGAGAACTTGTCGTTGTTCAGGTACTGCTCGACCGCCGAGGACGGAAGGTCGTGCAGGATTGCGGCGAGCTGACCGTTGTTGAACTGCAGCTGCTGGGCCGAGGTGTCGGTGATGACGGGCATCTCGACCTTCTCGAAATACGGTTTGGGACCCCAATATTCACCGAAGGATGCCATCGCGTAGTGCGATCCGACCTGTGCGTCGGTCAAGGTGTAGGGGCCAGTGCCGAGGTCGTGCGTGGTCAGATAGGTCTGCGCGAAGTCCGAACCGGCGTTCTTCTGCAGGCCGGTTGGGCTCATCATGCGCGGACCGTAGGCCGACGCAAGATAAGGCAGAAACTCCGAATTCGGCGCTTTCAGCGTTATCGTGACGCCGTAATCCCCTTGTGCGGTGACGGATTCGATGTCCTTGACCATGTAGGCGGGTCCGCCGTTGACGGCCAGCCTGCGGTCGAACGAGGCCTTGACCGCGTCGGATTTGAATGGGGTCCCGTCATGGAACTTGACCCCTTCGCGCAGTTTGAACGTGAACACCTTGTTGTCGGGTGACGCGGTCCATTCGGTCGCCAGCAGCGGCTCGAGCTCCGGCTTGTCGGTGCCACCCTTGTACTGCAACAGGCCTTCGTAGATGTTCGTCGTCAGCAGTAGGCCCTGACCTGCGTAGTACACGTCGGGGTCCGGCGGCTGCCCAGGATCCTGCAGGAACGACAAGTGCAACACCTTGTCGGTTGGGGCAGCGTTTGGCGCGCCGCCGCTGGAATCCGAACCGCCACAAGCTGTCAGGGTCAGCATCGCGACGGCTCCTGTCGCGGCCACGGTCTTGAGGCGCGCTGTCAGTCGGCTTCTCATCGTGCTGCTCCTTCGAGTACGGGATCGGTTGTCGTGGTGTCGGCCAGTGCTTGGAAGGCGGCGAGAATCTCGTCGCTGGTGCGGACGGCTCCGGTCTGCAGGTACTCCATGGCGTCCAACGCCGCGTCGTGGCGGTACTGCGACGAGCCGCCGACGCAGTCCGATACCACCCGCACGTAGAAGTCGCGCTGGTGGGCATCGGCGAACGTGTAGTGCACACACACGTCGGTGAGCCCGCCGACGAGGATGAGTGTCGAGGCGCGCAGGCCACTGAGCACGATCTCGAAATCGGTGCCGATGAAACCCGAGTAGCGTCGCTTGACGATGTGAAACTCACCGGGTTCGGGCAACAGCGCCGGATGCAGCGCGGTGCCCGGCCTGCCCTCCACACAGTGGACGCCTTCCGTGCCGTCGAGCTCGCGCCCGAAATCGATACCGCTGGGGCGGTGCACCTCTTGAAAGAACACGACCGGAATGCGTGCTCTGCGTGCGGCCGTGAGCAATTGCCTGGTCCGGTCGATCCGCTCGCTGTACCCGGGCATGTGCGGAATGCCGACGGCCTCGACCGGCATGTCACCGGACTCCTGCATGTCGACGACGACGAACACCGGGTTGCCGACGATCAAGGGCTGTGTTGGCACCTAACCTCCTGTTATTGCGATACGCGGATCCGCTGCGGCCTGAAACAGGTCGACTGCGGTGTTGATGACGACGTAGAGAACCCCGAGCATGAGCGTCACGCCCGCGATGGCGGGGAAATCCGCGACCGGAATGCTCTGCGCGATGTACTGGCCGATACCCGGCCAGCCGAACACCTGCTCGATGACGAGCACACCGGCGAACATCAAGCCCACCTGCAGTCCCGTCATCGACAACGCCGCTCCGACACAGTTGCGCAGAACATGTCCGACCATGACCCTGGACTCGGAAAGCCCTTTGGCCCTTGCGGTCCGGGCATAGTCACTGTTGGCGTCGCTCAACAGGCTCGATCGGAGCACCCGGCCGATCGCCACTGCCGGACCGAGCGCGAGCACGGCCGCGGGCAGGATCAAGTGGTGTGCCGCATCGATGACGACGTCGAATCGCCCGGCGAGCAGACCGTCCACGGTCAGCATTCCCGTCGGCCCGGTCGGCGGGTTCGCCACACCGATCCGCCCGTTGGCGGGCACCCAGCCCAGCTGCTGATAGAAGACGATCAGGCCGACGATCCCGAGCAGGAACATCGGCGCCGACGCGCCGGTGAACAGCACAGCCCGCAAAACGCCTGAGCCAGGCCATTTCAGCGTGGTACCGAACGCCAGCAACGCGGCAAGGATGAGCGCCAATGCGATACCCGACACCGCGAGTTCGAGGGTCGCCGGGAAGAACGAACCGAGGTCGCTGCTGACCGGATGCCTGGTCCGGTACGACGTACCGAGATCGCCTTGCACGGCTCCGGTGAGGTAGTGCCAGAACTGATTGAGCAGTGGCTGGTCGAGGCCCAGTGCCTGGCGCCTGGCTGCGACGGCTTCCGCCGAGGAGTTGGCGCCGAGTTGAGCCTTGACCGGGTCGAGCGGCGAAATGTGCTGCAGTACGAACATCACCGCGGTCAGCGCGACCAGTATCGCCACCATCGCGGCCAGCCGGGACAAGATGAAGTTTCTCATCGCGCGCCCCTAACTCGTCTTCATCAGGTTGCGCAGGCCGTCGCCGGCCAGATTGGCGATCAGCGCCAGCACCAGCACACCGACGCCCGGCATGACCGGAACCCACCACTGCTGCAGGAAATACGTCAGGTTGCGTCCGGTATCGGCGCCGAGTTCGGGTGCCGGCGCTGCCTGCCCGAGCCCGAGAAACGACAGGGACGCCAGGGTGAGGATGAGGGTGCCGATGTCGAGGCTCGCGGCCACGAGCGCGTTCGGAACCGCGCCGGGCAGCAGGTGGCGGCGGGCCAACCGAAAAGGCTTGACTCCAGCCAGTTTCGCCGCCTCCACGTGCGGCCGGGCCGCAAGCCGAGCCACTTCGCCGCGGACGAGCCGCGCGTAGAACGGCCACCACACGATCGATACCGCGATGAGCGTGTGCACGAATCCGGGTCCGAGTGCGGCGACCACGGCGATGGCGAGTACCGGCGCGGGCAGCGACAGGAACGCATCGGTGATCCGCATGAGTAGCCCGTCGACCCAACCGCCCACCGAGCCGGCGATCAAACCGACCAGCCCGCCGACGACCAGTCCGACCGCAACCACCACCAGGGCCGCGAACCAACTGGCCCGTGCCCCGTACAGCACCCGCGACAGGATGTCGCGGCCGACGCTGTCGCTGCCCAGCAGGAAACCGTGAGTGCCCGGCGCCTGCAGCGGCATCCCTACCGGAAGCAGGGGATCGTGCGGTGCGATCAGAGGTACGGCGACCGCCACCACGGTCACCACCACGACCGACGACACCGCCACCCAGTCCCTCAGTCCGGCAGGGCTGCTCGGCATCGTCCACCTGCGGCGTCCGGTGCGGAGCCAGGTGCCCGCAGGCAACGCAATGGCCATCAGCTCGCCTTCCGTTCGATGCATGCCACCTGGTGCGGCTGACCGGGGGTTCCCTCCAGCCGGACGTCAAGGTGATGGTCTGCACAGGTGTCCACCGCGATCGGGCAGCGCGGATGAAACGCACAGCCAACCGGCGGTGCCAGCGGGCTGGCCGGCTCACCGGCCAGCACCGGTGAGTCACGGCCGAGGTCGGGGATGGAATCCACGAGCGCTCGGGTATACGGGTGGGCCGGGCGGTTGATCACATCGTCGGCCGGACCGATCTCGACGATGCGGCCCAGATACATGACGGCGATGCGGTCGGCGACCACGCGGGCCACCGACAGGTCGTGTGTCACGAAAACAACTGACATGTCCAGTGTTCGGCGCAGCTCGCCGATCAGGTTCAGCACCGACGCGGCCAGGGACACGTCGAGTGCGCTGGTCGGCTCGTCGCACAACAGGACTGAGGGCGGCACGACTGTGGCGCGGGCCAGTGAAACCCGCTGCCGTTGTCCCCCAGACAACTGGGCGGCCCTGGATTTCGCGATGTCTGCGGGTAGCCCCACGCGCTCCAGCACCTCGGCGACCGCGGTCCGCCGTGCGCTGCGCGATGTGGAGCTTTCGCGTAACCGCTCGTCGATCAGCTCACCGACCGACAACCACGGGGTCAACGATGCACCGGCGTCCTGAAACACCATCTGTGGACGGCGGTTGCCCGCCAGCTTCACCGATCCCGTGGTCGGCTTCTCCAAACCCGCGATCACGCGCAACAAGGTCGACTTGCCCGACCCGCTCTCACCGACGATGGCAACCGATTCACCGCTGCCGACGGTCAGCGAAACCCCGCGCAGCGCTTGCAGTTTCCCGTGCTTGCCGGCCGTCCGATCGCGCCTTCGGTGTTTGACGACGAAGGATTTGGTGATGTCGCGGACGGTGACGGCGGATTCACCGAACGCCGCCTCGGCCTCGTCGGCAGTCGCTATGTCGGAACCCGCCGACCGGCCGCCCAATTCCGCTACGACGGTATCCCGGGTCAGCACGCAGGCGCTGACCCGGCCGGGTGCCACGATGACCGGCTCAGGAGGGGTGATCTCGCAGGCCGGCGCGGCTAGCACGCAGCGCGGTGCGAATGCACAGCCCGGTAGCGGGCTGACCGGACTCGGCACCGCGCCGGGCAGAGTCACCAGCGGGCGATGCCGCGGTGTCTGCAGGGTCAGCCGAGAGCGCAACAGACCGTGGGTGTACGGATGAGCGGGGTTGTCGAGAAGATCTGCGGTATCGCCGATCTCGGCGATCCGGCCGGCGTAGAGCACCGCGATCCGGTCGGATATCTGGGCAGCGACGCCGAGGTCATGGGTGATCAGCACGATGCTGCAGCCGATGTCGTCACGCAGGCGCCGCAGCAGCCGCAGCACTTGTGCCTGCACGGTCACGTCGAGCGCGGTGGTCGGTTCGTCGGCGATGATCAGATCGGGATTGCCCGCGACCGCGATGGCCACCATCACCCGCTGGCGCAACCCGCCGGACAGCTCGTGCGGATATGCCCGGAGCCGCCGTTGAGGATCGGGAATGCCTACCGAGGTAAGAAGTTTGAGTGCTTCTTCGACGCTTCCTGCGGCTTCGGCGACCTGCTTGCCGATGCGCATGGTCGGGTTCAGCGAGGTCATCGGATCCTGGAATATCGCGCCGAGGTCGAGCCGGCGTACCCGGCGCAGCGCCTTCGAATCGTCGGTCAGCATGTCGGTTTCGCATACTCGGACCGAGCCGCTCGTAGCGGCCTCCGACGGCAGCAGGCCCAGCATGCTGAAACCGAGAACGCTCTTACCCGAGCCGGATTCGCCCACCAGCCCCAGGATTTCGCCGGGCGAGATCTCAACCGAGACGCCCCGAAGCGCTTTCACATCGCGGCCGGCCCTGCGGAACGTGACGTGCAGGTCGCGGACCGACGCGACCGGTCCGGAACCCGATGCGTCGGTGGCGCGAGGTGCGTTGACCTCGGTGATTGTGCTAGTCATCTGATCTCCTGCTCAGGACCGCCTGTCGAGTGACAGTTTTCAGCGCACACCCTCCTCGTTGGTGTCGCAGGCGTAACCAATGCAATTCGGTGCGTAACCGGTCGATGTCGCATGTTTCTGTCGCGTGACAGATACCGCCGACCTTGGAGTTTCCCGGGCACGGTGGGCACGATGGGGCAATGGCGATCACTCGGGCGGGGCGTCCGCGGCTGATCACCCAACGTCGGCCGGGCTCCACGGCCCGCGACGAAATACTCGACGCCGCAGGGGAACTGTTCACGACGTTGGGCTATACCCGAACCTCGACGCGGACGATCGCGGAGGCGGTGGGTATTCGTCAGGCCTCGCTCTACCACTACTTCAAGACAAAAGACGACATCCTGTGCGCACTGCTGAGCCAGACGGTTCAACCGACGTTGGCGTTCATCCCGGCTCTACGGTCGGCCGACCCGACGTTGACCGACGCCGAACATCTGCATGCGCTCGCGGTGTTTGACGGTCATCAACTCCTCAGTGGCCGTTGGAATCTGGGCGCGCTGTACTTGCAGCCTGAACTGCGCGAAGCGAGGCTCTCGACCTTCTGGTCAGATCGTGAGCGCCTCAGGCGGCATTACCTCGCGCTGAGCAAGGTCATCGCCGCAGATTCGGGTGTGCACGAGGCCGCAGCCGACCTGCCGTTCCGCTTGGTGGAGTCGTTGGTCAACATGTGGTCCATGCCGCGCGGCCCACAGCGGTCCGAACTGCCGCACCACGTCGCCGATGCGTGCATGCGGGTGTTGGGTCTGTCGGACGCGGCGACGTCGTCACTGCGGGAACGCAGCCGTGCTGATCTTGAACGTTATGCGCCCGAGGGCTGAGAACCGGCCCGCCCAGAGATCCCCAACATCAGATCCAGGAACCGCTCGTGTCGATTCGACGCCGCGAGCTGGGCCGTGGAGTCGATCAAGTGCAACATGCCGATGCCGGCCGCGAACGTCGACTCGGCGCGCAGTCGGGCTTCCTCGGGGCTGAAGCCGAAGTCGAGATAGGCCTTGCTCACCGCCACCAGCACACGATGGTCGGCAGCGCGGATGTTTGCCGCTGCCACGTCGTCGGAGCGCGCCCACTCGCGCATCGCGCGTTCCAACGTCCAGTGTTGGGGGCTGACCAGCGCCGCCATCATCTTCGACAGCCGTTCGCGCGGCGGTAGGTGCTCGATCTCTGCCAGTGAGCGACGGTCGTTCTCCAAGAATGAGTTCCACGACGCCACCAGAGCCGAACGATAACCCTTCATGTCGGTGAAGTGCCAGTAGAAGCTGCCCCGCGTCGCCCCGACCTGTTCGCACAGCCGCTCGATCTTGAGCGCCCGCAGGCCGTCGGTGGCCAACAGTTCGTAGCCTGCCTGCAGCCAGTCGTCGGCGGTCAAGTTGCCGGGTGTGCCGCGGCGGTCACCTGCCATCCGATCAGATTAAGGCGCGTGGGCCCCGCCGTCGGTTCAACCGGGATAACCTGACCGCGGCGCTCACCGGTACGAGGATTCGGCGGAAAATGACCGACGTGTTATTCGTGACGATGGACGGCGGGGGCAACGTGCCGCCGATGCTCGGGGTGGCCGGCGCGGTCGCCGGTCACGGTCACCGGGTACGGGTGGTCGGTCATACGTGTCTACGCGAGCAGGTCGAGCGGGCGGGCCTGGAGTTTCAGGCGTACCGACGCGTCCGTGATTGGGACTCGCGCCGCGAACAGAACCCGATCAGGTGGGTGCCGATGTTCAATGACGCGAACATCGGCGCCGACGTCCGACGGCTTTGCGCAGAGAGCAGACCCGACGTCGCGGTCGTGGACTGCATGCTCCTTCCGGCATTGCGGGCCGTGCAGGACGCCCGCATACCCCACGCGGTGTTCACTCATTCGTTCCGCGGCTACGTCAATCGCCTGTACCGGTTCGGAGCCGGCACCGCCGCGCTGGTGTACGGGCATCGCATCTCGAGAATGTGGGATGCCGCCGACCTCAACATCGTCGCGACGTTGCGGTCGCTGGATCCCGAATCGAAACGTCCTCAGCCCCACAATCTCCGCTGGGTCGGCGCGATCGTCGACGGATGTGCGCCACGACGAAATCCGGATCCGCCGCTCGTTCTGGTCAGCATGTCCACAAACGGTTTTCGCGGCCAGCGACGCACACTCGGACGCGTCATCGAAGCGCTCGCGACGTTGCCGTTGCGTGCGGTGGTGACCACCGGCGGGGTGATCGACCCGGACGCACTGCCCGCCGCGCCGAATGTCGAAGTGCTCGGATTCGCCGACCACGCCGAGCTGATGCCGAGGTGCTCGCTGCTGATCGGCCACGGCGGGCACGCCACCACGTTCCTGGCGCTCGCGCACGACATGCCCACGCTGGTACTCCCCGCCAATGCGCTGTCGGACCAACCCCTCATCGGCCGCTCGATCGCGGCCGCGGGAGCCGGGATCACCCTTCGCAGATCGGCTTCCGCCGACGAGATTCGCCGTGCGGTCACGACCCTGCTCAACGATCAGGCGCCGCGGCAGGCGGCCGCACGTATCGGCAGCGAACTCCGGGCGGCCGGCGCGGCAGACCTGGCCGCCCGGCTGATCGCGGGTCTGGCTACGCGGTGAGATCGGCGGGCTGATGCAGCCCGTAAGGCATTGCCGCCAGCAGCGTCACGGCGATCAGAGCACCGCTGGGCGTCTCGTACGTCCGCTGCTCGCCGGGGCGGGCACCGAGGATGGCGCTGCCCAACGGCGATTGCACCGAATAGACCTCCATGTCACCGTATTCGGCGCCACGCACACCGAGCAGGAAGGTCTCGGTCTCGCCGGTCTCGTCGTAACGCACGGTCAAGACCATGCCGGGTTCGGCGATTCCGTCGTCCGGCGGATCCTCGCCGACGACGGCGTTGAGCAGCAGGTCATGGATGTGCTGGATGCGGGCCTGGCGCGCGCGCTGGATCGCCACCTGGTTCTCGTCGGAGTCCTGAGCAGCCTCCGTCGCGATGAGGTCGCGCAGGGTGCTCAGCTCGTCCTGGAGCCGCTCGTGTGCTTGCGGCGACATCCAAATACGTTGGCTGTTAGTCATTTCTGGTCCTCCTATCGGCCAGGATGGTTGTCGTCAGGGGCGGGACGATGCACCGCCCCCGACGACGGGTGTGCCCGGTCCGGGCGTGGCGTGTGAATTCCTAACGGAGCGGGTTGAATTCGCGTAACGCTTCGGGTTGTTTCCCGGTCGTGAGGTATTCGGCAAGAAGCCGTCCGGTGACCGGGCCGTGGGCGAGGCCCCACATCCCGTGTCCGCCTGCGACATAGACACCGCGCGCGACCTCACCGATCAGTGGCCGGCCGTCGGGCGTGACCGGACGCGGCCCCACCCAGACGTCGGTGCGCTCATCCCAGCGCACACCGTCGAGCAGCGGGGCGGTCGATGCGACGATCGCGCCGACGCGGGCAAGCTGCAGCGGCTCGTCCGGTGCGCGGAACTCCATGGTGCCCGCGATGCGGAGCTGGCCTTGATACGGCGTGCAGGCGACGCGTACGTCGGGCAGATACATCGGTGCCGGGACGGGGCGGTCGACGGGCACGGTGAACGAATAGCCGCGCCCCGCCCGCACGGGGGTGCGCACCCACCGGCCCACGAGGCGCGACAGCCACGCCCCCGTGGCGACGACGACGGCGTCCGCATGCAGGGACTCACCGCGCAGGTGCACCCGGACACCGGCGCCGGACGGCTCGACGTCGGTGACCTCGCCCGTGCGTATCGTCGCGCCCCGCGCGGCAACGGAATCCGCGAGCCCATGTACGAACCGGCCCGGATCGACATAGCGCTGGCCTTCGATGTTGATCCCCGCGGTGATGGCGCGGGAGGCGAGCGGAACCTGTTCGCGCAACGCGTCTCCCGAGAGACCGGTCACCGTCACCGTCTGCCCGACGGCGGCCATCCGGCGCAGCTCGATCATGAGATGTTCGGCCCGCTGCGCGTTTTCGAACAATGCCGTGATCGGCCCGTCGGTGGTGGGCACCGCCACCCCGTTGGCGGTCAGGACGTCGTAGGCCTCGAGACATTCCTCGTTGAGCGGCAGGTTGGCCTTGGCCGCGCGATTCCACGAGGACAACCGGCAGTTCATGGCGAACCGCGTCAGGAATGACCACAACCCGACATCGACGGTGACCGGGATGTGCAGCGGTGCCGTCGGACTGAGCAGTGAACGCAAGCCGTAGCGCAGCACACCGGGATCGTTGAGCGGGATCGTGAGGGTCGGCGACACCCAGCCTGCGTTGCCCCACGACGCACCCGCGGCCACGCCGGTGCGATCGACCACGGTCACGTCGACCCCACGCTCCTGCAGGAACCACGCGGTCGACAATCCGACGATGCCCGCACCCACGACGATCGCCGACCGCGGTCCGCCGTCAATCCGATCGACGCCGACCATGACGCCACCTCCACACCCGAAGTTGTCTGAACTTCCATCGTGGCGGCGGTGGTTATCGGACTGTTTGCGCCCTTTCGACAATCGACGCTCGGTGGATTGTCGGACTACGACAAATTCTCGCCGACGGCCAGTTCGATCATCATCGCGAGCCGTTTGCGGGCATCGCCCAGATCGAGAGCCGTCACCTCGGCCATCTTGCGCAGCCGGTACCGCACGGTGTTCTCGTGCACGCCCAACTCCCGGCCCGCTTCGGCGAGGTCGCCTTGCGCCTCCAGCCAGGCCCGCAGTGTGCGCGCATAGTGGGTGCCGTGCGCCCGGTCGTGCTCGCGCAATTCGGCGACCGGGCCGCGCTTCGGTGCACGGCCCGATTGCGCGGCGATGCGCAGCCGCTGCAAGAGGATGTCGTCCCAGGCCTCGTCGTAAACCGGGACGGCGCCACCGCGTCGCACCTCGTGCAGGGCCAGGCATTCGTCGGCTTCGCGACGGGCCAATACCAACTCGGCAACCGTCGCCGGGCCGCTCACGCCGGCGCGAACCGTGACCGGTTCGGGCAGGGCGGCGCGCAGGCCCAGCGCCCAATCCGTGGCGGCCGCGGGCCCGGCACCGGGCAGGACTGTGTAGACGGTGTTGCCGGCGAGCGCGCTACGTCCCGGCCGCGACCAGCCGAACCCGGCCGTGGCCCGCTCGAACGCGAGCAACAACGCCGAATGCCGTTCATCGGCGGTGTGGGCCCGCAGCGCGATCACCCGAAGCGGGGACTGCGGCAATGCCAGCCGGCTCGCCACCGTCGTCGCATCGGCGGCGCCCTCGAGCAGGCGGATCACCAACTCTGATTCGACTTGACGCTCCAGGTCGGCGCTAGCGCGTGAGCGAAGCAGATGCATGGCCACCATGCGGGCACCGTCGGCCAGCGTGGCGCGGCGCTCGCCGGGCAGCGGTTCGGCGCACGTCACCCACACCGACCCCAGCAGCTCGCGGCCGGCGCGGGCGGCCACGACCATGCGCCCGGTCAGGCCATGCTTCGCATCGCCGTCGACGAACATCGGGTCGTCGGATTCGGTCAGGTGCCGGAACACGCCGCGCTCGGTGAAGACCGCCCGCAGCCGCTCGGGCGCCTGGCGGCTGAGGATCGTCTCGGCGCGCGCCGGGTCGGCGTGCTGCTGCAGCCGTGAGTACGCCAGCACGGCCGAATGCCGGTCTTCGATCGTCACCGACCCGCCGACCGCCTCGGCGAGACTGTCGGCCAACGCGAACAAATCCGTTGGGCCACGGCCAGATTCGGTTTCCCTGCCTTCGAGCACGAGGCCGTAGACCACCGCCGCGAGGTCACTCCACGACACTTCCGGGTCAACGGCCATGACGGCGATGCGCTCCGGTTCAGCGGGTAGAAGCTCGTCGTCGGATTCGGCACCGCGGCGAACCAGCACGACCACTGCGCGTGCGGCGGCGGCCCACTCGATCGCCTCGGCCACCGAAGCAGCACCGACTGCGAGCAAGACGTCACCGATGACCTGGCCGGCCTCGTGCATCACGACGCTGCGCAACTCCGTCGACCGCGACGTCGAGCAGTACTGGAGGTGGACGCCATAGCCACCCAGCACATTGATCAGCCGGTCCAGTGTGACCACGGACCGAGCCTAAGTGAGTGGCTACGGCCCGGCGGCCAGCGTGGCCTTGCCGGTGCGTTCCTGGCCGGAGCGGTCCAGCCACGTGAGGTCGATGACGTCACCCGGGTAGCGCCGGTCCAGCACCAGCGTCAGCGTGCGCGCCGAGTCCAGCGATGTGCCGTCGATCACTGTCAGGATGTCGCCGGGCATCAGGCCCGCGGCCTCGGCCGGGCCGCCGCGCAGCACGTCCTGGATGATCACGCCGGCGTTCTGTCGCTGCGCGGTGCGGACCCCGACGCCGAGCATCGTCGGCGGTCCGATGTGCACGAGATCGGACGGCGTGCGGGAGCGGATCTGGCCCGCGACAGCCATGGCGTCGTTGATCGGGATCGCGAACCCCTTGCCGCCGGGCCCCATCCGGAAGTTCACCGACGCGGCCGTCGTCATGCCGACCACCTGCCCGGCGCCGTTGACCACCGGGCCGCCCGAGTCGCCGGCGCGGACCGGCGCGGCGAATTCGAACAGTCCGTTGAGTTCGTCGGTGCTGCCGGTCAGCTCGTCCTCGGCATTGACCGTGCGGCCGAAGGCCGTGACGGTGCCGACCTCACGGGTGAGCGGCGCGCCGGTGCCGTTGGCGTTGCCGAGCGCGACGACCGGCGCCCCCTCGGCCAGTGCGCGGGAATCGCCGATCTGTGCGACGGGCAGCCCGGCAGCCCCGCGCAGCTGCAGCACCGCGATGTCGTTGCGCCGGTCATAGCCCACCAGATCGGCCGCGAAAGACTGACCGGCGACCGTGGCGTTGATCGAGTTCGCACCCTGGACGACGTGGTAGTTGGTGAGCACCTCACCACCCGGGGAAAGCACGATGCCCGTGCCGATGCCGTACGCCTGCTGGTAGTCGACGACGGTGTCGATCCGTGCTACCGCAGGCTCGACCTGGGCCGCGGCTGCGACCGGATCAGCCGGGGCGGCTGCGGCCGGCGCAGACGGGATGACCAGCGCCGCGGCGGTGGCGAATGCCGCCAGAAGTACTGACGTGACGGGTCGCGAGCGCAGTTTGCCCATGAACCCATCTTGGCGGTGAGTTCGCCCGCTGTCGACGCGCAGGTCAGTCCTCGACCGCGACGCCGCCGCGGGAACGCCACCGCAACCTGGAATTACCGCCCTTGTTCGACGGCCGGCGATTACGCAGTTTGCCGTTCGAGTTCTTGTCCTCATCGGACGCTTCGGACTCAGCAGCCCCATCGTCCTCAGCCGTGGTGTCGGCCGTCTCAGCGGTCGTCTCGGCGGGGGAGTCGCCCTCTTCGGCCGTCACCTCGGCAGGCTTTTCCTCGGCCTCGGATCCGTCCGCGTCGGTGGTGTCCTCGACCTCATCGGCTTCGGACTTCTCGGCCTCGTCTTTGTCGGATTCGCCGGCCGGCTCTTCTTCGGCATTCTCCTCGGCCTTTTCGTCGGCCTGACCGCGACCGCGACGCTTGCCCGCGTCGCGAACCTTGAGCGGTTTCGGCGGCGGCGGGGGCAACTCGGCGACGAACGCCAGATAGAAGCCGAATACACCGAGCAGCGCGATGGCCGCGGCCGCGCCGTAGATACCGAACAACCACTGCCCGGCGCCGTCGAGCGACAACCAGATCTCGGAGATCGCGGTGCCGACGATCAGCAGGCCGGCCAGCACGTGGAGCGCGATCGACCACGACCGCAACCGCAGGGCCAACTCGGGAGTGCCGAACTCGGGGCGCTGGGTGCGCTGCAGCGTGAACACGACGGGAAGCGCGGCCAGACCGATCAACACGCCGGTGACGATGCGCAGCACCAGCCCGAGCGTCGGCGAGGTCTGGCCCATCAGCTCTGGCCACCGCGGGAGGACGAAGAAGAAGTAGAGGCCTGCAGCGACGATTGAGAACGACGCGTGCCAGATCACCGCGACGGTGCGGCCCATACTCCTCCTCGGGTATTTATGGGCCGGGGTGCGACCGGGCTGGTTATCAGCAGGTCGCACCCCGGACCCGAGTGCGGAGGATAGGGGATTTGAACCCCTGAGGGCTATTAACCCAACCCGCGTTCCAGGCGAGCGCCATAGGCCACTAGGCGAATCCTCCGTCGGCAATGGTAACCGAAGCCGGGACCGCTCCCGTCCAGTCGGGGGGAGGGCAGGTACTACACTCACCCATGGACCCCGCGCGGCGTCCATCCTGTGAACTCCCCCAGGGCCGGAAGGCAGCAAGGGTCAATGGGCTCTGGCGGGTGCGCGGGGTCCCCTATTTTTGCCCGGTGATCTCCGGGGATCCGAACAGGTGAAAGGCGCGCGGTGTCGTTCCAGTCCCTCGGCCGCGACGATCTGCTCGCGCAGCACGAGCTCCAGCAACGCAACTATGCCGAGCTTCAGGCGAAGAAGCTCGGTCTGGATTTGACCCGTGGCAAGCCGGCGCCCGCGCAGCTCGACCTGTCCAATGCGCTGCTCGGCCTGCCCGGCGAAGACTTCCGCGACCGTGACGGCACCGATACACGCAACTACGGCGGGCTGCACGGCCTGCCCGAGCTGCGGGAGATCTTCAGCGAGCTGCTCGGCATCCCGGTGCAGAACCTGATCGCAGGCAACAACTCGAGCCTCGAGATGATGCACGACGTGGTGGTGTACTCGCTGCTGCACGGCGGGGTGGACTCGGCGCGTCCGTGGAGCAAAGAGCCCGTCGTCAAGTTCCTGTGCCCCGCACCCGGCTACGACCGCCACTTCGCGATCACCGAGTCGTTCGGGATCGAGATGATCCCGGTGCCGATGCGTGAAGACGGCCCCGACGTCGACCTCATCGAGGAGCTCGTCGCTGCCGACCCGGCGATCAAAGGCATGTGGTGCGTGCCCGTGTACTCGAACCCGACCGGGGTCACGTTCTCCTGGGAGACCGTCCGGCGCTTGGTCCAGATGCGCACTGCCGCAAACGATTTCCGGTTGATGTGGGACAACGCCTACGCCGTTCACACGTTGACGCACGATTTCGTCCGCCAGGTCGACGTGCTGGGGCTTGCCGAAGCCGCGGGCAACCCGAACCGGCCGCTCGTGTTCGCCTCGACGTCGAAGATCACCTTCGCCGGTGCCGGTGTGAGCTTTTTGGGCGGCTCGCTGGGCAACATCGCCTGGTACCTGCAGCACGCGGGCAAGAAGTCGATCGGGCCGGACAAGGTCAACCAGCTCAGGCACCTGAGGTTCTTCGGCGATGCCGACGGTGTGCGCCTGCAGATGCAGCGGCACCGCGAGTTGATCGCGCCGAAGTTCGCGCTTGTCGCCGAGATCCTCGAGGACCGGCTCGGGGAGTCGAAGATCGCGTCGTGGACCGACCCCAAGGGCGGCTACTTCGTGAGCCTCGATGTCTGGCCGGGCACGGCCAAGCGCACGGTCGCCCTGGCCAAGGACGCAGGCATCGCGGTGACCGAGGCCGGCTCGGCGTTCCCCTACCGGAAAGACCCGGAGGACAAGAACATCCGCATCGCCCCGACGTTCCCGTCGCTGCCCGACGTGCGCGAGGCGATCGACGGTCTGGCGACGTGTGCACTGCTCGCGGCGACCGAGCACCTGCTGGGATCCGACTAGTCGGGATCGGTCGGTAGCCTTCTCCCGTGGCTCTCTACCGCAAGTATCGCCCGGCAACCTTCGCGGAAGTGGTTGGGCAGGAGCATGTCACCGAGCCGCTTTCGGTCGCGCTCACCGCGGGCCGGATCAACCACGCCTACCTGTTCTCCGGGCCGCGCGGCTGCGGTAAGACATCGTCCGCGCGCATCCTGGCCCGCTCGCTGAACTGCGAGCAGGGGCCGACGCCGACGCCGTGCGGGGTGTGCGATTCGTGCGTCGCGCTCGCCCCGAACGGCCCGGGCAACGTCGATGTCGTCGAACTCGACGCGGCCAGCCACGGCGGCGTCGACGACACCCGCGAATTGCGCGACCGTGCGTTCTACGCGCCCGCGCAGTCGCGCTACCGCATCTTCATCGTCGACGAGGCCCACATGGTCACGACGGCAGGCTTCAACGCGCTGCTCAAGATCGTCGAGGAACCGCCCGAGCACCTGATCTTCGTGTTCGCCACCACCGAACCCGAGAAGGTGCTGCCGACCATCCGGTCCCGCACGCACCACTATCCGTTCCGGCTGCTGGCGCCCCGCACCATGCGGCCGCTGCTTGAGCGCATCTGCGCCGACGAGAACGTCGAGGTGGACGACGCGGTCTATCCACTGGTCATCCGGGCCGGCGGCGGGTCGCCGCGTGACACGCTCTCGGTGCTCGATCAGCTGCTGGCCGGCTCCGAGCGGGGTGCGACCGGCAACCACATCACGTACCAACGAGCACTCGCGCTGCTGGGCGCGACCGACATGGCGCTCATCGACGACGCCGTGGAAGCACTGGCCGCGGGCGATGCCGCCGCGCTGTTCGGCGCCGTCGAAGCGGTGATCGACGCCGGTCATGACCCGCGGCGCTTCGCGACCGACCTGCTCGAGCGGTTCCGCGACCTGATCGTGCTGCAGGCCGTGCCCGACGCCGCGGCGCGCGGGGTGGTCGACGCCCCGGCCGACGTGCTGGACCGCATGCGCGATCAGGCGGCGCGGCTGGGTTCGGCCACGCTTACCCGGTACGCCGAGGTGGTCCACGCCGGGCTGGGCGAGATGCGCGGGGCGACCGCGCCGAGGCTGCTGCTCGAAGTGGTGTGTGCGCGGCTGCTGCTCCCGTCGGCAAGCGACACCGAATTGGCTCTGCTGCAGCGCGTCGAACGCATCGAGACCCGCCTCGACATGTCGATCCCGGCCGGCGAAGCGCATGCCGTCGCGCCACCCGCCGAGCCGGTCAAGACCTACACGCGACGCAGCCAGGCGCAGGCCTCCGAACCCACACCGGCCCCCGAACCCGCTCCGGAGCCCACGCCGCCGCCCGCGCCTTCGCCCGAACCGGTGTCAGCGCCCGCACCGAAGCCCGTGCCCGCACCGGAGCCGACGCCGCCGCCAGAGCCGGAACCGACGCCAGAGCCCGAACCGACGCCAGAGCCCGAACCGCAGCCGGCTCCCGAGCCGGTGCAGGCGTCGGCCACCCCCGGCGGCGAGCCCAACGCCGCCGCGGTGCGTTCGATGTGGACGACGGTGCGCGAGAAGGTCCGCGAACGCAGCCGCACCACCGAGGTCATGTTGTCGGGGGCGATCGTGCGGGCAGTCGAGGGCAAAACCCTTGTGCTGTCGCATGAATCACCACCGCTGGCGAAGCGGCTCACCGAGTCGCGCAACGCCGACGTGATCCGCGACGCGCTGAAGGATGCGCTCGGCGTCGACTGGCAGATCCGGTGTGAGGTTGGCACCGCGGAGGCCGCCGCGGCCCCGCCGCCGCGGGCGAGCAAGCCGCCGCCACGCATCCCCAGTCGGCCGGGCCGTTCCATCCCCGAGCCTGAGCCGGTGCCGGATGCCGAGCCGCCGCTGGATGACGAGGAAGAGATGCTGGCCGAGGCCGGGCAGAGTGAGGCCGGGCCGCGTCGGGACCCGGAAGAGGTTGCGCTCGAGCTGCTGCAGAACGAGCTCGGGGCGCGAAAGATCGAGAGTTGACAGTCACATCTGTCACTTCGGCACCTGGGACGTGACACGTAGTGGGTTGCGAAACGTGATATCGCCTGTGATATCGCGTTCCCAAGTCACCTATATGACGCCTCGGCGGTACTGATGTGACAGTTGTGGTTCAGCGCCCGGCGGCCTGCGCACCGCGCAGGGTCATCACGGTGCTGGTGACGCTCGCGGCCGTCTTGCCGTCGCTGCGGACGATGTCACACGTGTAGTGAGTGATGGTCCGGCCGGAGTGAGCGGGCCGCGCGGTGGCGACGAGGACGTCGGCCCACACCGGCCGCAGGAATGTCGCCCTGATGTCGATGCTCGTGAACGACTCACCGGGCTGCATGAGCGTGGAGTGCGCGGTGCCGATCGCGGCATCGGCCAACTCGACGAGAAACCCGCCGTGGACCGTGCCCTGCTGATTGCCGTGCCGGGCGGGATCCGTCTCAACGCGTATGGACGCGGTGCCAGGTCCCACATCGGCGATCGTGAAGGCGAGGAATTCGGAGATGGCGGTCGGATAACGCACGTGCGTGCGTTCGTCGGGCTGCAGCGTCCCGGCGATGAGGCGTTGCAGGTAGTCCAGCACGGGCAGCGTCGTATCGGTCGTGGTCACGGGGTGGACTGTAGGGACAGCAAAATGATGCAATCAAGAAATTGTCCTAGAGATAGGGGTGGCAGTGCGGCCCGAGCGGTATCGACTCATCGCCGAGGAGATCGCGTCGGCGATTCGCGACGGGACCATCCCCGCGGGCACCCGGCTGCCGACGCATCGTGAACTCGCCGCCAGGTATGGGATTGCGCTCGCCACCGCGACCAAGGTCTACCGCGAGCTCGCGGTGACGGGCCTCGTGGTGGGTGAGCGGGGCCGCGGCACCTTCGCGCGGGACCTCAGCGGCTTCGGCGGACTGGACTCACGTCGGCTGCCGGCCGGGGCGCGGCTTGCCGACCTGTCCTTCAACCAGCCGCTTGCACCAGGCCAGGACGACCAGCTCCGGCAGGCCATGCGCGAGCTGGCCGCCGAGGGCGATCTCACGTCGTTGCTCACCCAGCATCCGCCGGGCGGCCGCGGTGCCGATCGCGCAACCGTCGCCGAGTATCTGCGGACCGCGGGACTCGACGTCGGCGGAGACGACGTACTCGTCACGTCGGGAGCGCAGCACGCCCTCGATGCCGTCATCGCCGGCGTCGTACCGGCCGGGCAGGCGGTCGCGGTCGATGCGCTCACCTATCCGGGTATGAAGCTCATCGCCGATACCCGCCGCGTCGATTTGGTGCCGGTCGGCGGGACGCCGGTGGGCACCGACACCGACGCCCTCGACGCGGTGTGCAGGTCACGCGCGGTCGCCGCCATCTACCTGGTGCCGACGCTGCACAACCCGCTCGGCTTCGTGCTGGACCTGGCGGCCCGGACCCGGATCGTCGACATCGCGCGGCGCCACGACTGCCTGCTGATCGAGGATGCGACGTACGCGTTCCTGGAGCCGGGCGCCGCCCCGCCACTGCACGCGCTCGCCCCCGAACGCACCTTCCATGTGGGCAGCCTGTCGAAGAATCTGGCCACCGGGTTGCGCTTCGGCTACGTCGTGGTCCCACCCGGACAGCGCAATGCGGTGAATCGCGTTCTGCGGGCATCACATTGGGGAACGTCGAGCATCGTCACCGCGCTGGCGACCCGACTACTCGCCGACGGCACCGTCGAACGCCTGCAGGCGCAGCGTCGCGATGACGCTCGCCTGCGTCAGGTGATCGCGACGCGTGAGCTGAGCGACCTCGGCTATCACGCGCATCCGAGCGCCTACTGGGGCTGGCTGACGCTGCCCGGCGACATCAGGGCCGACATCGTCGCCCATCGGCTGGCCGACCGCGGCATTCTGGTCTCCACCGCGGATGCGTTCGCGGTGGCCGCCAACCCGCCGAACGCGCTGCGCATCGCGCTCGCCAATCCGCCGCTGGCCGAATTGGATACGGTGCTGCGCACCATTCGCGGTGCGGTCAGGCTGATCTGACTCGCTCTACGGCGTCCACCACGGCCGCAGCGGCAGGCCGCCGTCGTGGCCGTGTTCGTCGAGCTTGACCGCCAGAACCTGGTGCAGCTGAACCACATTCGTCTCGAAACCCAGCCGGGAGCCGGCCATGTACAGACCCCACACCTTGGCGGTGGGCAAGCCGACCTCGGCGACCGCCTCGTCCCAATGCTCGACGAGGTTGGCACACCAATCGCGCAGCGTCATCGCGTAGTGGTGGCGCAGGTTCTCCTCATGCAGCACCTCGAGGCCGATGTCCTGCACTTCGGTGATGATGCGTCCGGAGCCGGTGAGCTCGCCGTCGGGGAACACGTAGCGGTCTATGAAACCGCCGGCAACCGCTGTCGTTCTGTTGTCGTGGCGCGTGATGCAGTGATTGAGCAGCAGGGCACCGGTGCGCATCCGCGACTTCAAGAAGCCGAAGTAGGACGGGTAATTGTGGACGCCGATGTGCTCGGTCAGCCCGATCGACGACACCGCGTCGAAGCCGGTTTCGACGATGTCCCGGTAGTCGCCGTGGCGCACTTCGGCCAGGTCTCCCAGGCCCTCCTCGGCGATGGCCTTCTGGGCCCAGGTCGCCTGCTCGCGCGACAACGTGACACCAAGCGCCTTGACACCGTGCCGGGCCGCATAGCGCACCATGCCACCCCAGCCGCAGCCCACGTCGAGCAGGCGGTCGCCGGGCTGCAGGCGCAGTTTCTCGAACACGAGCCGGTACTTGTTGTCCTGGGCCTCTTCTAGCGTGGCGTCGGCGGTGGGATAGCACGCGCATGTGTAGGTCATCGACGGCCCCAGCACCCACTCGTAAAAGGTGTTGGACACGTCGTAGTGATGGTGGATGGCCTCGGCATCGCGGGTCTTGCTGTGCCGCAGACCTTCCACAACCCGACGCCACCGCGGCAGCGCTTCCTGTGGCGGCGGGGCGATCGGCACAAGATGCTCGATCCCGATGGACCGCACGATGTTGGCCAACACCCGAGCGGGCGGACGCTTGAAGTTCATCTTGTCGGCCAGCGCACACAACAGGGGATACGGGTCGCCCGGGTGCACACCGTGAGTTTCGAGATCGCCGGAGATATAAGCCCGCGCCAGCCCGAGATCGCCTGGCGCGGTGGCCAGATAGGTGGTGCCACGCGGGCTTTTCAGGTCAAGGCCCAGCGTCGCATCGTCGGGACCGGCCGAACTGCCGTCGTACGCGGTGAATTTCAGCGGCAACTGGCCCGCGGCGAAGATCTCCAGAATCTCGGCCAGGCTCAACCTCCGGTCAGAGGTATGGGCCGCGTTCTCTTTGAATGTCGTCATTGCCGTTGCACCGCCTTCGAATACAGGTCCAGGAGACGTGAATCGGGGTCGTACATTTTCTTCACGGTCTTGTAGGCCTCGCCGCCGTACAGATCGTCGAACTTCTCCCGGGAATAAAAAGCATCGGAATACAGCGATTTATGCCCTTCGAGTTCGTCGACCTTCCGTTCGATGCGGCGGTTCGTGTGGCCCTCATCGGGGCCGACCGGTACCGACGACCAGAAGCCGACGTTGACGTAGGTGTGGTGGGCACGCAGCGGATACAGCGGCCAGGCCGCACCTTGGTTGCCGTGGTCACGCAAACGCAGCGGGCACAGCCAGAGGGGTTCGATCGGCACGTTTTCCAGGAACCAGTCGAGAAAAGCCACACAGTGCTCTATCGGCACCTCGATGTCCTGCACGACTCGTTCCCGCGGTGGGCGACCGTGCCGCTTCTCGATGCGGTCGGCGATGTTGAACCGCTGGTCGTAGCCGATCAGCTTCCAGTAGAAGCTGCTGCGCCGGTAGCGCCGCGGCCAAAACCGCCGAATCAGCGGGTTTTGGGCGCCGAACGCGCGCGAGCACCAGAACCAATCGGTGTCCCACCGCCAGAGATAGTCGTGGATCGTGAGGCGGTCGTGCTTCTCGGCACCGTTGCGGCCGGGATGCTGAATGGACCGGTAGTAGATCTGCTGACCCGTGTAATCGCTGACGGGCCCGGCGGTTTTCGTTTTGAAGCCAACACACAGGTAACTCTCAGCGGCGCTGAAGACAACGCCGTCGAGGTAGTCGACGCGCTCGCCGTTGAGGCCGCCCGTCTCGATGATGCGATCCATCGTCGAGATCAGGTCCTTCAGTGTGTGAAAACGCAAGTGCCGCAACGCGACGAACGGCGTCACCGGTTCGAGCTCGATTCGCAGTCTCGTCGAATAGCCAAGTGTTCCGTACGAATTCGGGAATGCGCGGAACAGCTCGGCATTCTGGTGCGGCGATGCGGTGACGATTTCACCTGCGCCCGTCAGAATGTCCATCTCCAGGACACTTTCGTGCGGTAGGCCGTTACGGAACGACGTCGACTCGATGCCGAGCCCGGTGACCGCGCCGCCCAGCGTGATGGTCTTGAGCTGTGGCACCACCAGCGGGGCCAGCCCGTACGGGAGCGTCGCCGCAACGAGATCCTCGTAAGTGCACATGCCGGCCACGTCCGCGGTCTGAGCGGCCGCGTCGACACCGATCACCCCGGTGAGACCGGAGGTGTCGAGGCCTTTCGCGGTGCTCTTGGCCCGCTTCCGGAACAGATTGGACGTCGGTTTGGCAAGGCGCACTGTCGCGGTGGGCGGTATGGCGCGGTAGCTATCGAGAAGCCGCTCTACCCCCGCAGCGTGGACAGCTTGTGCGTCAGTCGAAGCAACAGACACACATATACGCTAGTCGGCGGTTGCACCCGATGCGACCGCAGTAACCCAAATATGCCCGGGTTGATACCCCGTAGCATTCTCTCGCACAAGGAGTTTTCACCCATGGGACAGGTCAGCGCGGTCAGTACCGTTTTGATCAACGCCGATCCGGCCGCGGTGCTCGCAGCGATCGCCGACTACCAGACCGTGCGCCCGAAGATCCTCTCCGCGCACTACAGCGGCTATCAGGTGCTCGAGGGCGGGCAGGGCGCAGGCACCGTCGTCACGTGGAAGTTGCAGGCCACCAAGTCCCGCGTGCGCGACGTCAAGGCGACCGTGGACGTGGCCGGGCACACAGTCATCGAGAAGGACGCCAATTCGACACTCGTGTCGAACTGGACTGTCGCACCGGCAGGCACCGGGTCGACGGTCAACCTGAAGACCAGCTGGACCGGAGCCGGCGGCGTGAAGGGGTTCTTCGAGAAGACGTTCGCACCGCTCGGGCTGCGCAAGATCCAGGACGAGGTGCTGGCGAACCTCAAGAAAGAGGCGGAGGGCGCGTAAGCGCGCCTAACGCGCCGGGGCGGCGGCGGTCTGCGAGCCGAGGTAACCCACGATGCCCCGGGCGATCGCGTCGGCGTACTTCTGGCGGCCCTCCGGCGACTTCATCAACGCGGAGTCGACCGGGTTCTTCATGTTGCCGCACTCGACCAGGATGGACGGAAACTGAGCCAGGTTGAGCCCGGCGATGTCCGAGCGGGCATCGAGCCCGCCCGAGCCGATGTAGGTCGCCGGAGGTATGCCGGACGCCGACAGCTGGTCGCGCATGACCTTGGCGAACTGCACGGACGGTCCGGCCTGCACCTGGTTGAGCGGCGGCGACGAATAGAGCACGTGGAAACCGCGGCCGTTGGCCGGACCGCCGTCGGCGTGGATGGACACGACGGCATTCGGCCGCAGTGAGTTGGCCATCGCGGCGCGCTCGTCGACACACGGGCCGAGGGCGTTGTCGTTACCGCGCGACATCGCGGTCCGCACACCCAATGCGGTCAGCGCGGCACGCACGCGCAGCGTCGTGTCCCAGGTGAAGGTGTGCTCCGGATAGCCGTCTGCGGTCGAGGTGCCGCTCTCCTGGCAGTTCTTGGTGCCCCCGCGGCCTGTCGGGACCTGCCTGCTGATCGAGGCGTCGTTGGCGCCGTTGTGCCCGGGATCGAGGAAGACGATCATCCCGGCGACGTTCGGGGCGGCATTCGCCAGTGGACTGTTCACGAGGGCGGGCGCGGTCACGGCGATGAGCACACTGGATAGCGCCGCGGCGCCGACACGCAGGCAGGCTGGGACTCGCACGGCCGCCACCGTAGCCCGCGCGCCGACTAGGCTGAAAGGCCAAACCGCCACCGACGGGCGAGAGCAACCAAGTCGAGACCAGGTCGCAACGAATACGTGAAGGGGACTGTCATGCAACCCGGAGGCACGCCCGATATGTCGGCACTCCTCGCGCAGGCACAGCAGGTGCAGCAACAACTCATGGAGGCGCAGGAGGCGCTGGCCAACTCAGAAGTGCACGGCCAGGCCGGCGGTGGGCTGGTACAGGTCACCGTCAAGGGAAGCGGCGAGGTGGTAGCCGTCCGCATCGATCCCAAGGTGATGGACCCGGCCGACCCCGAAACCCTGCAGGATCTGATCGTCGGCGCGTTGGCCGATGCCTCCAAGCAGGTGACCATCCTCGCGCAGAGCCGGCTCGGTCCGCTGGCCGGCGGGCTCTCCGGCTTCGGTATCCCGGGGGTCTGAGTTGTACCGCAATGTTTGAGGGTCCCGTCCAGGATCTGATCGACGAGCTCGGCAAGCTGCCCGGCATCGGGCCCAAGAGCGCGCAGCGGATCGCCTTCCACCTGTTGTCGGTCGAGCCACCCGACATCGACCGGCTGACGGCCGTGCTCGGTCGCATCCGCGACGGTGTCACGTTCTGCGCGGTGTGCGGCAACGTGTCCGACGACGAACGCTGCCGCATCTGCAGTGACCCGCGCCGCGACGCCTCACTGGTGTGTGTCGTCGAGGAACCCAAAGACGTGCAGGCCGTCGAGCGCACGCGCGAGTTCCGCGGCCGCTACCACGTGCTCGGCGGGGCGCTGGACCCGTTGTCCGGCATCGGCCCCGAACAGCTGCGTATCCGGGAACTGCTCAACCGGATCGGCGAACGCGTCGACGGCGTCGACGTCGCCGAGGTGATCATCGCGACCGATCCCAACACCGAAGGCGAGGCGACCGCGACCTACCTGGTGCGGATGCTGCGCGACATCCCCGGCCTGACGGTCACCCGGATCGCGTCCGGGCTGCCGATGGGCGGCGACCTCGAGTTCGCCGACGAGCTGACTCTTGGCCGCGCGCTGGCCGGGCGCCGCGCGATGGCTTGATTCATGTCCGCCGAGTGGCCAGTTGTTGCACGGGTTTCTGCGTGAGGCGTGCACAAAGTGGCCACTCGCCGGATTTCGGCGAGAGCGAAACACCTCGACCGTGACGGGTCAAGATCAGTACCGTCGGGGAGCATGGCCGACCTCCTCCAGCTGACGCCCTCGCTGTACCGGCTGCGCATCCCTGGCGGCCAGGCACATCTGCTCAACAGCTACCTATGGCTCGAGCCGGACGGTGTCACGCTCATCGACACCGGCTGGCCCGGCAGCGCAGGCTTGATCGCCGAAGCGCTGGCCGCGCTGGGCATGCGCCGCCTGCACGTCAAGCGCATCGTGCTCACGCATTTCCACGAGGACCATTGCGGGTCCGCCGCAGAGATCGCGGACTGGGCTGACATCGAGGTGATCGCGGGGGCCGGCGACGCCTCGTATATTCGCGGCGACGAACCCGGCCCGCTGCCCGTGCTCACCGACCGCGAGCGCACGATCCGCCCGGACCTCGACGCCTCACCGCACGGCCCGGCGTGCCGGGTCGACCGAGAGGTCAGCGATGGTGATGTGCTCGACTTCGCCGGCGGGACACGGGTTATCGGCGTGCCTGGCCACACGCCGGGCAGCATCGCGGTGTACCTGCCCGCCGCCGACGCGGTTCTTACGGGCGATACCGTCGCCGAGTTCAACGGGCAGGTGATCCTCGGCGTCTTCAACACCGACCGTCAGGCCGCCGCCGAGTCACTGGCTCGGATCGCCGCGACCGGCGCGCAGATCGCGGGCTTCGGCCACGGCGAAGCCGTGCTGACCGACGCGGCCGCGCGCATTGCGGCGGCGACGGATCCGTTCGCGGCCTGAGCGTGCTTCTCAGGCGCACAGGCCAGGCGCCAGTTCCTCCAGCATCAGGTCGGTGACGGGGCTGCCCGCCAACGGCTTGAGCACCACGCCGTCGGCGATGCCGAGGCGCTGCACGTCGGCGATGAGGCCGGCCAGCCCCCGCGGAGTTCCGATGTAGCGCAGCGCATGTCCGGACGGCGCACCGTCGAGTGCGGCGAACGCGGCGTGGATATCGCGGTCGATGAGAACCTCGATGTCGAGCAGCACCGGGACGTCTGGCGCGTCGGCCCGTAACTTGTCGGCACGCCGCTGGGCGTCCTGCAGATCGACGGCGTGAATTCTTACCCCATCCATGGCTGGCTCCTCACTGAAACGCCGGGACGACTTCCTTGATGAAAAGCTCAAGGGACTTCCGCTTTTCGTCGTGCGGCAGGCTGTTGTCGCACCAGAAGCTGAACTCGTCGACGCCGAGCTCTTGGTAGAACCGCAGACGTTCGATGACCTCCTCGGGCGTGCCGATCATCGCCGTGCGGTGCAGTGACTCGAGCTCGAACTCGGGGCGCTGCGCGAACTTGGCTTCCGGGCTGGGCTCCAGGAACCCGTTGACCGGGGTGGTCTTGTTGCCGAACCAGGCGTCGAACGTGCGGTAGAACTTCGAGATCGCCTCGGCGGCCGGGCGCCAGCCGTCCGGATCCTCGGCGGCATGAACGTGGGTATGGCGCAACACCATAAGCTGCGGACGGGCCACCTCGGGATGGTTCTCGACCGCGGTGTCGAACTTGCGTTTGAGATCGACGACCTCCTCGTCGCCCTTCATGAGCGGGGTGACCATCACGTTGCACCCCTGAGCCACCGCGAAGTCGTGGGAATCGGGGTCCCGCGCGGCGATCCACATCGGCGGCATCGGCTGCTGCACCGGCTTGGGCACACTCGTCGATGTCGGGAACTGCCAGATGTCGCCGTCGTGCGCGTAATCGCCCTGCCACAACTTGCGCACGGCCGGCACCAGCTCGCGCAGGTACTTGCCGCCGTCAGCTGCCGACAGGCCTGGCATCATGCGGTCGAACTCGATCTGATAGGCACCGCGCGCCAACCCGACCTCCATGCGGCCGTTGCTGATCACGTCGAGCAGCGCACACTCACCGGCGGCCCGGATCGGATTCCAGAACGGCGCGATGATGGTGCCCGCACCGAGACGGATCGTCGTGGTCTGACCGGCCAGATAGGCCAGCAGCGGCATGGGGCTCGGCGAGATCGTGTACTCCATGGCGTGGTGCTCGCCGATCCACACCGTGCTGAACCCACCGGCCTCGGCCATCAGGGAGAGCTCGGTCAGATTCTCGAAGAGCTCGCGGTGGGACACCGACTCGTCCCAGCGCTCCATGTGGACGAACAACGAAAATCTCATGATTGCTCCTTCATCTCGGCGATCGTGAGATCGCCTGTTGCCCAATGGGTGCGGGGCACTTCGCGGACGATGACGCGGATGTGCTCGGGTTGGGCGTCGACGGTCCGCAGCACGGCCTCGTGCACCTCGTGCATCATGGCGCGGATCTGATCGGGCGAACGGCCCTCGGCGATGGTGACTTCGACGTTCGGCATGTCAGCTCCGCATCACGAACGGATCGGGCACCGGGCCCTCGTTGGTGTTGATCCACACGCTCTTGAGGCGGGTGTATTCCTTCATGGTCTCGGTGCCGTGCTCGACGCCGACGCCGCTGCTCTTGAACCCCTGCCGCGGCGACATCGGTGACATCGCCCGGTAGGTGTTGACCCAGATGGTGCCGGCATCGAGGCGCCCGGCCATGCGGTGCGCCCGGGCCAGGTTGGTCGTCCACACGCCCGCGGCCAGGCCGTACTCGGTGTCGTTGGCCAAAGCCACGACCTCGTCCTCGGTGTCGAACGGCATGATCGCCGCGACGGGGCCGAAGATCTCTTCGCGGACCACCCGCATCTGGTTGTTCACATCGACGAGCACCGTTGGCTCATAGAAGAATCCGCCCAAACCGGCGTCGGTCGCGCGGCCACCGGTGAGCACCCGGGCACCTTCGCTGCGGCCCAGCTCGACATAGGAGGCGACCTTGTCGCGCTGGTCCTCGAAGGCCAGTGGGCCGAGTTCGGTGGCATCGTCGAGCGGATTGCCCATACGGATGCTGCGGGCCCGCTCGGTCACGCGTTCCAGCAGTTCGTCGTAGATCGCACGCTGCGCGAACACCCGGCTGCCCGCGATGCAGGTCTGTCCCGCGGCCGCGAAGATTCCCGCGACCACACCCGTCGCGGCGTTGGCGACATTGGCGTCGTCGAACACGATGTTGGGGGACTTGCCGCCCAGCTCCAGCGTCGACCCGATGAACCGGCCCGCCGTCGCCGACGCGATACGCGACCCGGTCGCGGTGCTGCCGGTGAACGAGATCTTCGCCAGCCCAGGGTGATCCACGAGCGGCTGGCCGGCCTCGGCTCCGAATCCGGTGACCACGTTGACCGCACCGGGCGGGAATCCCGCCTCGATCACGAGCTCGGCCAGTTTGAGCACGGTCGCCGACGTGTACTCGGACGGCTTGATCACGACGGTGTTTCCGGCACACAACGCCGGGGCCAGCTTGCTGGTGGTCAGCGTCAGCGGTGAATTCCACGGCGTGATCGCGCCGACCACGCCGAGCGGCTCGCGCACCGTGTAGTTGAGGACCTGCCGGTCCGAGGTGGGGATGACCTCGCCGTGGATCTTGTCGGCCAGACCGGCGTAGTAGTAGTAATACTCGGGCAGCGTCGTGAGCTGGCCGCGCATCTCGCGCAACAACTTTCCGTTGTCGAGCGATTCGGAGCGTGCGAGTTCCTCACCGTGCTCACCGATCAGGTCACCGAGACGGCGCAACAGATGCCCGCGCTTGGTCTGGCTCAGATCGCGCCACCGCGGGTCGTCGAAGGCCTCGGCGGCCGACGCGACGGCCGCATCGATGTCGGCGGCGTTGCCGCGCGCGGCTTGATAGAGCACCTCGCGGGTCGCCGGGTTGGTGCTCTCGAAGTACTCCCCGGACGACGGGGCGACCGGTTCGCCGCCGATGAAGTGTTGCAGTTTGCGGGGGTCAGACATGGACGGACCTTCCGATGAAAGAAGTGAGTGCGTCGGCGAGTTCGCGTGGGCATTGAACCGGGAGCATGTGGCGGGCACCGGCGACGACGACGGCTTCGCACCCGGGTATGGCCGCCGCGAGCCGATAGGTCATCTCCGGGGTGGAGCCGGGATCGTCGGATCCGGTGATCGCGAGCGCGGGCACGCCGATACTGCCCAACTGTGGTGCGATCTCGGCATCCGCGGTGGCGAATACGCGGTAGCAGTTGACGAAGCTCGCCGGATCGTTCGCCAGTAGCGTCGCTTCCGTGCGTGCGACGTGCTCGGGGTCGACGTCAGTGCCGTCATACCAGCGGCGCAGGGACGCTGAGGCGCTCGCGGCGAAATCCTGCTCAGCCGTGCGAAGCCGGCCGAGGACCGCGGCCCGCTCCTGGTCGGTGCGCCGGCACACCGAGCTCACCGACGTCAATGACGCCACCAGATCCGGGCGGTGCACCGCAAGGTGCTGGGCGACGAGGGCGCCGAGGGAGAACCCGACCAGGTGCGACCCGGCCGGGATCTCGTCGGCCACGCCATCGGCCAAGTCCGCCAACGTCACTCCCGCGGGAGCGGCCGGCCGGGCCCCGTGCCCGGGCAGGTCGGGCGTGATGACCTCGAATCCGGGCAACCGTTCGGTAACCGGGCCCCACACGGTGTGGTCCAAGCCCACTCCGTGCAGGAACACAAGCGTCGGCCGGGACATCGGCTTACTTCTCGCTGCTGAGCGGTGCGAGGCGCTGCTGCGGACGGCCCTGCGACGCGGCGGCGAGAGCGATCACGATCTCGTCGGCATGCGGAGCGTCGGCGATGCGCACCTCGACGGTCTGATGGTGTGACCGGATGGTGGCGTCGGTGATGTGCTTGAGCGGGATGTCGAAGATGACACCCGCAGGGCCGCGCTTCTCGACCGCGGGCAGCAGCGTCGTGGCGTTGGCGGCCTTGCGGAAGTGGTCGCCGAACTTCAGCGTGTGGATCAGGCCCGAGCCGTGCTCGATCTCGCCGTTGAGCCCGACGATCGCGGCCTTGCCGTAGGCCTCGGCGGGCTCTTCGAGCGCCTCGAGTACCAGCGGTGCCAGCAGGGCGCCGAGGTCGGACGCGGTGCTGTCGATGCCGGGCGCCAGATCCTCCACGAAACCCTGGCCAGCCCAGGGGTTCTCGATCACAGCGGCGACGATGGCGACGCGTGCCGGCGGATTGACCTCACGACCACCCTCGGTGCGGATCTCCTCGACCACGGTGACGATCTTGCGCAGTTTCATGACAGGACACTCTCCAGACTCTTGACGGTGACGGCGGGGTCGGTGGTGCGGTCCCCGATGCGGGGATGGGGCCGAGGGCCCGTTGATCCGGCGGCGATGATGACGATCTCGTCGGCGCGCGGACCGTCGGGCACCCGGGTGCTCACGGTCTGATAGTGGCTGCGCGTCGCGGCGTGGGTCTTGTGCCAGAGCGGGACCACGAGCGGATCGCCCGCATCGGCGCGGGCGTCGGCGAAGCAGATGATCGATTCGCCGTCGAGGAACTCGCGCATCAAGTTGCCGAAGTACGGCGTGTGGATCAGGGCGCCGCCGTGCTCGATCTCGCCGTCGAGCCCGACGATCGCGGCCTTGCCGAATGCCTCGACAGCGTCGACGCCGCCGAGCGTGTCGATGAGTCGGCGGGTCACCAACTGAGCCAACACCGGCGCGATGCGGGCCACCTCCGGGGACAGGTCACGTGCCGGGCCGGTGCCCACCCACGGGTTGCGCACCACGGCGGCGACGCTGGCTTGCAGGGCCGGACAGGCGGGTCGCACCCCGGCCTCCGTCATCACCGTTTCGCGGTAGACCACGACCTTGCGGAGTCCAAGGCTCGCGCCAGAGATGCGCTCTTGCATGCCACAGACGATAGATTGCGACTGTGATGTAGGTCAAGCGTTCGCGGTGCGCTAGCCGGCCGGACAGTG
This sequence comes from Mycobacterium venezuelense, assembly GCF_054919535.1. NCBI lineage: Bacteria > Bacillati > Actinomycetota > Actinomycetes > Mycobacteriales > Mycobacteriaceae > Mycobacterium > Mycobacterium venezuelense. The sequence goes on from NZ_JBONDW010000014.1 coordinate 41,858, forward strand.
TCCGGATGGCTTGAGGCGGCGTAAATTCGCAGTAAAAACGCAGTTCCGGTGGGCGCCCGGCAATCGTGCGACGAGCAACCCGTTGACACTGCTTTGTGACTGCGCTTACATTCTGTTGTATGCCAGTACTTGCTCGGCGACGTTCCCGGGAGCTCCCCATGACAAGTGACCTCAGTGCAACGCCCGTTGCGCCCGCAGCCGCGGATAAACCGCCCCGACCATCTGGGCGTCTCGGTTCGGTCTTCTGGTCGTCGGTGGCGATCTCTACCGTGTTCGTCGCATGGGCCGTCCTGTTCACCGAGAACCTCAACAAGGTGACGGCCGCGTCGCTCAACTGGGTGACGGGCAGCTTCGGCTGGCTCTACCTGGTCGTGACGCTGGCCATCCTGGTGTTCCTGGTCTTCCTCGCGTTCAGCCCGTACGGCGATACGCGCCTCGGCAAGGACACCGACCGACCGGAATTCAGGACGATCACCTGGCTCGCGATGATCTTGAGTGCGGTGATGGGCATCGGCCTGGTGTCCTACGGTGTCGCCGAACCGATCTCACATCTGACCACGCCACCGCACGGGCTCGCCGAGCCCGGCACGCCGCAGGCCGCGGTGCGGGCACTGCAGTACTCCTACTTCGACTGGGGCCTGCACGCCTGGGCGATCTTCGCGGTCTTCGGCCTCGCCATCGCCTATTCGACGTATCGCATGGGGCGTCGCACGCTGGTCAGCCAGCTGTTCACCCCGTTGCTCGGCGATCGGGTCAACGGGCCGATCGGTACGTTGATCGACGTCCTCGCGGTGTTCGCGACGCTGTTCGGCACCACGACTTCCCTTGGGCTGGGCGCACTTCAGGTCAACAACGGCCTCTTCTCGCTGTTCGGTATCCCGGTCAGCAATGCCACCCAGGTCGTCATCATCGCCGCGGTGACCGCGATATTCACGCTGTCGGCGGTGACGGGGGTGAGCAAGGGCATCAAGTTCCTCAGCCAGGGCAGCACGGTCATGGCAGTGGCGCTGTTCGTCTTCATGCTCGTCGTCGGGCCCAGCGTGTTCATCGCCAACCTCTACATCGAGTCGCTCGGCACATGGGCAACCGACTTCTTCCGGATGAGCTTGCAGGGCACGGCCTTCGGCGACCTCGAATGGATGCAGTGGTGGACCTACTTCATGCTCGCGTGGTGGGTGTCATGGGGCGCCTTCGTCGGGGTGTTCCTGGCCCGAATCTCGAAGGGTCGCACCATTCGGGGGTTCATCGTCGGCGTTCTGGTGGTGCCGAGCGTGGTCTTCTTCACCTGGTTCACGGTGTTCGGCGGGACCGCCATCCACGTCGACATGTTCGAGGGCGGGGATATCGGCGAGCAGACCGCGGCCGATATCAACAGTGCGTTCTTCGCGACGCTGGCACATTTCCCGCTCGCATCGGTGACCTCGGTCGTCGCCATCCTGCTTGTGCTCATCTTCTTCATCTCCGGTGCGGACGCGAACACCTTCGTCCTGGGCATGATGACGAGCGACGGAACCCTGACACCGCGGCGCAGTGTGCTCGTTTTGTGGGGTGTGCTCACCGGCATCACGGCGGTGGTGCTCATGTTCGCGGGCGGTCTGAACGCACTGCAGAACACCGTGATCGTCGCGTCGCTGCCGTTCCTCATCATCATCGCCTGTCTGGCCGTCTCGTTCTGGAAGGACTTGATCGCCGACAACCGCCACACGACGCCGCAGACTCCGCTCGTCGAACTCATCGACGATTAGCCGAAAGGAAAAGCCATGACCGACAACGATTCCCGCCGCGCCCGCATCACGTCCGCGTGGGAGGCGGCGTGGGACCGGGGCGACGTGGACGCATTCGACGACCTGCTCGCCGGGGGGTACCGGCGAATCAGCGGTACCGGAACCAGCCATGGGCGTGACGAGTTCAAGGCTTCGATCACCGCAACCCGCTCGGCGTTCCCCGATCTGCTGACGGTCGTCGACGAGGTGGTGGTGGAAGGCGACCGAGCCGCCATCCGGTGGCACAGCACGGGCAGTCACGAACACTCGTTCCTCGGCGTGCCCGCCACCAAACGCCAGGTCGAGGTCAGCGGTGCAACATTCGCGCGCTTCGAAAACGACCGAATCGTCGAAGAGCACGTGACCTGGGATCCCCGTGCGCTGCTGACCGCGCTGGGCATCATCGCGGTGGGGCAGGACCGGTGAGCGCACCCGTAGTGCCCGACCTGGACCTGATGAAGCGGGTCAATCGGCAGTTCGTCACCGGGGTCACCGTCGTAACGGCGTTGGACGGGGACAAGCCTCGCGGCCTCGCCGTGAACGCGTTCGCCAGCATCTCGCTGGAGCCGCCCACGGTCATGGTCGCGGTCCAACACACCTCGTCGACCCACGACTGTCTTTTCCGCGCCGGCCATCTCGCGATCAACATTCTGTCGACCGACCAACTCGCCGTGGTGAATCGCTTCGCGGTGAAGTCCGACGACAAGTTCTCCGGCCTCGATTGGAGCCCTGGGCCGTTCGGCAGCCCGCTGATCGACCGCAGCGCCGCGACCATGGAGGTCGAGATTCGCGAACGGCTGCAGGCGAGCACCCACACTGTCTTCATGTGCCGGGTGGTCCACGCTTCGGTCGGCGATCGTCACCCGATGGTCTACAGCGCCGGTAGGTTCTTCGATGGCGGCAGCTTGCCCGCATTGGGATAGCGACGTAGGGAGTGGCGGTGAGCAGCAGTAATGGGTCGATTCAAGGTCGGCTGATCGAGGAGATCCGCCGCCGGATCATTGCCGGGGAGATCTCGCCGGGCGTGAACATCTCCGAGCTTGCGATCGCCGAAGAGTTCGGGGTATCCCGCACCCCGGTCCGCGAGACCTTCAAGCAGCTGCAGACCGAAGGCCTCATCGAGATCCGGCCACGCGTCGGCACATTCGTCACCACGCCGTCGCGACGCGAGATCACCGAGTTGTTCCAGATGAAGGAGCTGCTCGAGGGCGCAGCGGCCCGGCTGCTGGCGCAGCGCGGCCGGGTACCCGAGATCGACAAGCTCGAGGAAAACCTCCGCCAGGCCGACCATGCCGTCGCCAATGACGACCGGGCTCGCTATGCCGAACTCGTCGAGGAATTCCACGACCTGCTGATCGTCGGCGCCGACAACAACAAGCTCGAGGCGCACTACCGCATGCTCATGAACCAGCTCGCCTACGCACGGCTGGTCCACACGTCGCTCAGCCAGCCCGGCCGTCCGCTGCAGTCGGACCGGGAGCACCACGTCGTGTTGGACCTCATCATCGCCAAGGACGGTGACAGTGCCGAACGGGTGATGCGCGAACACGTGCGGGCCAGCAGGCAGGCATTGCTCGCGGGCTTGGGCGACAGTGTGTGAGCGTCAAGGGCTATTCGCCCTTGGCGGCCTTCAGATGCGCGGCCGACGCCTGCTTGAGATGGACCAGGTCGGACGCGACGGTCGCGAAGGTGTAGCCCTCGGCCAGCCGCTTGGCAGCTGACGCCCCGTCGGCATTGTGGATTCCCGCGGCGATCCCGGCGTTCTCCGCGGCAACGCGGATCCGTTTGATGGCTGCCTCGAACTCGTCGGCGACCGTAGGATCCTGCGAGGTCGCCCCTCCGATCGCCAGCCGCAGATCCGACGGGCCGACATAGACGCCGTCGAGCCCGGGCACGCGGCAGATCTCCTCGACATTGGCCAGACCGCCCGGTGTTTCGATCATCGCCAGCACCACGGTGTCACGGTTGGCGTCGGCGGGTACCGGCCCGATCCGCAGTTGTGAACGCATCGGCCCGTAGGAGCGGATGCCGGCCGGTGGATATGTCGCGGCCGCCACCGCGCGCGCCGCCGCCTCGGCATCGTCGACCATCGGGACGATGACGCCTGCCGCCCCGGCGTCGAGTGCGCGGCCGATCGCGGTGGCGTCGTTGGCTTCCACGCGAACCATGCCCACTGCCGAGCCGGACGCGTCGATCGCCGTCAGCCCGGCGACCATGCCCGAGTAGCCGATCAGGCCGTGCTGCAGATCGAGCGCGATGTAGTCCCAGCCCACGTGAGCGAGCCATTCGGTGGACACCGGGCTGTCGATCACCGACCAGTACCCGAGCAGCCGTTGCCGGTCCCGGAGCCGGGCCGCGAATTCCTGTGCACGCATCGATCGATACCTATCGGTTGTAGTTGGGCATCGGGCCGCGCAGTGCGGAACCCACATCATCGCAAGCCGCGACGACGTCGTCGGCCAACGGACCCTTCGTCACCGCGGCGATATTCGATTGCAGGTGGCTGACTTTCGAGCCGCCTAGCAGTATCGGTCCGGTCGCCGGTTTGGACACCAGCCAGCGCAGGGCGAGCTCGGTGAGTGGTAGCCCGGCCTTGTCGGCGACCACGGCGAGTGCCTCGATCGCTTCGAAGATCGCCGCGTTCCAGTAACGCTGCTTGTACATCTGGGCCAGACGCGAATCGCCGAACCGGCCCTCGGCGGGATCGGTGTCGAACGAATGCCTGCCGGTCAGCAGACCGCCGCCGAGCGGGTTGTAGACGACTGTGGTCAGGCCGGTCACGGCGGCGAACTCGACGTACTCGTCCTCGATACGCCGGGCCAGCAGGTTGTAGAGCTGCTGTGCGGCAACCGGTCGTGGCGCACCAACGGCGTCGGCGACGTGGTTGAGCTCGGCAATCTGCCATGCCGCGTAGTTCGACACGCCCAGTGCGCCGATCTTGCCTTCGCGCACGAGTTCGGCGATGGTGCCGAGGGTTTCGGTGAGCGGGGTCGCGCGGTCGGGCTGGTGCAGGTAGAACAGGTCGACGTGATCTGTCTGCAGTCGCGCCAGGCTGCCGTCGATGGCGGCGCGCAGCCCGGCCGCCGAAAGTGGTGCATGGTCGCCGGCGTCCGGGTGAGGGATGCCGGCCTTGGTGGCCAGCGTGACCTTGTCCCGACGGCCGCGCAGTAGTTCGGCCAGCATGCGCTCGGACTCACCGCCGGCGTAACCGTTGGCGGTGTCGATGTGGGTGATGCCGGCATCGAGCGCGGCGTCGAGCATCGGCGCGGCACCGTCGGCACCGACGGTATCGCCGAATGTCATGGTGCCGAGAACGAGTGGGCCGAGGTCGAGCATCAAGCAACTCCTTTGAGCAGGTGCCGGGGTTTGACGCCGGTCATGGTGGTCGGATCGAGCGCGGCCGCCCGCAGCGCCTGAGTGTAGGGTTCGGCCGGATGCGCCAGAACGTCTGCGGTCACGCCGGTTTCGACGATGGTCCCGGCTGACATCACGATGATGGTGTCGCTGATCTCGCGGACGACGCCGAGATTGTGCGAGATGAACAGGTAGGTCAAACCGGTGTCGCGCTTGATCTCGCGCAGCAGCTCTAGCACCTGCGCCTGCACCGACACGTCGAGCGCGCTGGTGGCCTCGTCGCACACCAGCAGCTCAGGTTCGCTCGCGAGCGCGCGGGCGATGCCGATGCGTTGCCGTTGACCGCCGGAGAACTCGGCGGGCTTGCGCTGTAGTGCGGTCGAGGGCAGGCCGACCCGGTCGATCAGCTCGGCAGCCCGCTTTTCACGATCGGCCCGGCTACGAACACCCCTGAGCCGCAAGGGCTCGGACACGATGTCGACGGCGCTCAGGTGCGGATCCAGCGATCCGTACGGGTCCTGGAACACCATCTGGATACGCGCCCGGTACGGCCGCAGCGCGCGTTCGGAGAGCTGTGCGATGTCGACCCCGTCCACGCGGATATGGCCCGAGGTCGGAGTCACCAGCCGGACGATCGCCTTGGCGATCGTCGACTTGCCGCACCCGGATTCGCCGACGACGGCGAGCGTGGAGCCCTTCGGCACGTCGAAACTCACCTTGTCGACCGCGCGGAAAACACCTCCGGCCACGGGGTATTCGACGACGAGGTTCTCGACCGAAAGCAGCGGTGTTGTCATGCCGGAACTCCCTGTCGAACGTGGTCACCGAGCCGGGGGACGGCGGCGAGCAGCTTACGGGTGTAATCGCTGCGCGGGTGACAGATGAGGTCCTCGGCGCCACCGGTCTCGACGAACCGGCCGTCTTTCATCACCAGGATGCGATCGGACATCAGCCGGGCCACGCCGAGATCGTGGGTGATGAGCAGGATGCCGACACCGGTGGTCTCCTGCACTTCGAGCAACAGATCGAGGATGCTGGCCTGCACGGTGACGTCCAGCGCGCTGGTCGGCTCGTCGGCGACGATGAGTTCGGGGCCTGCGGCCAGTGCGGTGGCGATCAGCACGCGTTGCAGCATGCCACCGGACAGCTGATGCGGGTACTTGCCCAGCTGGGTTTCCGGCCGGGGTATCCGAACCTGCTCCAGAAGCTCGACGGCCCTTGCGGTTTCGCGGGATTTGCCGCTGACCCCGCTGTGGCGGATCGCGTCGCGCAACTGCGACCCGATGCTGTGCACCGGGCTCAACGCGGTCATCGGATCCTGGGGTACGAGTGCGATGTGGCGGCCCCGGACCTTCTCGAGCGCCTTCGTGTCACCGAGAATGTCGGCGCCCTGGAACGAGACTCGTCCCGACAGCACGGCGAGATCAGCGGGCAGTAAGCCGAGTATGCCCATCGCCGTGGTGGATTTTCCGGAGCCGGATTCACCGATGATCGTGACGGTTTCGCCGGCGTCCATGGCGAACGACACCCCGTCGACAGCGCGGATCACCCCACCTGCGGTGATCAACTCAACCTGCAATTCGTCGACCGTCAGTAGGTTTCCCATGCTCAACCTGCTTTCTTGGAGAGCGGAAGTCGTTTGAACAGACCGAATTTGAATCCACCCTGGCGGTCGCGCAAACCGTCGCCGAGCAGATTCACCCCGATCACCAACAGCGCGATGACAAGCCCGGGCAGGGTGACCAACCACCATGAGGTGGTGACGTAATCCTGGCCGTCGGAGATGATCCGGCCCCAGGTCGCGAAGGGTCGCTGCGGCCCGGCGCCCAGGTAGCTCAGCGCGCTTTCCAGCAGCACGGCCTGCGCCAGGAGGAGCAGCACCACGAGCGATACCTGCTTGACGACGTTGGGGATCACGTGCCGCAGCAGGATCGCGAATCCGCCGAGGCCCAGTACGCGAGCCGCTGCGACGTAAGGCTTTTCGCGTTCGACGAGGCACAGCGACCGGGTCAGGCGCGCGATCTCCGGCCATTGGGCGATCGCGATGACGAACGTGATGACCGGTATGGACGGGCCGAACAACGCGACCACGAGCAGCAGCATCATCAGCAGCGGCAGTGACAGCTGCGCCTCCAGCAGGCGGCTCACCGCGGCGTCGACCCAACCGCCCCAGTAACCGGCCGCCGCGCCGAGAGCCAGACCGATCAGGCCAGAGACCACCACGGCGAGAATGCCGACGGCCAGCGACACCTGGCCGCCGTAGAGCACGCGGGCCAGCAGATCGCGGCCGAGTTGGTCGGTGCCGAACAGATGCCCGTCGGTGAGCGGCGGCAGCCGTCGTTCCCCGAGATGGGTGGCGTCGGGGGAGGGGAGCGGCAGCACCCGGGCGAACGCCACCGGCAGGATGACCAGCAGGGTGCAAAGGCTTCCGACCCAGATCTTGACCCGGCTGTCGCGTTCCCGGCGCGTTGCGCCGGCGCGGGCGATGTCGCGCGGCGTGACGGCCGACGGCCGCGGTTCGGCGGGCGGTGCGATGACGGTGGTCACTTGGCAGTTCCTTTCCCGAGCCGAACCCGCGGATCGAGCAGCGGATAGCAGAGGTCGACCATGAGCTGGACGAGGACCGCGAGGACCGCGGTGACCAGCACTGTCGCCTGGATCAGCGGATAGTCGCGGGTCTCCAGCGCACGCACCACCAGCGAGCCGACACCGGGCCAGGCGAACACGACCTCGACGACGACCACGCCGTTGAGGAGTGAGGCGAAGCGCGTGCCCAGCGCGGTCAGCACCGGAATGGCGGAGTTGCGCATCGAGTACCGCCAGATCAATTCACGTTCGGAGACACCGCGCGCACGGGCGACCGTCACGTAGGGCGACGTGAACGCACCGAGCATCTCGCGGCGCACGAGCCGGGAGATCAAGGCGATCTGCAATATCGCGATCGTCACGGTCGGCAGGACCAGGCTCGACCAGGTCGCGAACCCTGCGGTCGGGAAGATCGGGATCACTACCGCGAACACTGTGATGAGCATGAGCCCGGTCCAGAAGTCGGGCATCGATTGGCCGGCGATCGTGATCGCGTTGGCGCCGAGTTCGCGTCGGGTCTCGGCGTTGCGCGCCATCCACACCCCGAGCGGCACCGACACCACGGTGGTCAGCAGGATCGAGGCGATCGCGAGCGTCATGGTGTACGGCAGCCGGTCCAGCACCACGTCGAAGGCGGGCGCCTGGAACGAGTACGACGTGCCTAGGTCGAGATGCAGCAGGCCCTGCAGGTAGCGCAGGTACTGGATGAAGACCGACTGGTCCAGGCCCATGGTGCTGCGGATGCGTTCGATGTCCTCGCTGGTCGCCAACGGTCCGGCCATGGCGTATGCCGGGTCTCCCGGCGCCAACCGGATGAGGACGAACACTGTCGTGAGGGTGAGGAAGACCGCGAGTGCGCTCTGACCGAGGCGTTTTGCGATGTAGCGCGGCAGTGCGGCCGACGCCAACCGGCCCGTGACGGTATGTGCGGGCGCTGCGATGAGCTGTTGGGTCATCGCACGCCCGGATGCAGTGGCGAAAAGTTCATCGTCGACCTTTCTGTTACACAGCTCACAATGGCACGGTTGCGTATTGTGCGCAAGTACTTGTTGAGACTTGCGCGCTATGCGCAACGCGGCTAAAGTCGAGTGTGTCAACGATCACACCGACCCTGTTTGCAGCCTGGAGGCCGACGGTGACCAAATCCCTTTTGGATCAGCAGTTCTCGCGCCGCACGCTGCTTCGGTCCAGTCTGTTGGCCGGTGCCGGGTTGGCATTCGGCGGGTCGCTGGCAAGCTGCGCAACCCCGACCGGCACCCCGGGACCAACCACGATGAGCCTGGGCCTCAACCGGTCGCTGGTGAGCCTCGACAACAAGCTCAACCAGTTCGACGCCGCACTGACCGTGCAACGCGGGGTTCGGCAGGCGCTCACCGCGATCGACCGCGACCTGCGCCCGCAACTCGTCCTGGCGGACCAGTTCAGGCTCACCTCGCCCACGCAGTGGTACGTCCGCCTGCGCCCCGGAGTGCGGTACTCCGATGGATCGCCGGTGCGGGTCGAGGATGTGGCGACGGCGCTCAAGATGTACAGCGAAGTCGACGGATCATTCGTGGCCGGCTTCTTCCCGGAGTTCCCCACGGTCGAGGCGATCGACGACACCAGTTTCACGCTCAACACCGTGCGACCGGTCCCGGTGCTGGACTACCTCATGTCGAACATCCTCGTCACCCCGGCCGCGGCGAACAAGCCAGAAGAGCTGCAGAGCGGGGTCGGAACGGGCCCGTACATCGTCACCGAAAGCAACCGCGGGGCCGGTACCTACACGCTGGTGCGAAACGAAAACTACTGGGGTACACCGGCGCATGTCGAGTCGGTGCGGGTGCGGTTCATCCCCGACGAGACCAGTCGTGTTGTCGCGCTGCGCAGCGGAGACATCGATGTGATCGACTCGATCACACCCGACTCGGCCGACCAGCTGGACGGCCTGTCAGGTGTGGCAATCGACCGGGTCGACGGGGTCCGTCTCAACCAGTTGTTCTTCAATTTCCGTAAACCGCAAGGGCATCCGATCGCGGATGCCCGCGTGCGCCGTGCCCTGACCTACGCGATCGACGGCAGATCGCTCATCGACGAGGTCATGCAGGGCTCGGCCACCGCATCGCGCGGGGTCATCCCGCTGACCCTCGACGGAGCCATCGAAACCGGTGAATACACCTACGACCCGCTGCGCGCCCGCGCCGAACTGGATGCGCTCGGTATCCACGATCTGGACCTCAAGATCATCTGGGAATCCGGCGAATTCGCCGCGGACACCGACATCATGGAATCTGTTGTCCAGATGCTCGGTGCCGCCGGGGTGCGGGCGAGGCTGCAGCAGTTCGAACCGGGCGGCGACATCATGCAGTGGCGGCAAGGCAAGGCCGGCGACTGGGACATCCTCGGCAACGGCTTCCCCAGCCCCACGGGCCTCGCGTTGACGATCATGCAGGGCATGTACGCCGGAACGGCGGAGAAGGAAGCGACCCGCGACAGCTACCACGGCTACGTGTTCCCCGAGATCACCGCGATCATCACCCAGGCATCCGAGGAGCCCGACCCCAAACGCCGCGCCGAACTGCTCGCCGACGCACAGCGACGGATCTGGGACACCTGCCCGATGCTGTGGTCGTTCGTGCCGAAGGCTGTACTTGCGCGTCGGACCCGCATCGAGGGTATCGCCTTGCGGCCCACCAATTCCTACGATCTGACGGCGGTGTCGCTGCACTCATGAACACGTCACTGACCACCACGAACGGCGCTGTCCGCCCGACCGAGGAACCCGGCCGCCGCCAGGCGTTGCTCCCGGCCCCGCAGGTCCAGAACCATGCGGCGAATCTCGCGGTCCTGCCCGGCGGATCGCTCGCATGCGTGTGGTTCGCGGGTACCCAGGAAGGCGTTCCGGACATCAGCGTGTGGATGTCGCGGCTCGATGGCGACACCTGGTCGTCACCGGTGCAGCTGTCCGACGATCCCACCCGGTCCGAGCAGAACCCGGTGCTGCACGTGACCGAATCCGGTGCGGTCTGGTTGATGTGGACCTCACAGCACGCAGGCAATCAGGACACCGCGCGCGTGCTGCGCCGGGTGTCGACCGACGGCGGCACGAGCTGGGGTCCGGTGCACACGCTCATACCCGAGACCGACGAGGGCGGCGTGTTTATCAGGCAACCCGTCGTCACGCTCCCGAGTGGCCGCCTGCTGTTGCCGGTCTTCCACTGCGTGAAGGTGCCGGGCCACAAATGGGTCGGCGACCACGATTACAGCGCCGTCATGATCTCCGACGACGCCGGCGAGTCCTGGCGCGAGGTCGTGGTGCCCGGCAGCACCGGGTGCGTGCACATGAATATCGGCCGGCTCTCCGACGGAACCCTTGTCGCGCTCTACCGCAGCCGCTGGGCCGACGCGATCTATCGCAGCACCTCGACCGATGACGGCGAGACGTGGACCGCACCGGTGGGCACCGAGCTGCCCAACAACAACTCCTCCATCCAGTTCGTGGTGCTGCCCGATGATCGGCTTGCCCTGGTGTTCAACGAGTCCAGCGCCGACGACGCCACCGACCGGCGCACCTCGCTGTACGACGAGATCGACGATGACGGTCTGGCCGATGCGGCACTTGCCCCCGCGCAGCCCAACGAGCACCTCGGCCGCGCGTTCTGGGGCGCACCTCGGGCACCCATGACCCTGGCGATCTCGGCTGATGCCGGCCTCACCTGGCCGGTCAGGCGCAACATCGAGATCGGCGACGGTTACTGCCTGTCCAACAACTCCCGCGACGGGCTCAACCGCGAGTTCTCGTATCCGACGATCACCGCGGCGGGCGGCCGGTTCCACATCGCGTTCACGCGCTTCCGCCAGGCCATCGAGTACGTCGAGCTCACCGACTACTGGGTCAGCGGATGACCACACCGCCGACGGCCGTGGTCACCGGTGCGAGCTCGGGCATCGGTGCGGCCACCGTCAGCAACCTGCTCGACGACGGCTGGCACGTGATCGGGGTGAGCCGCCGTGACCCTGCGTCGAGGCATGACCGATTCGACTGGCTCGCGGCCGATCTCGACGACTTCGGCCAGCTGCGTGACACTCTTGGCCCGGTTGGTCCGGTCGACGCGGTGGTACATGCCGCGGGCTTGCAGCGGTCGGCCACGCTGGGCAAGTTGAACGTCGATGACGGGCTGGCGATGTGGCGCGTGCACGTGGCGGCGGCAGAGGTGCTCGTCGACACGCTGGCCGATCGCATACGCGATGGTGGCCGTGTGGTCCTGGTCGGAAGTCGCACCATGACCGGCAATGCCGGTAAAAGCCAGTACGCCGCAACCAAATCCGCGCTCGTCGGCATGGCCCGGTCCTGGGCGGCCGAGCTCGTCGGCAGGCAGATCACCGTCAATGTCGTCGCACCCGGGCCGACCGACACCCCGATGCTCAGCGACCCGGCCCGCCGCAACACACCGCCGAAGCTTCCGCCCATGGGGCGTTTCGTGCGGCCCGACGAGGTCGCCGGACTGATCGGATTCCTGCTCGGCCCGTACGGCGCGAGCATCACCGGGCAGACGATCGTGCAATGCGCTGGAGTGTCACTGCCATGACACCCATTCGTGTGCTCGCCGACGATCTCTCGGGTGCCGCCGAGGTGGCCGGAGGTTTCCTCGGCCGCGAAACAGACCTGGTGTTGCGCCTGGGCGACGGTCCGAATGCGGCCGGTGTGACGGTCGTCGACCTGAACACCCGCACCATGACCGAATCCGACGCCATGCGCACGGTCGGCGAAGCGCTCGACGGTGTCCCGGCAGGCACCCGCGTCGTCAAGAAGATCGACTCGTTGTTGCGCGGGCACATTCGCGCCGAGGTCGTGGTGCTCGCCGAACGTGGACCGGTGACGGTCGCCGTCGCCCTGCCTGCCTTGCAGCGTCGCACCGCCGGGGGTGTGCTGTATCTCGGCGATACGCCGTTGCACGAAACCGACGCCTGGCACGCCGAACTCGGCAGGCCACCGCGCACCGTCGCCGAACTGTTCGACGGCCTGGCCGGCATCACGATCTGCGACGCCGCCACCGATGCGGACCTCGATGGGATCGTCGAAGCCAGTGGTCCGGGAGTCCAGCTCGTCGGAACCGCGGCGCTGACGGCCGCCGTCGCGCGTACCCTGCCGGTCGCCCCGATGCCGAGCATCCCGCGACGGTCCGCGCGTGCGGTGCTGACCGTGGTGGGTACCGCTGCCCCCGTCGCGCAGAACCAGATCGGCGCGCTCGACCCCGACGGGCATGCGACCGTGGTGATCGACTCCCGCGCGCTACTGCACGACAAGGCCGACCCCGAACCGGTACACCGGGCGCTGGAGCGCGGCGCGGCCGTGGTCACGGTCGGCGGGGCGGTGGAACCGGTTGAGGCGTCAGGCGTTTCGCGTGCGCTCGCTGCGTTCGTCGCGACCGTGCAGGCCCATACGCTGCCCGATCTGGTGCTCACGGGCGGTGAAACGGCCAGGGCCGTCGTCGACGCGATCGGCATCACCGCCCTGCGTCCAGTGCATCAAATCCACCACGGCGCTGTGGTTTCCGTGGCCCCCGATGGCCGGCGCGTCGTCACGCGCCCCGGCAGCTTCGGTGACACCGACAGTCTGGCCGCCATCGTCCGCTACCTCACCCAACGAAATGAGGAAGACTCATGACATCGCCCCAACTCCCCGTCATCGCCGTCACCATGGGTGACGGTGCCGGCGTCGGCCCGGAAGTGGTGGTGCCGGCACTGCTCGACGACGACGTGCTGACCCGCTGCAACCCCGTGGTGATCGGCGACGCCAAGCGGTTACGCCAGGCCGCCGACATCCTCGGAATCGACGCGCGAATCAACACCGTCGCTTCGCCAGGAGAGGCGGTCCCGCAACCCGGCGTCATCAACGTCATCGACCTCGACCTGCTGCCCGCCGACCTCGAATGGGGCACGCTGTCAGCGGTCGCGGGTAACGCCGCGTACGAATACATCAGGGTGGCAGCCGAACTCGCGGTTCGCGGCGAGGTGCAGGCGATCTGCACCGCGCCGCTGAACAAGGAGGCGCTGCACGCGGCCGGGCACATCTACCCGGGACACACCGAGCTGCTCGCACATCTGACCGGAACCGACGAAGTGTCGATGATGCTGTCCACCCCGAAACTGAAGGTCATCCACGTCACCACCCACATCGGGCTCATCGACGCGGTAGCCAGGATCGAGCCGGGTCTGGTGGAGCGCACCATCCGCCGCGGTCATGACGCGCTTGTGCGATCGGGCTTGGCGCACCCCAAGATCGGGGTGTGCGGCATCAATCCGCACGCCGGTGAGAACGGCCTGTTCGGCTACGGCGAGGAGGAGCAGAAGATCATCCCGGCCGTCGACAAACTCAAGGCCGAGGGTGTCGACGTGCACGGCCCACTGCCCGCCGACACCGCGTTCTTCCTGGCCGGGCGCGGCGATTACGACCTGATCGTGGCGATGTACCACGATCAGGGGCACGGCCCGGTGAAAGTACTGGGCATCGAGGCAGGCGTGAACATCACCGTCGGATTGCCGGTGATCCGCACCTCGGTGGACCACGGCACGGCGTTCGACATCGCCGGCAAAGGAATCGCCGAGCACGGCAGTATGATCGAGGCGCTCCGCCAGGCTACGGAGCTGGCAACCAGCACAGCGACTGTGAGGTAACCGGGTAAACACATGGCCATCCGTGAGTCGCAGGCCCGCCGTTCCGAGATAGTGCGGCTTGCCAGGTCAATCGGGTTGGCCAGTGTGGAGGAGCTCTCGGCACAGTTCGGCGTCACGGCGTCCACCATTCGTCGCGACCTGAGCCAGCTCACCGCGCAGGGCTTGATCGCGCGTACCTACGGCGGGGCCATTCCGCTGGACCAGCAACCGGAATCCTCGCTGCGCCAACGGGCTTTGGAGGGCTTCGACGCCAAGCGCGCGATCGCGCGGTGGGCCGCCGACCAGGTGCAGTCCGCCGAGACGATCCTGCTCGATGCCGGTACCACCGTGGGCGCGATGGGACCCTTCCTGACCGACCGGCGCGACCTCGTCGTGGTGGCGGCCGGGCTGACCGTGCTGGAAGCGCTGGCCGACGCCGACGACGTCCGGGTCGAGTGCATCGGCGGGACCTTGCGGCATCTGAGCCAGGGCTTCATCGGCCCGCTCGCCGAAGCGACGCTGCAGCGCCTGACGTTCGATCGTGCCTTCCTCGGCGCCGACGCCGTCACCGCCGACCTCGGAATCTGCGAAGCCGAACTCGTGCAGACCCGGCTCAAAGAGATCATGATCGAGCGGGCCGGTCAGGTGTACGTGCTCGCGCATGCCGAGAAACTCGGTCAGCGCCCGTTCCATGCCTGGGCGCCCATTCCGCCAGGGGCCACGCTCGTGACGGACTCGACCGCGGGCGATGAGCAGGTGCGCCCGTTCGAAGACGCGGGCGTCACGGTTGTGCGGGTTTAGGGTCCTAGACCCGGCGCGGCGCCGCCAACCGTTCGCGGCGCAGCTGGTTCACCTCGGGCAGCTCGAGTGGCGGAAGCTCGCCCACGACCCGCGACAGCAGATGGTCGGCGAGCTCGGGATTGCGGGCCAGGCACGGGCCGTGGAGATAGGTGGCGACGACGCTGCCCTGCACTGCGCCGTCATACCCGTCGCCCGCGCGGTTGCCCGCGCCTTTGGTGACGGCGGCCAGCGGTCGCGCGTCGGGCCCGAGAACCGTTCCGCCACGGTGGTTTTCGAACCCGGTGAGCGGTTGGGTGAGCCCGTCGAGCAGCGGCTTGGATGCGACCTCGCCGATGGTGCGGGCCTCTTGTGGCGAGGTGGTGACGTCGAGCAGCCCCACGCCGTCGACACGCTCACCCGCCGAGGTCTCATACCAATGACCGAGCACCTGGATCGCCGCACAGATCGCCAGCACGGGCGCACCGCGCTCGGCCGCGCGCTGCAAACCGGGGTAGCGGATCAGGTGTTTGGTGGCCAGCCGCTGGGCGTAATCCTCGGCGCCGCCGAGGGTGTAGAGGTCGAGCGAGTCCGGCACCGGCTCGGACAGCGTGATCTCGACGATCTCGGCGTCGATGCCGCGCAGCCGCAACCGCTGTCGCAACACGACCGCGTTGCCGCCGTCGCCGTACGTGCCCATCACGTCGGGCAGCACCAAGCCAATTCGAACTGGGGTCACGAGATCCGCCGATTCAGTTGCAGGAACGCCGTGTAGTTGGCGATCACCTCGACGTGGCCGGGCGGGCACGAGTCGATCGCGGCGATGGTGTCGTGCACGAGGGAATGCTCGACGCCCGCGTACCCGAGCCGCACCGCCAGATCGGTGCCACGCTCACCGGCGGCCACCACTTGAGTGTCGTCGAAGTGCTCGAACCGGACGTCCCACAGCCACGACAGGTCCTCGCCGTCGGGCACCTGACCGTTGACCGCGATGACCACCCCGGCGCCGTGCTTGTCGACCATCGACAGCGCTTCCTGCCAGCCAGCAGGATTCTTGGCCAGCAGGATGCGTGCGGTATGCGAGCCGACCTGGACGGTGCGGTAGCGGCCGGCAACCTCGTCGACCCGCGACACCGCGGCCACCGCTTTGGCCGGATCCGCGCCGAGTGCGACGGCCGCCGCGACGGCCTGCGTCGCGTTGCCGCGGTTGACGGTGCCGGGCAGCGCCAGCGTCATCGGGAGCACCAGGCCGTCGGGGCCGTGGATGTGGGTGTCGTCGAACCACCAGTGCGGGCTGGGGCGCTTGAAGTCGCTACCGGTCGAGTACCAGCCCCGGCTTTCCCCGCCCTCACGCACGATGATCTCGCCACTGCGCGGGCAACTCACCGAGTCGTTCGCCCAGCCGCCGCCTGCCGCCACCCAGACCACGTTGGGGCTGTCGTAGGCCGCCGAGGTCATCAGGACGTCATCGCAGTTGGCCACGATCACAGCGTCGGAGTGCCGCGCGAGCCCCGCCCGCAGGGTGCGCTCGATGTGGTTGATCTCACCGACCCGGTCCAGCTGATCCCGTGACAGGTTCAACAGCACGATCACGCTCGGATCGACCGCATCGGACACGTGCGGGACGTGCATCTCGTCGACTTCCAGGGCAGCCAGCCGGGCGTCACGTGCGCCGGCCAGCGCCGCGACCAGCCCGGCGTCCATGTTCGCGCCCTCGGAATTGCTCGCCACCGGGCCCAGCGTGGCCAGCGCCGCAGCCGTCATCCTGGTGGTCGTGGACTTGCCGTTTGTCCCGGTCACGACCACTGTGCGACGGTCTCGGCCCAATTGACGCAGGATCGAGCGATCCAACGTCATCGCGACCAGACCGCCGATCATCGCGCCGGCGCCGCGGCCGGTGACCCGCGACGCCCAGCGTGCGGTTGCTCCGGCTGCCAGTGCGGCGCGCCCTCGGACGGTCAGCATTCCCGGGATTTTAGGGGCCCGACACGCGGTGCTGCGATCCAAGGTTGTCGGAGGACCGTGCCATCCTCGGGTTATGAGCCACCCATGGGGCCGACCGGCAGGCGTTGCAGGCGCCGGGTGGGCCGTCGTCGACGTGGAAACCACGGGCTTTCGGCCTGGCCAGGCTCGCATCGTGAGCATCGCGGCGCTCGCCGTGGCCGATGACGGCAATGTCGAGCGCAGCGTCGCGTCCCTCCTCAACCCCGGAGTCGACCCCGGCCCCACCCACGTGCACGGGCTCACCTCCGAGATGCTGGAGGGCCAGCCGAGTTTCGGCGACGTCGTGGGCGACGTGATCGACGTGCTGCGCGGCCGCACCCTCGTGGCTCACAACGTCGGATTCGACTACAGCTTCCTCGCCGCCGAAGCGGAACTCGTCGGCGCCGAACTGCCGATCGACAGCGTGATGTGCACGGTGGAGCTCGCGCGCCGCCTCGAGCTCGGCACCGAGAACCTGCGGCTCGAGACGCTGGCCGCGCACTGGGGCGTCAGCCAGATGAAGCCGCACGACGCACTCGACGACGCCCAGGTACTCGCCCAGATCCTCAAGCCCACCCTCGCGCGGGCCCGGGAACGCAAAGTGTGGCTGCCCCTGCGTCAGGTCAGCCGTCGCCGGTGGCCCAACGGACTGATCACACACGAGGAATTGCGGCCGCTGAAGGTTCTCGCCTCACGGCTGCCGTGCCCGTATGTGAACCCTGGCGCGTACGTGCCGGGGCGGCCTCTCGTACAGGGCATGCGGGTGGCGCTGTCGGCCGAGGTGGCACGCACGCACGAGGAACTCATCGAGCGCATCCTGCATGCCGGCCTGGCCTACAGCGATCTGGTGGACCAGCAGACGTCGCTGGTGATCTGCAACGAGCCCACGCCCGAGCAGGGCAAGGGCTATCAGGCCGGTGAGCTGGGTGTCCCGCTGGTCACCGACGAGGACTTCATGGGCCTGCTCGGCCGTGTGCTCGGCGGTGCCGACGTCGAGGAATTCACCGACACCACCGTCGACGGTGATCAGTACACGTTGTTCTGAAAGCGAAACCTAGCGCAGCGCCTTGGTTTTCAACGCCTCGAACTCGTCGGCGGTGATGGTGCCCGCCTCAAGGAGTGCTTTCGCATCGGCGATCTCCTGAGCCGGTGACCGGCCCGCCGCCTCGCGGATGTAGGCGTCGGTGTCACGCTTCGCCGCCAGCGCTGCGTCGCGGGCCCGCTCAGCCATGCCCTTGCCACGCGCGATGAGGTACACCAGCGCGGTCAGCCATGGGAACAGGATCAGGAAGACGACCCAGACCGCCTTGACCCAGCCGGAGGTCTTGTGATCCCGCCAGAACAGGTCGCCGAGGATCTGGAACAGCACAAGCAGGTATGCGATCCAGGCGAAGATGATCAGGAAGTGCCAGAGAAAATCCCAGGTTGGGCCCCAGTCCATGGGTCACTCCTTGAGTTGACGGTCGCGCAGCAACCTGCGCGATCGTCAGTTAACCACGCGCCGCCCGGTTCACGGCAGACACGACGGCACGAAGTGATGCAGTCGTGATCGACGTCGCGATGCCGACGCCCCACACGGTCTGCCCGCCGATGGATGCCTCGACGTAGGCCGCGGCCTGCGCCTCCTCGCCCGACGACATGGCGTGCTCGGAGTAGTCCAGGACATTGACGTCGAAGCCCACCGCGCCGAGCGCGTCGACGAACGCGGCGAGCGGGCCGTTGCCGGCGCCGACGATCTCGCGCTCTTCGCCGTTGATCTTCACGATCGCCGTGATGGTGTCGGTCCCGCCGTCGACCTCGGCGGCGACGACCTTCTGCCGCATCCGCTCGAGCGGCGTGATGGGAGCCAGGTACTCCTCACTGAACGCGTCCCACATCTCCTTCGGGGAGACCTCGCCGCCCTCGCCGTCGGTGATGTGCTGGATCACCTGGCTGAACTCGATCTGCAGCCGCCGCGGCAGCACCAGGCCGTGGTCGGCCTTCATGATGTAGGCCACGCCGCCCTTGCCGGACTGCGAGTTCACCCGGATCACGGCTTCGTAGGTGCGGCCGACGTCCTTGGGGTCGATCGGCAGATACGGGACCTGCCAGAGGATGTCGTCAACGTCTGAGTCCTGCTCGTCGGCCGATACCTTCATGGCGTCCAGGCCCTTGTTGATGGCGTCCTGATGGCTGCCGGAGAACGCGGTGTAGACCAGATCGCCGCCGTACGGGTGACGTTCGTGCACCGGCAACTGGTTGCAGTACTCGACGGTGCGGCGGATCTCGTCGATGTTGGAGAAGTCGATCTGCGGGTCAACGCCACGGCTGAACAGGTTCAGGCCCAGGGTGACCAGGCAGACGTTTCCGGTGCGCTCACCGTTGCCGAACAGGCAGCCCTCGATCCGGTCGGCGCCGGCTGCATAACCCAATTCCGCTGCGGCAACGGCAGTTCCACGGTCGTTGTGCGGGTGCAGGCTCAGGATGATGGAGTCGCGGCGGGCCAGGTTGCGGCTCATCCACTCGATCGAATCGGCGTAGACGTTCGGGGTGGCCATCTCGACGGTCGCAGGCAGGTTGACGATCAGCGGCGCATCGGGGGTGGGCGCGATGATGTCACTGACGGCGTTGCACACCTCGACGGCGTACTCCAGTTCGGTGCCCGTGTAGGACTCGGGGGAGTACTCGAAGCGCCAGTTGGTGCCGGGGTACTTCTTGGCTTCCTCGACGCACATGCGGGCGCCGTCGGTCGCGATCTTCTTGACGGCCTCGCGGTCGGCGCGGAACACCACGCGACGCTGCAGGATCGACGTCGAGTTGTAGAAGTGCACGATGGCGCGCGGCGCGCCCTGGCAGGCTTCGAAGGTGCGCTCGATCAACTCGGGCCGGCACTGGGTCAGCACCTGGATCGTCACATCGTCGGGGATCGCGCCCTGCTCGATGATCTCGCGGACGAAGTCGTAGTCGGTTTGGGATGCCGACGGGAAACCGACCTCGATCTCCTTGTAGCCCATCCGCACCAGCAGGTCGAACATGCGGCGCTTGCGAGCCGGGCTCATCGGGTCGATCAGGGCCTGGTTGCCGTCCCGCAGGTCGACCGCACACCACATCGGTGCGGTGTCGATGACCTTGTCGGGCCACGTCCGGTCCGGCAGTCTGATCGCTTCGACTTCTTCGTCGAAGCTGCGGTACCGGCTCACCGGCATCGAGGACCCGCGCTGGGTGTTCCAGGACGGCTGGGTGGGGTGCGGTGCGCCGGCGGGCGTGTTGATGGTGCGTACCGAATTGAATGCGTCGGAAGAGATGTCGGGGGTGGTCATGATATTTGCTCCGGAGTCTTGGGCGTCAACCCTGTGGATTCAGACCGGCGCATCGCGAAAACCCGCGACGGGAGGCCAGTCTGGATCAGACCCCGTCGCGGCGTCCGAGAAGGAGCACCCGCTGCACAGTCAACATCGAGGGCCACTGTACTCCGCATCCCTTGCGTGCCCAAAAATGGGTACGCAAGTGGCCCATGTGACAACTGGGCTCGTCAGGCTTCGAGCCGGGCCCTGACCACGTCGAGTCGCCGCTGCAGTTCCGCCTCGTCGATGACGCCGCGTACCAGCAGCGAATGCGCCAACGACATGAGCTGATTCTCCGGATAGGGCAGATCGGCATAGACCGTCGCCGACAGCGCATCCTCCTCGTCGCGCCGCTCTTTGAACGTCAGCACCTGCTCGCCGCAGGCCGAGTGGTCGAGGGCATCACACAAGCCGTCCAGGCTCGACTTCCACGGCGGCACCGGATTCTCGACGCCGTACTTGGCGGCCATGCGGGGCCACACCTGATTGCGCTCGGCGATGTGCTTGAGCGTCGCGATCTCGTCGCCCATCGGTCACCCCGCCGGATGGATCGCGGCCCGGGTGTCCACGATGACGTTGGTCGTGACACCGGGTTTGGGCAGCGCGACGCCTATGAGGCAGTCCCGCGTGACGATCTCGGCGAGCTGATCCTCGCTCCAGCCTTCGGTGCCGTCCGGGCGCACGGGCATCACCATGAATCGGTGTTTCTGGTTCGAGTCCTCGACCCGGACCGCGACGTCGTCGGACAGATACAGCCCGAACTCGGCGAGCACCTGCCGCGGCCAGCGCACCAGGCGCCTGCGGTAGTTCGGGGTGCGGTACCACTCCGGTGAATTGCCCAGGATCGGCCGCGGGTAGCACGAGCACAGCGCGCACACGATGACGTGGTGCAGCGTCGGGGTGTCCTCGAGGATCTTGAACGCGACGAAGTCGCTCGGTGTGCCGAAGCCCGTCGGCTCCAGCCAGTCGACCCCGACCTCCTTGCTGGCCGCGAGCGCGTCGGTGACCGCGAGCTGTTTGAAATCCGGGTCCAGCCACGCCCGGGCGACCAGGCGCGCGGCAGGCGTCGGCCCGATCTGCTCGGCGAACTCGGTGAAGTGGCGGTGCTCCTCGGCCGTGAAGATGCCCTTTTCGATGCAGAGCTCGCGCAGCGCGATCTCGAGCACCTCGAAGTCGGTGATCTCGTCGACCATCGGCTTGACCGTGCGGTCGTGATTGTGATCGTGGTCGTGATGATCGCTCATGCGTTCTCCAGCCAGCGCTCGGGAATCTCGGTCTGCAGGGTGTCGGATGTCGTTCCGGTGTAGCCGTGCCACAGCTCGGACTGGTTGAACCGCACGATGTAGAACCACTCCGGCGGCGCGTCGGCGCGGTCCCACGTCTCGTCCTCGGCGGCCGGGCTCTCGTAGGTGACTTCGGCGATCTCGCCGCGAGCGCCGCGCACATATTCGGGGGTGCGGGTGTAGAGCAGCACCGGAAGCTCGCGCACCACGACCGCGTCACCGACCTTGAACTTGGGTGGCCCGGCCTGCCCGGCGTAGACCTGTGGGTCGCCGATTCCGACGGCGCGGATGTGGTGCTCGTTGCGCTTGACGTCGGAGCCGTCGCCCTCCGACTTCGGCTGTGCCTCGAGCTTGCGGCCGTTGAGGCCGTCTTCGTAGCGGCCTTTCACCTCGGCCATCCGCGACGTGAGCTCGCCGAGGCTGATGTGGTGTTTCTCCACCAGGACGCGCGCGACGGCCCACAGCCAGCGACCGTAGTACGGGAACCCCTGGTAGATAGCCCGCCCGACATCGACGTTGCCGATCCGGCGGCGCTCCTCGGACAGCCAGATTCCCCGCCACCCGAGCACCTCGCACATCACATAGGTCATGTGCTCCCAGTACTCGTAGTCCTTGTTCTCGTACTTCATCGGAGCGTCCGGCTCGCCGCCCACGTCGTGGACGGTCTTCATGTAGGCCAGGAAGCGCTCGTGGTCGAGCAGGTCCGGTGTTGGGGCGTCCGGGATTTCGGGATAGGCCGACTTCAATCGGCCGACAAGATCGAGGTGTGCTGCGCGTTCGGCGGCTGTGCTCATCGGCTGTCCCCTTTGTCGGGTGTGACTTTAGCGACGTTGCCACCGGCGCGTGGCGGAAATCGATCTTGACGCGCGCGAAAATTGCGGCCCGGTAAGCCTTCTCGTCAGACCTGTGAATCGGGGAACGCGATCACCGACAGGAAGCGGATCGGTAGCTCGACCAAGTCGACCGGCCCGTGTGCGCCTTCGCCGTCGATTTGCAGAGAGTCGCCCGGCTGCAGCCGGTACACCGAACGGCTGTGGCTGTAGTCCATGACGCCTTCGAGCATGTAGATGAACTCGGTGCCCGGGTGCTGGAACAGCGGGTAGGTCTGGCTCTTCTCGGTGAGGGTGACGTGCAGGCATTCCAGCCGCTTGTGCTCGCCGCGCAGCGAGCTGAGCAGCTGGTACTCGTGGCCCTGTTTGGTGCCGTTGCGCACGATCTCCGGGCCGGTGCCGGCTTTCACGAATGCCGCGGGACGCTCGACGTCGGCGCCGCGGAACAAGCTCGTGACCGGTACATCGAGACCCTTGGCGAGCAGCGCGAGGGTCGACAGGCTGCAGGAGGTCTGCGCGTTCTCGATCTTGCTCATCATCGCCTTGGAGATGCCGACGCGCGCGGCCATCTCGGCGACCGTGAGCCCATGCTGCTGACGGAGCTGGCGGACGTTGCGCCCGATCGCGGCCTCGAACTCGAGCTCCTCGACCGGTTCGTGCGGATCGCGGTCGCGAGCCGTTCCCGACTTGTTACGGAGTAGCGGAACGTCGCTCATGCGATCTGTGCCCCCTTGTCCTCAGCGCATCTCTCCCGCTCCGACGTATGGATACGGGCTCTTCAGCAAATTGTCCTCGGCGAACCTGCTCAACCGGAAATCGGTCTCCGGAATCCGCGGGTCGGCGCTGCGACCGTCGATCACCAGATCGGCAACGAGCCTGCCGACCGCGGGCGCGATTTTGAACCCGTGCCCGCTGAAGCCCGCCGCGACGATGAGACCCTCGATGCCGGTCGCCGAGATGACCGGATTCCAGTCCGGGGTGACGTCGTAGCAGCCCGCGTAGCTGCCGGTGATGGAGGCGTTCGGCAGACCGGGGAAGCGGTTGCCGACCTTCTCGACGGTGAGGTCGACGAAGCCGTCGGTGGCCCGATTGAGGTAGTCGTCCGGATCGGCCTCCTCACAGTGCGCGAGATCGCTGTTGCCGAAGAGGATTTCTCCACCCAGTTCCGGGCGCACGTACTGCAGCGACACCAGATCGGAGAACACGGGAACCTTGCCGATATCCAGACCGGGGGAGATGGTGACGATCTGTTCGCGCACGACCCGGATCGGGACGTCGATGCCGTAGGGCAACAGGAACGGGCGGGTCCACGCCCCGGTGGCGACGACGACGGTGCCCGCCGAGATCGCCGTGCCGTCGGCCAGCCGCACGCCGGTGACCTTGTTGCCGTCGATCAGCACGTCGGTGACGTTGCAGCCCTGCCGAATTCGCACACCGGCCGCTCTGGCCGAGATCGCGAACGCCTGCGCGGTCTGATAGGCGTCGCCGTAGCCACCGCGGGCTTCCCAGCCGAACGCCGCGAACGGGCTGAGATCGGCCCACGGCCAGAGCTTGGCGACCTCGGACTTGTCGATCTCCTCGGTCTGCACGCCGACCTCGCGTTGCGCGGCCAGGCTCCTGCGCAGGGCGTCGACGTTGGGTTCGCCGACGCCGACGACGTAACCGGTCTGGCGGAAGCCGATGTCGGTGGCCTGATCTCCCAGAAAAGCTTGAGGTTTCTCGAACACCTCAAGGCCGACCGCGGCCATCGCGGCCAATGAGCTGACCCCGTAGTGGCAGCGCACGATCCCACTCGACTTGCCGGTCATGCCAGATCCGACGGTGTTGCGTTCGGCGACGAGCACATCGGTCACGCCACGCTGACTGAGTGCCCACGCCGCCGCGGCGCCTTCCAGCCCCCCGCCGACGATGACGACGTCCGCGGTGTTCACGAGCCCGGAATCCAGTTGGTGCCGGCGAGCGGAACGCGCGCCATCGCAGCCGCCTCGATCGTGACCGCGACGAGGTCCTCGGGCTCGAGATGGCAGACGTGCGCCTTGCCGCAGGCCCGCGCGATGGTCTGCGCCTCCATCGTCAGCACCCGCAGATAGTTGGCCAGCCGCCTGCCGCCCTCGACCGGGTCGAAGCGCGCTGCCAACTCCGGGTCCTGCGTGCTGATGCCGGCGGGGTCCCGGCCATCCTGGAAGTCGTCGTAGAAACCGGCTGCACTGCCGAGTTTTTCGTACTCTGCGGCGTAGCGCGGATGGTTGTCGCCGAGCGCGATGAGCGCGGCGGTGCCGATCGCGACGGCGTCGGCGCCCAGTGCGAGCGCCTTGGCGACGTCGGCGCCCGAGCGGATCCCGCCCGACACGATCAACTGCACACCCTTAGTTCCCGTCGCTCCGCAAGCTCCGCTCGCCCCGGCTCGGTGAACTCCCAGTTCCTGCAACGCCTGCACGGCCTGCGGGACCGCCGCGAGCGTCGGGATGCCGACGTGTTCGATGAACACATCCTGGGTGGCTGCCGTTCCGCCCTGCATGCCGTCGACGACCACGACGTCGGCTCCGGCGTGCACCGCGAGCTTGACGTCGTAGTACGTGCGGGTCGCGCCGACCTTGACGTAGATGGGCTTTTCCCAGTCGGTGATCTCGCGCAGTTCATTGATCTTGATGGTGAGGTCGTCGGGTCCCGTCCAGTCCGGATGGCGGCACGCCGAACGCTGATCGATGCCCTCGGGCAGCGTGCGCATACCCGCGACGCGTGGAGAGATCTTCTGGCCCAACAGCATTCCGCCGCCGCCCGGTTTGGCGCCCTGGCCGAGCACCACCTCGATCGCGTCGGCCTTGCGCAGATCGTCGGGATTCATCCCGTAGCGCGACGGCAGATACTGGTAGACGAGGTACTTGCTCTGCCCGCGTTCCTCGGGCGTCATGCCGCCGTCGCCGGTGGTGGTCGACGTTCCGACCTCGCTGGCTCCGCGGCCCAGTGCCTCCTTGGCCGGGCCGGACAACGCGCCGAAGCTCATACCCGCGATGGTGACCGGGATATCGAGATGCAGTGGATGTTTGGCGTTGCGGTCACCGAGCACCACGTCGGTGCCGCAGCGCTCGCGGTAACCCTCGAGGGGATAGCGCGACATCGACGCCCCGAGGAACAGCAGGTCATCAAAATGTGGCAGCGGTCGCTTGGCGCCCCAGCCACGGATGTCGTAGATGCCGGTCTCGGCGGCGCGTTGGATCGCGGCGATCGTGGGGCGGTCGAAGGTGGCGGATTCGCGCAGGCCGAGCCGGGCGCGATCGTCTGTCGTGAACGTCATCAGTAGGCACTCGCATTGTCGACGTGGAAGTGGTAGAGGTTTCTGGCCGAGCCGTAGCGGGCGTAGTCCGCGGTGTCGTCGTCATAACCCGCCGCCGCCAATAGCTCCGACAGCTCGGCGTGATGTTCGGGCCGCATCGGTTTGGCGACGCAGTCCGCGCCCAGCGACGCGACATCGCCGCGCACGTAGATGCGTGCCTCATAGATCGAGTCGCCAAGGGCCTCACCGGCATTGCCGCGGACCACCAGACGGCCGGCCTGCGCCATGAACGCGCTCATGTGACCGATGTCGCCGCCCACCACGATGTCGACGCCCTTCATCGAGATGCCGCAGCGCGCCGCGGCGTCGCCCTCGATGACCAGCAGGCCGCCGTGTGCGGTCGCACCGGCCGACTGCGACGCGTTGCCCTTGACCCGCACGGTGCCGCTCATCATGTTCTCGGCAACGCCGGTGCCTGCATTGCCGTTGATGGTGATGTCGGCGAGTTGATTCATCCCGGCCGCGTAGTAGCCGACATGTCCCTCGACGGTCACGGTGACCGGCGCGTTGAGGCCGACCGCCACGTTGTGGGCACCGGCGGGATGCTCGATCACGAACTCGCCGTCGATGCCGGGCTCGTGCAGTGCGGTGTTGACCTCACGCAAAGGTGTTGTGCGCAGGTCGAATCCGGTCGCGGTGAGAGTTACCTGGTCCATGCGTAGACGACCTCCGGTTCGGGTTCCCAGATCTTGGCGGATTCGACGCCGGGCAGCCCCGAGAGGGCCCGGTACTCGCTCGCCATCGCGACCCAGTCGGCGGTCTCGGCGATCACCGCGGGCTTGCAGGCGATCGCGTCACGCACCACCGCGAACGAATCGTGGTTGGACACCAACAGCGTGTAGAAACCGTCGAATGTGACACACAGTTCCTTCAGCGCGCTTTCCACATCGCGGCCCGCCGCCAGCTGCTGTGCGACGAACCGCGCGCCCACCTCGGTGTCGTTCTCGCTGTCGAACTCGACACCGGCACGGCGGAGTTCGCGCCGGATCGTGGCGTGGTTTGCGAAGGATCCGTTGTGCACGAGGCACTGCTGCGGCCCCACCGTGTACGGATGGCAACCCGACGGCGTCACGGCCGACTCGGTGGCCATCCGGGTGTGCCCCACGCCCTGCCAGCCCTGGGCCTTGGCCAGACCCCACGCGTCGGTCAGCGTGCGGGGGTGGCCCACGCCCTTGAGCACGGCCAGATCGGCGCCGAAGCCCGCGATCAGCGCCTGCGGATATGCCGCTTTGACGCGCTCGAACAGAGCCTCGGAACCCTCGTCGGATGACAGCAGATAGGTCGAATCAACCTGCACCACGTCGACATCCGGGCCGAGATCGGGCTGCTCGGGCAGGTCGGTCACCGAGACGCATCCGCGTCCTGGTGGCGACCACACCGGGTCGCCGTAGACCGCGACGCCCGCCGAATCGGCGCCCCGGTCCGACATCTCACCCAGCATGCCGCTCAGTAGTTCACCCAACCGGGGATAGAGCTCCGGTGTGCGCAGGTGCAACCCCACGATCCCGCACATTCTTGCTGTCCTCTCAGAAGGCCGTCAGATAGGTGTCGATCTCCCACGGCGTGACGGCGCCGTGGTAGGTGAAGAACTCCTCGCGCTTGACGTTCGCGAAATAGGTGGCCACACCGTCGCCAGCGACGTCGAGCACGCCTGCGACCACCGGATCGGTTTCGAGTGCGTCGACCGCGTGCAGCAGCGTGGGCGGTAGGGCCGAGACACCCTGGGTGCCAATGGCGCCCGGGTCGACACTGCGTTTGATGCCGTCGAATCCGGCGCCGAGCGCCGCCGCGATCGCCAGATACGGGTTGGCCGACCCGTCCCCGCCGCGCAGTTCGATGCGCTGGTTGTCGGGTACGCGGATGTAGTGCGTGCGGTCGTTGCCGCCGTAGCTGGGCTTGCGGGGTGCCCAGGAGGCGCCCGACGCGGTGCTGACCGCACCGGTTCGCTTGTAGGAGTTGACCGTTGGCGCGACGACGGACTGCAGCGCGCACGCATGGTCGAGGATGCCGCCGATGAACGCGTACGCCGTCTCCGACAGTCCCAATCCCCGCTCGTCGGTCTCGCAAGGGAACACCGGGTTGCCGCCGCTGGTCAGCGACAGATGGAAGTGCAGGCCACTGCCGGTGCGGTCGGAGAAGGGCTTGGGCATGAACGTGGCCACCATGTCGCGTTCGGCCGCGATCATCGACAGCAGGTAACGCAGCGTGATCACGCGGTCGGCCGTCGTGAGTGCGTCGGCGAACTCGAAGTTCTGCTCGAACTGGCCGTTGCCGTCCTCGTGGTCGTTGGCGTAGTTGGACCAACCCAGCTGGTTCATCGCCGTGGAGATCGCGGTGAGGTGGTCATACATCCGGGTGACCCCGCGCGCGTCGTAACACGGCTGGGCGGCGGTATCGGCGGCGTCGGCGGTCACCAGACTGCCATCGGCGTTGCGGCGCAAAAGGAAATACTCGACCTCCGCACCGACCCACGGCTCGAATCCGGCGTCGGAGGCCTGCTGGATGAGCCCCTTGAGGATGACGCGCGGCGCATACGGCCACGGCTTGCCTTCCACGTGCGGATCGCAGTGCACGAGGGCGAGGCCCTCCTTGATGAACGGGATCGGCGTGAACGACGCGGGATCCGGAATCGCCATCAGGTCCGGATCCTTGGGCTCCTGGCCCATGGCGCCAACGGCGTAGCCCGCGAAACCGACGCCCTCGGTGGCCAGCATATCGATGGCTTCAACGGGAACGAGCTTGGCGCAAGGCTTTCCGCGCAGGTCCACGAACAGGGCGAGGATGAACTTCGTGCCGGACTGTTCGGCGAGAGTGGCGAGATCGAGGGTCATGGCTCCAGAACTTTCGTCTCTTGTCGGGAATCAATGTATCACAGTGGGAAACTTCAGCAAGCCGACGAAACCCCGGTGACCGGTCGCCGCGAAAATCGTCCGCGGCGGCCGGGCCGGGGAATCATCGTTCAGATCAGGCGAATTCGAGCTCGTACGCCGAGTCCCGGTGGAACTTGGAGTCGATACCCTTCTCCTCCTCGTCGGGCGAGATGCGGATGCCCATGGTCTTCTTGATCGCGAACGCGATGGCATAGGCGACCACGAACGAGTAGGCCATCACCGCGGCGGCCGCGACGGCCTGCCGCCACAGCTGGTCGATACCACCGCCGTAGAGCAGGCCGTTGACGGCGTTGGGCATGCCTTCGCTGGCGAAGAACCCGATCAACAGCGTGCCGACGACACCGCCGACCAGGTGCACGCCGACCACGTCCAGCGAGTCGTCGTAACCGAACTTGTCCTTGAGGCCGACCGCGTACACGCAGATCGCGCCCGCGATGCCGCCGACGAAGATCGCGCCGATCGGGGTGACCGCACCGCACGCGGGCGTGATCGCCACCAGGCCGGTGATCGCGCCGGACGCCGCGCCGACACCGGTGACGTGGCCCGTCTTGAACTTCTCGACGGCCAGCCAGGCCAGCACCGCGGCGCAGGTCGCGACGAATGTGGTGACCATGACGATCGCGGCCGAATTGCCCGCGGCCAGAGCGGATCCGCCGTTGAACGCATACCAGCCGGCCCACAGCATGCCTGCGCCGAGCAGCGTCAGTGGAACGTTGTGCGGCTTGCGCAGCTGACCGAACATGGCCGACTTGCCCAGCACGATCGCGACCGCCAGGGCCGCCGCACCGGCATTGATGTGCACCGCGGTGCCGCCGGCGAAGTCGATGGCGTGGAGCTTGTTGGCGATCCAGCCGCCGACCGAGTTCTCGGTGACGACGCCGTCGAAGGCGAACACCCAGTGTGCGACGGGGAAGTAGACCAGCACGGCCCAGACCGCGGCGAAGATCATCCAGGCGCCGAACTTCATCCGGTCGGCGACCGCACCGGAGATGAGCGCGACGGTGATCGCCGCGAACAAGGCTTGGAACAGAGAGAACAAACTGATGGGCAGCCCGTCGACGGTCGTCATCGGTTCGGTCAGGTTCGTCATGCCGGCGAATTCGGTGAAGCTGCCGACGAATCCGCCATAGGACGTGCCGAAGACCATCGAGAACCCGAACAGGACCCACAGCAGGCCGACAACAGCTACCGCACCGAAGGTCATCATCATCATGTTGGTCGAGCTTTTGACCGAGACCATGCCGCCGTAGAACAGCGCGAGGCCGGGAATCATCAGCGTGAGGCCGATGATGCAGCACAGCATGAATGCCGTGGTTCCTGTATCCATCAAACATCTCCTGGGGGTGGCGGCCCGGACGGGCCGATCACCGGCAGTAACCGATGTTTCTGTTACGTGGACAGTCATCGCGTGTTGCGGGCGCGTTAAACCTGATTCGACGCGCGCACACCTACCATTGGCCGATGGCAGTCGTGGACGTCCGCTCTCACGGCGCAACCGGCGACGGTGTGACCGACGATTACGCGGCGGTGCAGTCCGCCATTCGTGCCGTTGCCGACTCGGGCGGCACGGTGTTCTTTCCCGCAGGCGACTACGCGCTTTCGGGTTCGGTCGGGGACCAGGCGGGACTCGCGAGAGTCTGGCTGTTGGGGGATGGTGAGCGGGCCGCGCGCCTGCTGGCGACCGGAAACTTCGCGCCCGTCTCTGGACGATGGATCGAGTGCCGTATCGAAAATCTGGTGCTGGACGCGAATTCCCAGGGCGGGCCCGGGCTCGACGTGGATCTCGACAAGAGCTACATCCGGCATTGCCGCGTGCGCGGCTGGACCGACTACGGCATGCGGCTCAACGCCACGGCCGAAGGTCTGCTCAACTGGATCGACGACAACTTCGTCGAACAGTCCACGGGCTACGGCATTTACACGACCTATCTGTTCTACGACTCGTGGATCGCCAACAACAACATCGGCTCGACCGGGCCCAACCTGTCGGTGGAGAGCGGTCCGGTCCGCATCCTCGCCAATCACCTGAACGGCTCGCCGCAGAACAACATCGAGCTGCGCGGCAACAAATCGCTGACGATCGTCGGCAACATCTGCGAAGGGGCCCGGCGTGAGGCGATCATCTACACGATGCCGCCCTGGCTGGAGTCGGACAGCCCCCAGGTGCAGATCGTCGCCAACAACATCACCAACGGCGGCAAGGGTGCGCCCGACGCCTACCCGGCGATCGGCATCTACTCCCGAGACGCCGACCGCCGCACCAAGGGTTTCAACATCACCGGCAACTTCATCGCCAACGAGGACGAGGGCGCCGGGTGGTCGTATGCGGTGGACGCCGAGTACGTCGACGACCTCGCGATCTCCGGAAACCAATGGGACAACAACGGTTTCAGTGTCGCGGCGGTCAGGGCCTCCGGCCACAACGTCGGCATCGCAGGCAACACCTCGGCGAATCTGCCTACGCGCGTGGTGATCTCCGTAAGCGACCATGTCACGATGGCCGCCGCACCGGGCACCGAGTACGTGTACCTGCTCGACCATGGCGCCGAGGCGACACTGCCCAGCGCCGTCGGCAACGTCAACCGCTACACCGTCAAGAACCTCGCCATCGGCGCGAGCCGGTTGATCGCGCCGAGCGGCCAAGAGGTCGACGGCCAGCGGCATGTGCGGTTGCCGGGCGGGGGCGATGTGTTCGACGTCATCTCCGACGGCGCGAACTGGTGGACCGTCTAGCGCAGCGGCGTGCCCCAGTGGGCGCTGAACGCGATCTCGTCGAGCGGCAGCCGCTCGCGTGGCCGGCTGTCGCGCTCGGCGATGGCTTCGTCCACGGCCGCGTAGTCGCCCAGCCGTCCGACCGCGACGACCGTCAGCGGCCGCACGCCGTCGGGAATCCCGAACGCGGTCCGCGCGCGGTCGACGTCGAACCCCGCCATCGGGTGCGCGATCAGTCCGCGCGAAACCGCCTCGACGGTCAGCTGGGCGATCGCGGCGCCTGCGTCGACGGCCGCATACAGCGCGGTGCGCTCGTCCTCACCTTCGTCGGCGCAGACCAGGATCAGGGCGCCGGCGGCGTTGGCGTAGCTGTTGCCGCGCTTCAGCAGGCCGGCGAGTGTGGCGAACGTCTCGTCGTCTCGCGTGCCGACCACAAACCGCACGGGCTGCCGATGTCCCCACGTGGCCGCCCAGCGCGCGGCTTCCAGCACCGCGGTGAGCTGCTCACCAGTGACGACGGCTTCGGGGTCGAAGGCGCGCGGGCTCCAGCGGGCTGCGAGATCGCGGTGGATCGGGACGCTGGTGGTGGCCAGCCGGTCGCTCGGGGCCTCGGGCACGTCCGCCAAGCTACCGGCGGACAAAATCGGATGCGTGTCTCCCTTATCCTTGATGCGACTCATTCCCAGCTTTTGAAGGGCAGACAGTGGCGCTCGTCGTACAGAAATACGGCGGATCCTCGGTTTCGGATGCCGAGCGGATCCGCCGGGTCGCCGAGCGGATCGTGGAGACCAAGAAGGCAGGCAACGACGTCGTCGTAGTCGTCTCCGCGATGGGCGACACCACCGACGACCTGCTGGACCTGGCGCGCCAGGTCTCGCCCGCGCCGCCGCCGCGTGAGATGGACATGCTGCTCACGGCCGGTGAGCGCATCTCCAACGCGCTGGTCGCGATGGCCATCGAGTCGCTCGGCGCGCAGGCCCGCTCGTTCACCGGGTCACAGGCCGGCGTGATCACCACCGGCACGCACGGCAACGCCAAGATCATCGACGTCACCCCGGGCCGGTTGCGCGATGCGCTCGACGAGGGCCAGATCGTGCTTGTCGCCGGATTCCAGGGCGTCAGCCAGGACAGCAAGGACGTCACCACGCTGGGGCGCGGCGGTTCCGACACCACCGCGGTGGCCCTCGCCGCCGCACTGAATGCCGACGTCTGCGAGATCTACACCGACGTGGACGGCATCTTCACCGCCGATCCGCGCATCGTGCCCAACGCCCGCCACCTCGACACCGTGTCGTTCGAGGAAATGCTGGAGATGGCGGCATGCGGTGCCAAGGTGCTGATGCTGCGCTGCGTGGAATATGCCCGCCGGTACAACGTTCCGATACACGTCCGCTCGTCGTATTCGGACAAGCCCGGCACCATTGTCAAAGGATCGATCGAGGACATCCCCATGGAAGACGCCATCCTGACCGGAGTAGCCCACGACCGCAGCGAGGCGAAGGTCACGGTGGTGGGGCTTCCCGACGTGCCCGGCTACGCCGCCAAGGTGTTCCGTGCGGTTGCCGAGGCCGACGTGAACATCGACATGGTGCTGCAGAACATCTCCAAGATCGAAGACGGCAAGACCGACATCACCTTCACCTGCTCGCGCGAAAGCGGTCCCGGTGCGGTGGAGAAGCTGACCGCCCTCAAGGAAGAGATCGGGTTCAGCCAGGTGCTGTACGACGATCACATCGGCAAGGTGTCGCTCGTCGGCGCGGGCATGCGCAGCCACCCCGGCGTCACCGCGACGTTCTGCGAGGCGCTGGCCGAGGTTGGCGTCAACATCGACCTGATCTCGACTTCGGAGATCCGCATCTCGGTGCTGATCAAGGACACCGAACTCGACAAGGCCGTCTCGGCGTTGCACGAGGCGTTCGGCCTCGGCAGCGACGACGAGGCCGTGGTCTACGGCGGAACGGGGCGTTAGATGGTCAACATCGGAGTCGTCGGAGCCACCGGCCAGGTCGGCCAGGTCATGCGCACCCTGCTGGAAGAGCGCAACTTCCCGGCCAGCTCGGTGCGGTTCTTCGCATCCGCGCGGTCCGAGGGCAAGAAGCTGCCGTTCCGCGGCCAGGAGATCGAGGTCGAGAACAGCGAGACGGCCGACCCGTCCGGCCTCGACATCGCGCTGTTTTCCGCGGGCGCGACGATGTCGCGTGTGCAGGCGCCGCGATTCGCCGAGGCCGGTGCAGTCGTCGTCGACAACTCGTCGGCCTGGCGCAAGGATCCCGACGTGCCGCTGGTCGTCAGCGAGGTCAACTTCGCGCGCGACGCCGGGCGACGTCCTAAAGGCATCATCGCCAACCCGAACTGCACCACGATGGCCGCGATGCCGGTGCTCAAGCCGCTGCACGACGAAGCGGGCCTGACCCGGCTCATCGTGTCGAGCTATCAGGCTGTGTCAGGCAGTGGCCTGGCCGGTGTCGAAGAGCTGGCTTCGCAGGCGCGTGCGGTGATCGACGGTGTCGAGCAGTTGGTGCATGACGGGTCCGCGCTCGATTACCCCGCGCCCGTCAAGTACGTCGCCCCGATCGCGTTCAACATCGTTCCGCTGGCCGGTTCCCTGGTCGACGACGGGTCGGGCGAGACCGACGAAGACCAGAAACTGCGCAACGAGAGCCGCAAGATTCTCGGCATTCCCGAGTTGCTCGTCTCCGGCACGTGCGTCCGGGTTCCGGTGTTCACCGGTCACTCGCTGTCGATCAATGCCGAGTTCGCCGAACCGCTTTCGGTGTCGCGCGCGACGGAGCTGCTGGCGTCGGCGCCCGGGGTCAAGGTCGTCGACGTGCCGACGCCGCTCGCCGCCGCCGGTGTCGACGAGTCACTGGTCGGCCGCATCCGCCAGGATCCCGGTGTGCCCGAAGGGCGCGGTCTCGCGCTGTTCGTGTCCGGCGACAACCTGCGAAAAGGTGCGGCGCTGAACACCATTCAGATCGCCGAGTTGCTGGCCGCCGAGCTCTGACCCTTTCGGGTGGCCCGCTGGTTCTCCGCTGCCGCGGTGCTCATCGCTGCGTCGGTGTGGCAGGCGGCGGTGGCGTACGCGAATCCACCGGAGCCGTGGCCTGAGCCGGTTCTGCCGAAACTGGCGCCCGGCCAGGTGCTGCGCATCGGGCCGATAGCCGGAACCGGCACGCCGACAGGCGATTACGGTATCGGCGCGACCGATCTGTGTGAGTTCATGGAGTTCCCGAGCCGGGTGCTGCAGGTATGTGGTGACAGCTTCGCCGGTCAGGCCGTGGGATTCGGTGGCTGGTACTCACCCATCGCGCTGCACGTCGAGCCCGAATCCATCGACGATCCGGCCGGGGTCCGCTACGACGGCGTCAGCGGGGTCGACAAACCGCTGCTGGCCGATGCGACACCGCCGGGTGGTTCCCAGCTTCCCGCGGGTGTCGTGGCCATCAACCGCGAGAACTACATGATGGTGACCACCACGCGAAACCTGGTGCCGCAGACCTCGCGGCTGGTGAAAGCCGATGCGGCGCAAGGAAACTGGCCGACCATTGCCGGTTCGGCGCGGGACGCGTCGTATCTGGGCGGTGCGCAGTCACAGATCAGCGGGTACTACGACCCGATCCCCACTCCGGATTCGCCGCGCGGGTGGGTCTACATCGTCGCCAACAACTTCGACCGCAGCGGTCCGGTGTTCCTGTACCGGGCGACGCCGCAGACGTTCACCGACCGGGCGGCCTGGCAGGGCTGGTCCGCGGCACCTGGAGCCGGCTGGGGTAAGCCGCCGACCGCGCTGTGGGCCGACCGGGTGGGGGAGATGAGCATCCGGCAGATCGACGGCAAGTCGGTGCTGTCGTATTTCAACGCGAGCACGGGAAACATGGAGATGCGGGTCGCCGACGATCCGACCGGGCTGGGGACCGCGCCGGTGACGACGGTCGTGGTCGCCGGCGAGTGGCCGGATCCGGCCGAGGCGCTGCCCCCGCCCGAGATCAACCGATTGGCCCAGCCGTACGGCGGCTACATTTCCCCTGGCTCGACCCTGGATGAGGTCCGCGTGTTCGTCAGTCAGTGGAACACCACGCCGCGCGGCGGAACGCCGTACCGCGTGCTGCAGTACGTCGTGAATCCGATCAAACCCTGGGAGTGACGCGGCGTTCAGGGCACCTGTGGTCGGGCGCGCTACCGGGCCCGGCGGGCGCTACCGGCGCTGCGTTTCATAGCTGATTCATAGCTGATTCTTGATCGGCACCTGAATAGCGCTCGCATGCTCGTGGCATGACAGAAACACCAGCTACGTCCGAGCCCCCGACCGGTCCGGTTGTCACCTCTGAGCCGGTCGCCCAAGCCCCCGCGACACCCGTCGTGCCCGAGCGCAGGCAGAGCCGTGTCGTCCAAGCCGCCGCATGGGTCGGCATCGTCGCGGGCGTCGTCTTCATCGTCACCGTGATCTTCGGGACGGGGTTCGTCCTCGGCGCCCATTCCGGTGGCGGTGACCACCACCGCGGCGGTCACGGCGATCGTCACGGCGTCATGATGTTCCACCGTGGCGGACCGCCGCCCATGATGGCGCCCGCCGAGCGGATGTTCCCCCCGTTCGGACCGGGCGG
Source organism: Mycobacterium venezuelense (assembly GCF_054919535.1). Taxonomy (NCBI): domain Bacteria; kingdom Bacillati; phylum Actinomycetota; class Actinomycetes; order Mycobacteriales; family Mycobacteriaceae; genus Mycobacterium; species Mycobacterium venezuelense. The sequence continues at coordinate 77,934 of NZ_JBONDW010000014.1, forward strand.
TGGACCGGAGTTCCGTCCGCCGTCGGCACCGGACCGTCCGGAGGCGCCGACGCCGACCGCACCGGCGCGACCATAATCACAACCGCTCTTTTTGACCGATTCCAGAAAATGCGCGCATACTGGATTCGTGACCACGGTGCATGACCACGACCCGAAGGCCCTGTTGCGGGCCGTCGGGTTGCGGGTGACTGCGCCGCGAGTCGCGGTGCTGGAGGCGCTGGCTGCCCAGCCGCATTCGACTGCAGACGATGTGGCAGGCCGGGTTCGCCAGAATCTGGGATCGGTGTCCACCCAGGCCGTGTACGACGTGCTTCGCGCCTGTGTCAATGCCGGTCTCGTCCGCCGGATCGAGCCTGCCGGTTCGTCGGCCCGGTACGAGACCCGAACGGGTGACAACCACCACCACCTGGTGTGCCGAGTATGCGGCCGGGTGGCGGACGTCGATTGCACAGTGGGGGAGACCCCATGCCTGGAGCCCTCCCACCTCGGTGGCTTCACGGTCGATGAGGCCGAGGTCGTCTTCTGGGGACTCTGCGCAGACTGCCAGGAGAATCGCAGCACCGCCTAGACCACATCTGCAGCCCGCAGGACGCCCCGGCCACGACCCCTCGGTGGCCGGGGCTTCTGCTTTTCATCCGAAGCCATGGGCATGGCAGCCCGAATCGTGAGATTCTCGCTAACCATGACGCGCGGTCGGGTTCTCGTTGCGCTGCTGGCGGTCCTGCTGGCGGCCAGCGGCTGTGGCCTGCGAGGCGCCGAACCGCAACGCGGCGCGGTGATGGTCTTTGCCGTCGGGGATTGCGTGCGCGTCCCGGCGGGGACGCCGTCAGCGCCCGAGGTGGTCCGCGCCGCCGAGGTCGACTGCAGCACGGACCCGAGCTACACGGTCGGTGCGATCGCCGACGGTAATGGAGCCTGCCCGAGCAGCGAATATCAGCATCTGCCCGCCGAGTACGCCGACCCGTCGACCGCCCGTCTGTGCCTCGTGCCCAACCTCGTTGCCGATCACTGCTATGAACTCGGCCTGCCTGCCGGGGTCGTCGAGCTGGCCGACTGCGCGGACCGCGGTCAGGGGGTGTTGGTGCAGGTGACGCAGCGGCTCGACGTCCGTAACCAGGCCGCATGTCCAACTGCGGCGGGGCAATTCGCGTGGCCGTACCCGTCGCCCGCCCGGACCTATTGCACCCGCACCGTGTACTGACTGGCATGATCGAGCCCATGCGTGCCGTGACTGTGGGTCTCGGGGTGGCTGGTCTCGCGTTGGCCTTGGCGGCACCTGCGGGTGCACGTCCGTCGGATCCGGGTGTGGTGTCCTACGCCGTCATGCCGAAGGGTTCGGTTGGCAACATCGTCGGCGCCCCGATGCGGTGGGAAGCCGAGTTCACCGAACCGTTCCAGGCGTTCTCGGTGGACAACCCGGTATGCAACAACTGGGCCGACGTCGGGCTGCCCGAGGTGTACAACGACCCGGATCTGGCGTCGTTCAACGGCGCAACGACCCAGACCGCCGCGGGCGACGACACTCATCTCGTCAAGCAGGCCGTCGGTGTCTTCGCGAACCCCGATGCGGCCGATCGGGCGTTCCACCGTGTCGTCGACCGGACGGTCGGCTGCTCGGGCCAGACGACGACGATGCATCTCGACAACTTCGTCAACGAGGTGTGGACGTTCACCGGTGGGCCGGCCGGCGCAACCGACGCCGATTGGGTCAAACAGGAGGCCGGCACCGACCGCCGCTGTTTCACGACCACGCGCAAGCGCGAAAATGTGCTGCTGCAGGCAAAAGTGTGCCAGTCCGGCAACGGCGGCCCCGCGGTCAATGTGCTGGCCGGCGCGATGCAGAACACGCTCGGGCAATAAGGGGGTCGCGACTTGTCGGTGCCATCTGGAAGATAGAGGACACCAGACGGTCCGACACCGGTAAGGACCGGGAGGGGTGTTGCCATGGCCGTACCCATCAGAGTTGACGCAGGCCGCTTACCACCCAAGGAGTTCACCAGCGCAGAACAAGCCGCAGCACATGTCGGTGAAAGTTGCCTGCAGGACGGGCCGGCCGGCCGGGTGGGTCTGGAGATCGAAGCGCACTGTTACGACCTCACCGATCCGATGCGCCGTCCCGGCTGGGACGAGCTTTCGGCGGTGATCGCGACCGTGCCGCCGCTGCCAGGGGGCAGCCGGATCACGGTCGAACCCGGCGGCGCCGTCGAACTGTCCGGACCGCCGTTCGATGGCCCGATGGCGGCCATCAACGCACTGTTGGCCGACCGGGCCGTGCTGCGCACGGCGTTCGCGCGGGCAGGTCTGGGCCTCGTACTGCTCGGCACCGATCCGTTGCGGCCGACGCAGCGCGTCAACCCGGGGCGGCGTTATCAGGCGATGGAGCAGTTCTTCGCGGCAAGCGGGTCGGCCGAACCGGGTGCCGCGATGATGACGTCGACGGCCTCGGTTCAGGTCAACCTCGACGCCGGACCCCGTGCCGGGTGGGCCGATCGCGTGCGGCTCGCGCATGCCCTCGGCCCGATGATGATCGCCATCACCGCGAATTCGCCGGTGTTGGGCGGGCAGTTCACCGGCTGGAGTTCCACGCGCCAGCGGGTATGGGGTCAGCTGGATTCCGCCAGGTGCGGGCCGATCCTCGGTGTGGACGGCGACGATCCGGCCAGCGATTGGGCGCGCTATGCGTTGCGGGCGCCCGTGATGCTGGTCAACTCGCCCGACGCGGTGCCGGTGACGAACTGGGTTCCGTTCGCCGACTGGGCCGATGGCCGGGCGGTGCTGGGTGGCCGCCGCCCGACCGAAGCCGACCTCGACTACCACCTCACGACGCTCTTCCCGCCGGTGCGGCCGCGTCGCTGGCTGGAGATCCGCTACCTCGACAGCGTGCCGGACGCACTGTGGCCCGCTGCGGTGTTCGCCCTCACCACGCTGCTCGACGATCCGGCCGCCGCCGAGATCGCGACACAGGCCACCGAACCGGTCGCCACCGCATGGGATCGTGCCGCCCAGGCCGGCCTGGCCGATCGCCACCTGCATGCCGCGGCGGTGACGTGCGTACAGGCCGCGGCTGAGCGGGCACCGGCCGAACTTGAGGAATCGATGCGGCTTTTGGTGCGTTCGGTCGAACAGGGACGGTGCCCGGCTGACGACTTCGCGGATCGGGTAGTCCAACACGGAATCGCCGCCGCGGTGAGCCAACTGGCGAAAGGTGAGCTTTGACCACACGCGAGATGCTGGCCCGAGAGCTCACGAGAGCCCGGGAGAGGACCCTGCGGCTGGTCGACTTCGACGACGCAGAACTACACCGCCAGTACAACCCGCTGATGAGTCCGCTGGTGTGGGATCTGGCCCATATCGGGCAGCAGGAGGAACTGTGGTTGCTGCGCGACGGCAACCCGGACCGGCCAGGGATGCTGACGCCCGAGGTGGACCGGCTGTACGACGCATTCGTGCATTCGCGTGCGAGCCGTGTCGACCTGCCACTGCTTCCGCCGGCCGATGCGCGCGCCTACTGCGCAACGGTGCGCTCCAAAGCGCTCGACGCCCTCGACGCGCTGCATGACGATGATGCCGGGTTCAACTTCGGCCTCGTGATCAGCCACGAGAACCAGCACGACGAGACCATGCTGCAGGCACTCAATCTTCGGCAAGGCCAGGCGATACTCGACACCGGCTCGGCCCTGCCCGCAGGCCGGCCGTCGGTGGCGGGCACCTCGGTGCTGATCCCGGGCGGGCCGTTCGTGCTCGGGGTGGACGAGTTCACCGAACCGCATTCACTCGACAACGAACGGCCGCCGCACGTCGTCGACGTGGCGTCGTTCCGCATCGGCCGCGTGCCGGTGACGAACGGCGAATGGCGTGAGTTCATCGCCGACGGCGGATACGACGAGCCGCGGTGGTGGTCCGAACGTGGCTGGGCGCATCGGCAGGATGCGGGTCTGACCGCCCCGCAGTTCTGGAACGCCGACGGCACCCGCACCCGGTTCGGCCATGTCGAGTCGATCCCGCCCGACGAACCCGTTCAGCATGTGACGTACTTCGAAGCCGAGGCCTACGCGGCCTGGGCGGGTGCGCGGCTGCCGACCGAGGTCGAGTGGGAGAAAGCCTGCGCGTGGGATCCCGTCGCCGGCGGCCGGCGCCGATTCCCTTGGGGCGCAACAGAGGCGACCGAGATGCTCGTCAACCTCGGCGGCGATGCGCTCCGGCCCGCACCTGTCGGTGCGTATCCGAACGGCGCGTCGGCCTACGGCGTCGAGCAGATGCTCGGCGACGTATGGGAGTGGACGAGCTCACCGTTGCGGCCGTGGCCGGGCTTCACGCCGATGGTGTACGACCGTTACACCGAGCCGTTCTTCGACGGCGATTACAAAGTGCTGCGGGGCGGATCCTGGGCCGTCGCGCCCAGCATCCTGCGGCCGAGTTTCCGCAACTGGGACCATCCGATCCGGCGGCAGATCTTCTCGGGTGTGCGGCTGGCCTGGGACGCCTCGTAATGTGCCGACACCTGGGCTGGCTCGGCGAACCCCGATCGGTGGCCTCGCTCGTGCTCGACCCGCCGCAGGCGCTGCTGGTGCAGTCCTATGCGCCACGGCGACAGAAGCACGGCCTGATGAACGCCGACGGCTGGGGTGCGGGCTTTTTCTCGCCTGATCTGCCGACGGGGCGGCCCGCGCGCTGGCGCAGCGACAAACCACTGTGGGGCGATGCCTCGTTCGCGTCGGTCGCGCCTGCGCTGCGCAGTGGCTGCATCGTGGCCGCGGTGCGGTCGGCAACCATCGGCATGCCGATCGAACCGTCGGCGTCGGCTCCGTTCAGCGACGGCCAGTGGCTGCTGTCGCACAACGGCCTCGTCGACCGCGCGGTTCTGCCGCTGACCGCGCATGCCGAATCCGCCGTCGACAGTGCGGTGCTCGCGGCACTGATCTTCGAACGCGGCCTCGACGCGCTGGGCGACACGATTGTAGAGGTCGGTGGCCGTGACCCGAACGCCCGGCTTAACATATTGGCCGCCAACGGTTCTCGGATGCTCGCCACGACCTGGGGCGACACGCTGTCGCTGTTGCGTTGCCCGGACGGCGTGGTGCTCGCGAGCGAACCCTACGACGACGATCCCGGCTGGCAGGACATCCCGGACCGCCACCTGGTCCACGTGCATGACTCTCACGTCGAGCTGACACCTCTGAAAGGACCGGCATGACGCTCTCGCTGTCGAACTACCTCGCGGCCGACTCCGCGGCCGCCGCGCTGCGCAGCGATGTGCGCGACGGACTCACGCAGACCCCGAAAACCCTTCCGCCCAAATGGTTCTACGATTCGGTCGGCAGTGACCTGTTCGACCAGATCACGCGGCTGCCGGAGTACTATCCGACCCGCACCGAGGCGCAGATCCTGCGGGAGCGGTCCGCCGAGATCGTGGCGGCTGCGGGGGCCGACACCCTTGTCGAGCTGGGCAGCGGTACCTCGGAGAAGACCCGAATGCTGCTCGACGCCATGCGTGCGGGTGGCGCGTTGCGCCGCTTCATCCCGTTCGACGTCGACGCCGGTGTGCTGCGCGCTGCCGGTGACGCGATCGGCCGCGAGTATCCCGGCATCGAAATCGATGCGGTGTGCGGAGATTTCGAAGAGCATCTCGGTGAGATCCCGCGACTCGGGCGGCGGCTGGTCGTGTTCCTCGGCTCGACCATCGGGAACCTGACACCCGGTCCGCGGATGGACTTCCTGAGCGCCCTTGCCGACACTCTCCAGCCTGGCGACAGCCTGCTGCTCGGCACTGATCTGGTGAAAGATCCCGAGCGGCTCGTGCGCGCCTATGACGACAGTGCAGGTGTCACCGCGGCGTTCAACCGCAATGTGCTGGCCGTGGTGAACCGCGAACTCGACGCCGACTTCGACTTGAACGCCTTCGATCACGTCGCGAAGTGGAACAGTGTCGAGGAGCGCATCGAGATGTGGTTGCGGGCGCGGGCGCCGCAGCAGGTCCGGGTCGCAGCATTGGATCTCGACGTGGCCTATGCCGCGGGTGAAGAGATGCTGACCGAGGTGTCTTGCAAGTTCCGTCCGGACGGTGTCGCCGCAGAGCTCGCGAAAGCCGGTCTGCAGCAGACACATTGGTGGACCGACGCGGCAGGTGATTTCGGACTGTCGCTGGCGGTGAAATGAGTCTCGCGCAGCAGTGGCGGGATGCCCGCCCCAAGGTCGCCGGCTTACATCTCGACAGTGGCGCGTGCTCGCGGCAGAGCTTCGCGGTGATCGATGCCGCCACCGCGCATGCCCGCCACGAAGCCGAGGTGGGCGGATACGTCGCGCTCGAGGCCGCCGCTCCCGTACTCGACGCCGGACGCGCCGCGGTCGCGGCGCTCACCGGGTTCGACGCGTCGGACGTGCTGTACACGACTGGTTCCAACCATTCATTGGGCTTGCTGCTCGCGAGCTGGGCGGGGGAGCGGACACTGGCCTGCCTGCCGGGCGAGTTCGGGCCGAACCTCGCGGTCATGGCAGCCAACGGATTTCAGGTCCGTGCGCTGGCGGTCGACAGCGATGGCCGGGTGCTTGTCGACGAGGCCATCCGTCAGCTCGCCGCAGATCCTCCGGCTCTCGTACATTTCACCGCGCTGGCGAGCCACCGGGGCGTCGCGCAACCGGTCGCCGAGTTCGTCTCTGCCTGCCGTGCCGAGGGCATCCCGATCGTGATCGACGCCGCGCAGGCACTCGGCCATCTGGATTGCAACGTCGGCGCCGACGCCGTGTATTCGTCGTCGCGCAAGTGGTTGGCCGGGCCGCGCGGCGTCGGAGTCCTGGCCGTGCGGCCGGAACTGGCCGAACGTCTGCGACGACAAATGCCTCCTGCGGATTGGGATGTGCCGGTAGGCGTGCTTCAGAGCTTCGAGCATGGCGAACACAATGCCGCGGCCCGTATCGGGTTCTCGGTGGCGATCGGCGAGCATCTCGCGGCCGGGCCGGAACTCGTGCGTGGTCGGCTCGCGGAGGTGGGGCGCACCGCCCGCACAGTCCTGGCCGATGTATCCGGTTGGCGCGTCGTCGAATCCGTCGACGAGCCCACCGCGATCACCACCCTGGAACCGACCGACGGTGCCGATCCCACCAAGGTCCGCGCCTGGCTGATCGCAGAACGCGGCATCGTCACCACGGTGTGCGAGGTGATGCGTGCGCCGTTCGAGATGACCAAACCGGTGCTGCGGATCTCGCCGCACGTCGACGCGACTCTTGAGGACCTGGAGCATTTCGCCGCGTCAATTCGGGCTTGAATCGGCATATTCGGAGTCGCGGCGTGCCAGACTGGGATAGATGTGTGGCAGTCTCGTGGCGGCGCAGATCAAAATGTCTGCTTCCCATCGGTTTTCGCCGCACATCATGGCGGTGTGGCTGAAAGCCAATTTCGATGCCGAACTTCCGCTATGAAGCACCTGGCCGAAACCGAAACGGAAGGCATTTCACATGAATTGGCATCTGACACGGCGATCGGCAATCGGAGCGGCGGGATTGGCTGCCGCCTCGCTCGGTGCCGGGGCGGCACTGGCCGCGTGCTCACGCGAGGGCGCGACTCCAGCGTCGACGACGACGACGTCGGCGCAGCCAGACGCGCCCGAGGCGTCGGCGAAAATGACGCAACCGGAACCCGGCGTGATCATGCAGCCCGGCTACACGCGAACCATCGGTCAGATGGCATATGTGTGGGGCTGGCCGCTGGTGAACATGTTCAATCGCAACGCCGCCATAACGCAGGCGCCCCACCCTGGACGTCTCAACGGCGTACTGCCGGCCGCTCCGCGCGGCCGCCTCGCCATGCTGTCGGATTACATCGATCCTGCACAGACGTTCATCGCATGCCCGAATCAGGATGTCGTGTACGGACTGTCCTACATGTCGCTCGACGAAGAGCCCGTCATCATTCAGGTCCCGGATTTCGGTGACCGGTTCTGGGTGTACGCCCTTTACGACCAACGCACCGATCAATTCGGCGAGCTCGGTAAACCGTATGGTTCGAAACCGGGTTTCTACCTCCTTGCCGGCCCCAATTGGAAGGGCGACAAGCCAGACGGTGTGGAAGCGGTGCTGCGGTCGTCGACCGCCCTGGCCGCCGGAATCCCCCGGGTGTTCATGGACGACACACCCGAGGACCGCGCCGCCATCCAGTCGGTGATCAACCAAATCAACATCTACCCGCTGGGCGAGTTCGACGGAACGATGAAGACCGTCGAGTGGGCCAAACTTCCGAGCCTTCCGACACCGCCCACGGACGGCGGCGGAGAGACCAAATGGGTTGTCCCCGAGCAGTTCTTCGATCAGATCGGCACGGTTCTGGACACGGTTGCGCCGCTGCCGGGTGAAGAAGCCCTTTACGCACAGTTCAAGGCGGTCCTCGATGCCGCCAAGGACTCCGCAGTCAAGAGGGATCTCACCGACACCGCGATAGCCAGCGAAGCCGACGTCATCACGCCGTTTCTGCAGTGGATGCACAACGGCGTACCCGTCGGCAACAACTGGAACCGGTCGGTCAACAACGCGACGTACGGCCTCGACTATTTCAACCGGACCGCAACATCCAAATCCAACATGTTCGAAAACCGCCCGAACGAAACGCAGTACTTCTACACAGATCGTGACTCCACCGGCGCCCCGCTGAACGGCAACCGCAGCTACCGGGTCACATTCCCCGCCGGGCAAGAGCCTCCGGTGAAAGGGTTCTGGTCGTTGACGCTCTACAACGACAAGCATTTCTTCCATCCGAATCAATTGAACCGATACTCGTTGGGCACCAAGAACAAAACGCTCACGCGGGGCCAGGATGGATCACTTACCCTCTTCGCCGGAGCGAAAACCCCTGGGCCGGAGCAAGAGTCGAACTGGCTACCGGCCCCCGAAGGCCCGTTCTCCCTCTACATACGCGCCTACTGGGGCGAACCGGGAATCACCGAAAACACCTGGAAGCCGCCCGCCGTCGAGCCCATGTGACGTTTGGGCCGGGCCGGCCGTTCCGATCTAGCCGGACGCCCGCATCAAGACTTGCGCGGCCTCGCGTGCGTGCTGTGCCGGCTTGGGTGTACCGAAGATCGCCGCCGTGGTGATCGCGCCCTCGGCGAGGAGTGCGAGCTGATCCGCGACAGTGCGTGGCAGCCCGGCGGCGTCGGCAAGGCCGGCGAGGTAGTCGTGAAATGCCTTCTTGTGCACGCGGGCCTCCTCGGCGACCGCAGGTGAGACCCCACCGAGTTCGCCGAACGAGTTGATGAAGGCGCACCCGCGATAGTCGGGTTCGGAAAACCAGTTGTAGAGCCAGTCGAACACCGCGGTGATTCGCTCGTCCGGCTTCTGCGCCTCGACATGGTCGACCAATGCCCGCTGCCATCGCGTATCGCGCTGCCGCAGGAAGTGCAGGACAAGTTCTTCCTTCGACGGGAACAGCTGGTACAGGCGTTTGAGGGATATCCCGGAGGCGTTGCGCACCGAATCCATGCCGACCGCCTGGATTCCCCGCGTATAGAACAGCTCTTCGGCTGCCTCGAGCGCCCGCTCCCGTGCCGTTTCCTGGTCTAACACGTCACACCCCCTTGCGCGGAGAACCAACGTTCTCTACGTTAGCAGATGACGGAGAACGATCGTTCTCCGTGAAAGGGAGCGAAGTCGAATGTCGGAATCCGCACGGCCCCCGTTGCCGCCGTTCACCCGCGAAAGTGCGATCGAGAAGGTCAGATTGGCCGAGGACGCATGGAATACGCGCGACCCACACAAGGTCTCACTCGCCTACACCGTCGACTCGCGCTGGCGCAACCGCGCCGAGTTCGCGACGGGCCGAGAGGAAATCGTGGCGCTGCTGAGCCGGAAGTGGAACACCGAGCTCGACTACCGGCTGATCAAAGAGCTCTGGGCGTACGACGGCAGCCGCATCGCAGTCCGATTCGCATACGAGCACCACGACGACGCGGGCAACTGGTACCGCTCGTACGGCAACGAGAACTGGGAGTTCGACGAGTTCGGTCTGATGCACACGCGGCACGCGTCGATCAACACCGCGCCGATCGCCGAATCCGGCCGCAAGTTCTTCTGGCCGCTGGGCCGCCGGCCCGACGACCACCCCGGACTCAGTGACTTCGGGTTCTGAGACCGTGGGCTCACCTGACATCCCGGTGAGCAGCGCACGCCTGGCCGACCTACCCGATCGGAGAGTTCTGGCGTGCCGGTCGGCCGGTAGTGCGCGCAAGTCGTTGTGACGCGGGCCACGGGAGATCACTGTGGTGGGCACGGGCGCACCGTCCGCCTGCCAACCGCGAGGAGTATCCAATGGCCATTGAGCTGAACCAGATTTGGGACTTTCCGATCAAGGAGTTCCATCCGTTCCCGCGCGCGCTGCTCGGCGTCGGCGCCCACGACATCATCGGCGTGGAGGCCAAAAACCTGGGCTTCAAGCGCACCCTGCTGATGACCACGGGCCTGCGGGGCTCGGGCATCATCGAGGAACTCACCGGCAAGATCGAGTACCAGGGCGTCGAGGTCGTGCTCTACGACAAGGTGGAGTCCAACCCGAAGGACTACAACGTCATGGAAGCCGCCGCGCTCTACCAACAGGAGCGCTGCGACAGCATCATCTCGATCGGCGGTGGTTCGAGCCATGACGCCGCCAAGGGTGCCCGCGTGGTGATCGCTCACGACGGCCGCAACATCAACGAGTTCGAAGGCTTCGCGAAGTCCACCAACAAGCAGAACCCACCCCACATCGCGGTATCCACCACGGCAGGAACGGGTTCGGAGACCTCGTGGGCCTATGTCATCACCGACACCTCCGACATGGAGCACCCGCACAAGTGGGTCGGATTCGACGAGGCGACGATCGTGACGCTCGCGATCGACGACCCGCTGCTGTACTACAGCTGCCCCCAGCACTTCACCGCGTACTGCGGCTTCGACGTCCTGGCCCACGGCAGCGAGCCGTTCGTGTCGCGGCTGGACTTCGCGCCCTCGCTCGGAAACGCGTTGTACTCAGTCGAACTCGTCGCCAAGCACCTGCGCGAGGCGGTGTTCGAACCGCGCAACCTCAAAGCCCGCGAAGGCATGATGAACGCGCAGTACATCGCCGGTCAGGCGTTCAACTCCGGCGGCCTGGGCATCGTGCACTCGATCAGCCACGCCGTCAGCGCGTTCTTCGACAGCCACCACGGCCTCAACAACGCGATCGCGCTGCCCCGCGTGTGGGAGTACAACCTGCCGGCCCGGTACGAGCGCTACGCACAGCTGGCCACGGCCATGGGCGTCGACACCCGCAACATGACCACGGTGCAGGCCGCCGATGCCGCGGTGGAGGCCGCCATCCGGTTGTCACAGGATGTCGGAATCCCCGACAACTTCGGCCAGATTCGCACCGACTCGTACGACAAGAACCGGATGAACACCGGCAAGTACGCGGGCAGGGGCGAGGTGATCAAGGGCGACGACAAGACCGTCCTGGCGATCTCCGAACACATCCAGGACGACTGGTGCACGCCGGGCAACCCCCGCGAGGTCACCGTCGAGTCGATGATCCCTGTCGTCGGCCACGCGATCAACGAGTCCTACTGACCCGGTGGCAGAGCAGGGGCGGAGCTGTCGCCCCCATCCGAGCACGCCCCTGCTCTGCCCCACCCCCTGGAGGCAGCCCGTGACCACCGTGACCATCCCCGTGCACGACGCGCAGATCTCATTCGACAGCGCGGCCGAACTCGCCGACGCGCTGCGCGGGCAGGACTACATCGCCGACACCGACCTCGCTACCGTGGTGCACCTGGCAACCGCGCTGGACCGCCCCCTGCTGCTCGAAGGGCCCGCGGGCGTCGGTAAGACCGAACTTGCCAAGGCGCTCGCCGCGGCAGGCGGGCGACGACTGATCCGGCTGCAATGCTACGAGGGACTCGACGACAACCGCGTACTCTACGAGTGGGACTACGCCAAGCAGCTGCTGCACGTACAGATGATGCGTGATCGAGTCGCTAGCAACAGCATTGACGAGATCGCCCGAGATCTGTACACCGAGGAGTTCTTGTCGGTGCGTCCGCTGCTGGAGTCGGTGCTGTCCGAGGAGCCGGTCGTGCTGCTGATCGACGAGGTCGACCGCACTGAGGAAGCCATGGAGGCGTTGCTCCTGGAGGTGCTCGCCGAGCGACAGGTCACGATCCCCGAGATCGGCACCTTCGCCGCACGCACGGTGCCGTGGGTCGTGTTGACGTCCAACGACACTCGCGAGTTGTCGGCCGCGCTCAAGCGTCGTTGCCTGCACTTCCATCTGGATTTCCCGACCCCGCAACGGGAACGCGACATCGTGGGCGTCCGTGCGCCGCATGTCGAACCCGCGGTCGTGGCCGACGTCGTCGAACTCGCCCGCACCCTGCGCGAGCTTCCGCTGCGCAAGAGCCCGTCGATCTCCGAGGTGATCGACGGTGCACGCGCGGCCGCACTGCTCGGCGGGGACGTATCGCAGGAGCTGCTGCTCTCGACATTGGTGAAGTTCACCAGCGACCGCGACGTGGCACTGCGGCACCTCACGCAAACATCAACTGTGACAACAGACGTGCACGAACGGGTCACCGTGGCATCGCGGCCGGCCAACACCACCACCGCGGCGTTCCGCGGACGCGGCGGCGGAAAGTGACACCGTCGCAAATCCTCGACATCGCCGCGGCGGTGTTCGGTCAGCTGCTGCGCCGGGCCGGTGTGGCGACCTCGCCCGCGGAAGTGATCGAGGTGCGACGCGTCCTGGGCCTCCTCGGCGCGAAGGATCTGACGGCGTTGCGGGCCGCGCTGCGCGCCACCTGTGTGAAATACGGTCGTGAACAACGCGGATTCGACCGCGCCTTCGATGCGATGTTCGCGACCGTGACGGTGGCACATCACGAACCGGGAGCGGGCCCGAGCCGTGCGCACACCGGCTCGGGCCTGCCCGACCAGCTCGACATCGACGAGGACGCAGAGATCGGCCGCTATGCCGAATACAACGAGCGCGCCGCAGAGGTCGGCGACCACTTCGACGCCCCAGAGGCCGACAAGGGTTTCAACCCGCACAAGGACGACGACGATTTCAGCGTCACGGGCGCCGACAACCAGCTCACCGTGTCGGCCGAAACAGACAGTGGCAGAAGGGGTGTGCGTTACACCGTCGAGGTGGACCGGGCCGCGTCGAGCGTGGCCGGTGACCTTGCCGATTCGGTGGCGCCCGTCGTCGCCGGGGGCCTGCACTGGGACGACCCGCAATCCATCCTCGCGTGGCTGGACGCGTACGACCCGACCCGCACGTATGGCGAGGACGCCGGTGATCAGCCACTGACGGCCGAGCAGCTCAGCCAGCTCAGCCAGGCGGTCGAGGGGTTCGTCGCTGCGCTGGCCGATCGCTGCGGGCTGGCGGCCGAGCCCGAGAGTCCCGACGGGCCGGCCGACGTGGGGCTGGCCGCCGACATCGACCTGGCGTGCCACGAGGTGTTGCGCCGGATGCGGGGTGCGCCGCGCCCGCGGCCCAGGGAGCGGGGGCGCGGCCGGCTCGACATGCGCCGCACGACGCGGGCGAGCCTGCGCACCGACGGCGTCCCGTTCCACCTCGTGATGCGCACGCCGCTGCCGGACCGTATCCGGCTGCTCGTGATCGCTGACGTCTCGCTGTCGGTGCGGCCGGTCACCGCGTTCACGCTGCGGCTCGCGCAAGCCATGCACCGGCGGGCCCACCGATGCCGCGTGATGGCGTTCGTCGACCGGCCCGTCGACGTCACCGAGATCCTGCTGCGCACCGGCGGTGACGACGCGCTGGCCGCGGTCCTGGCCGAAGCTCAGCTGGATCTGGACGCCAGCAGCGACTACGGACAGGTGTTCGACGAGATGCTGAGCGGACAGGCCGACGCGCTGGATTCCCGGACCGCGGTGCTGATGGTCGGCGACGGCCGCAGCGGCGGGCTTCCACCCGGCGTCGAACGGCTGCGGGCGCTGCGCCGCCGCGTACACCGGCTGGCGTGGGTGACGCCCGAGCCGACCAGGTATTGGCGCCAGGCGACCTGCGCCATGCCCGAATACGCGCAGGTCTGCGACAAGGTCGTGGTTGCGCGCGATGCCGAGCAGCTCGCCGCCCGCGCCGGGGAGCTCGCCCACGCCCTGTCTTGACCGCACTACCTACCCGATCGGGTAGGTCGGCACCTGCCCACCTGCACATTGGTTGCGCTTGCCGGTCCACGTAGGGTGATGGTGTTACGTGGATCACACAACAGGGAGTGCGCGACGTGATAGCGCAGGCGGAGATCGCGCCGATGGCGGTGCCCGTGAGTAGGTCCGGCGTGCCGACCCGGCTGCTGAAGTTTCATGCGCCGGAGATCGTGTTCGGCATCGACTCGATGGCCGAGGCCGCGCACGCCGCGGTGCGGCTCGGCGGGCTGCGGCCCCTGCTGGTCACCGATCCCGGGCTGATCGAAGCGGGCTGGGTCGACGAACTCGTCGGGCACCTGCGCGCGCAGTGCGTCACCGCTCACGTGTGGAGCGGGCTGACCCCGAACCCCAAGGATCACGAGATCACGGCCGGCCACGAGTTCTACCGATCGCACGGCTGCGACGTGCTGATCGCGCTCGGCGGCGGGTCGGTGATCGACGCGGCGAAGGGCATCGCGATCCTGTCCGCCAACGGTGGTGACATCCTCGACTACGCCGGCGTCGACAAGGCCACCATGCCGATCCCGCCGCTCGTCGTCCTGCCGTCCACGTCGGGCACCGGGGCTGACGTCTCGCAGTTCTGCATCGTCACCGACACCACGCGCAACACCAAGATCACGATCCTCGGCCGTGCGCTGGTGCCCGACATCACCGTGATCGATCCCCGCCTGCTCACCACGATGCCCGAATGGCTCAACGCCGCAACGGGTTTGGATGCTCTGACGCACGGAATCGAGGCTTTCGTCTCGCTCGGGCACAATCAGCTGACCGACCATCACGCTCTGCGCTCGGTGGTCATGGTGACCGAAAACCTCGTGACCACGATCGAGCGCCCGAAAGAAATGCCTGCCCGCGTGCTGATGGCGCAGGCCGCGTTGGAAGCGGGCCTCGCGTTCACCAACGCCATCCTCGGTGCCGCCCACGCGATGAGCCATCAGGTCGGCGGATTGCTCGACCTGCCGCACGGCGTCATCAACGGTGTGTTGCTGCCGCACGTGGTGCGGTTCAACGCCGAGGCCGACCCGGCGCCGTTCGCGACCATCGCGTCGTGCCTCGGCATCGCCGACAGACGCGCACCTGAACTGGAATCCGCGCTGGCCCTGGCTGATCGGCTCCAGGAGCTCGCGCGGCAGGTCGGGGTGCCGCGCGGCCTCGCCGATCTGGGTGTGCGAGATGAGGACGTGCCGGTGCTGGCTCGCAACGCCATGGCCGACGCGTGCATCACGACCAATCCCCGCCCGGCCGACGAGGCCCAATTGCGTGCGCTGTTCCGGGCCGCACTATGAGGGCTCCGGATCTGGAGCGGCTCACCGGGGTTCGGTCCGGCAAGCCCACGTTCTATCCCGAATTCCGGGTCGCCGCGCAGCGCACCGAGCGGGTGATCGCGGCGCTCGAAGCGATATCGCGCGCGCTCGTACAGACCGTCAACGGTCCCGAGAAACTCGTGCGTGCGGTCGCCGAGGCGGCCCGCACCCATCTCGGTGCCGAGTGGGTGCTGCTCGCGCTTGCCGACGGTGCGCTGCCAGGGGCCCGGCCGCGGCATCTCATCCTCGACGCCGACGGTCATGCGTACTCGTTCGAAGGGCTTTCCGGCGCAAAGCATCCGGTGCCGCACCTGCCGGACGCGGTGCTCAATCGGCTCAACGACATCCTGCGTGGCCAGCTGGCCCAGTTCCGTCTTCCCGTCATCGAACCGCACCACGCGCATGTGCCGATCGAGCTCGACGGTGGGGTGATCGGCGCGTTCGCGGCGTGGACACCGGGCCACCGAACCCTGGACGGCACCGACGAAACCGTGATGCGCATCCTGTCCAGCCAGACCGCGGTCGCGCTGCACAACTGCGAACTGTTCCAGCGTTCGCAGACTCTGCTCGCGCAGTCCGAGGCCCGCAACGCCGAGTTGCTGGCCACGCAGCGCGAACTCGGTGCGGCGCAACGACATCAGGTACTCGACAACGAACGTCACCGTATCGCGCGAGAACTGCACGACAGCGTGACCCAGACCGTGCTGTCGGCCGGCATGCAGATAGAGGTGTGCCGCAGCGAGGTGATGGCGCTGGGGGCAGGCGATCTCGTCGATCGACTCGACATGGCCAAGACCCTGACCCGCTCGGCGACCGAGCAGCTGCGCTCGGCGATCTACGCGCTCAACCATCCCGAGGACGCCAGCCGGTCCACGCTGCCCGAGCTGCTGGAACAGCTGGCAACCGTGCACATGCCCGAGGATCTGCGCGTGACGCTGCGTGTCGAGGGTGCTGTCGCCGAACTGCCCAGCGAGGTCGAGCATGCGCTGCTGCGTGTGGCGGGCGAGGCGCTGTTCAATACGGCCATGCACGGCAACGCAAGCCGCGCGATCGTCCGCCTGCGATACCGGCCGGCCGCCGTGACACTGTCGATCTCCGACGACGGCACAGGCGATCCGGACAAACTGCGTCTGATGCTGCGGCTTGCCGACGCCACCGATGTCGACGGCCACCACCGCGGCCTGGCCAACATGCTCGCCCGCTGCCGGGAACACGGCGGCACGTTCGCGGTCCAGCGGTCCCGTATAGGCGGGGTCCGCGTGGTCGCGACCATACCCAGGAGGCACTGACGTGATTCGATTGGCTCTTGTCGACGACCACGCCATCCTGCGGCAGGGTCTGCGCTCACTGCTGGAACGCGAACAGGATCTGATCGTGGTCGGCGAGGCGTCGAGCGAGCCCGAGGCCGAAGCGATGGTGGCGGCCGTCAAACCCGACGTCGTGCTGCTCGACCTCAAGCTCTCCGCCGGATCGGACTTCGAGGGTTTGTCGTTGTGCACCAAGCTGTCTGCCGCTCATCCCGAGGTCGGGCTGCTGGTGTTGACGACGTTCCTCGACGAGGACCTCGTGGTACGTGCCGTGCACGCGGGTGCGCGCGGCTATGTCGTCAAGGACGTCGACACCACCGAACTCGTGCGTGCGATCCGCGCGATCTCATCGGGCGACAGTGCTTTCGATTCCCGCAGTGCGGCGGCGGTCGTGCGCTCACTGAGCGGGCGCACCGAGCCCCGCGAGCAGCTCACCGACCGCGAGATCGAAGTGCTGCGCCTTCTTGCGGCGGGTTTGTCCAACATCAAGATTGGCGAGAAGCTCTTCATCTCCGCGACGACGGCGAAATTCCATGTCAGCAACATCATGCGCAAGCTCGATGTCAGCCGCCGGGCCGAGGCGGTCTACGCCGCCAGCAAGCGTGGGTTGATCTAGTGGTCTGGGCGCCCTGCACCGCGAGCTGGGAAGGCACCGCCCTGCACCGCGAGCGTGCGGGTCTGTTGCCCGCCACGCCGCATATCGTCGGCATTTTGTGCACCTTCACGCTCCGGTACGGTCGGCGACATGGGGCATGGCCGCGAGTGGTATCCACCGATCGAACCGTACGAGTCCGGCATGCTCGACGTCGGCGACGGCAACTCGATCTACTGGGAGGCCTGCGGCAACCCGTCCGGCTTTCCTGCCGTCGCACTGCACGGTGGTCCGGGGTCGAGTTCGAAGCCCGGAATGCGGCGGTATTTCGATCCGCAGCGGTATCGCGTCGTGCTGTTCGACCAACGGGGATGCGGTCGCAGCACACCCCATGCGGGTGATCCATCGGTGGATCTCGCGGCTAACACGACCGATCACCTGATCGCCGACATGGAGCTGCTGCGAACCCATTTGGGTGTGGAGCGGTGGGTGGTCGCCGGCTGGTCGTGGGGTACGACGCTTGCGTTGGCGTATGCCGAACAGCATCCCGATCGCGTCGCGGCGATGAAGCTGACGGCCGTCACCACGACCACGCCGAGCGAGGTGCGGTGGATCACCCGCGACGTCGGGCGGCTGTTCCCGGCCGAGTGGGCGCGTTTCCGCGACGGCGTGCCCGCAGCCGACCGGGACGGAAGCCTGGTCGACGCGTATGCCCGCCTGCTCGCCGACGATGATCCGGGTGTGCGGGACAAGGCGGCATGGGATTGGTGTGAATGGGAGGACTCCCACATCAACCTCGGGCCCGAGCCTCGGCCGTGGCACGTCGAGATGGCACCCGAGCTTCGAATGTGTTTCGCGCGCTTGGTCACTCACTATTGGCGCCACGCCGCGTGGCGGTCCGAAGGTGAACTGCTGCGCAATGTCGGCAAGATTGCGCACATACCCGCGGCGTTGATTCACGGACGCCTCGACGTCAGCGGCCCCCACGACATCGCGTGGCAGCTCGCGCAGCACTGGCCGGCTGCCGAACTTCACATCGTGCCGGGTATGGGACATGAATCCGGCGGAGCGATGGGTGAACTCGGTGTGACTGCCCTTGACCGCTTCGTCGCGCTCGTCGCCCGTGAGAGTGACGAAAATGCTGACGTTTGACGGCGTGTCAGCCGGCAGACCCGCACGCTCGCGGAGCCTGGTCGAGCACCAACCAACCGCCATGATGCTCGGAGACGGTCGCGCGTACTCCCGGGTGGCTGTTGCTGAGCCGTTCGCCCACCCGGACCAACTCGGCGATGTCGAACCGGCGTACATGCCCGTAGCAGGCCTGCGGTTCGTCCTCGAACGGCACGGCCACCACCACGCGTCGGCGCGCCAACCGCAGGGCCTCGTCGAGCACTGCGTCACCGGCGTCAGGTGACAGGTGCTCGAGCAGATGCAGGGCGGTGACGGTGTCGGCCGCGCCGTCCGGCGTCGGCACGTGTGCGGCATCGCAGGCCAAGGTTTTCACGGGCCGGCACAAGTGGAAGCTCACGCGGCCGAGCAGATCCATCGTCGGTGCACTCAGATCGGTTGCCGTCACGTCGAATCCGGCACGGCTGAGGCGCAGGGGGAAGAAGCCGAAGCACGAGCCGAGGTCCAGCACCTGTGAGCCGGCAGTAAGCCTCGCGGCCCGGTCGTGGATGGGGGCGAAGGCGGCGTGCCCGGATTCCAGAGCGGACAGCGAGTTGCGATAGAAGCGCACCCACGCGGCCATGCCACCGTGGACCGTCGACCGCACGATGCCGGTGAACACCAACTCGAATTCCGGCTGCCCGCGCAACACACCACAGGCGCCGAGCTCGTCGGCCAGCAGGACCGCGAGTTCGTCGGACAGCTCATCGGGGGTGAAGTCGTGTTCGACGGTCAGTGCGTCGCCGTGACGGTGAGCGCAGAACCGCGGCGTGCACACCGTACCCGGGTGGTCGCGATGAGGTCCGCGTCGCCTGCGCACCCGCACGCCGCTGCCGCTCCACGCCCCCGGCGGGGCCGGTGCGAGCGGATCGACCTCGGCCGGTCCGAGAACGGTAACCGTCATGTCCGGCAACGTTATTCGTATCAGGAACGGATAAGACCGCCCCGACCGGTCATGAACGTGGTCTGACCGGGTGGTTCTGCAACTGCCCGTTCGGTCAGTGGTGCTCGGCAACCAGCTGCCATAGCGTCGGTGTATCCGTGACGCCGGGAGGTGCTGATGTCCGATCGCGACGACGCCGTCGAGGAAAACACCGCTGACACCGGAGAGCACGTCAAAACCCATACCCCGCTTGACCCTTTGCTTCCCATGCGCATGGTGAGTGCCCGGCCCAAGCGCGTGCGCGACGTGAGCCCGACGCGCGAACTGTTGTAGGAGCAATCACATGACCTGGTTCGAGACCGTGGCCGAGGCACAGCGCCGGGCCGCCAAACGCCTGCCCCCGAGCGTGTACAGCGCACTCGTCGCCGGTTCGGAGAAGGGCACGACCGTCGCCGACAACACCGCCGCCTTCGGCGAGCTCGGATTCGCGCCGCACGTCGCGGGGCTGTCCAACAAGCGTGACATGTCCACAACGGTTATGGGACAGGCTATTTCGCCGCCGGTGTTCATCTCGCCCACCGGCGTGCAGGCCGTGCACCCCGACGGTGAGGTGGCGGTGGCGCGGGCGGCCGCCGCGCGCGGCACCGCGATGAGTCTGTCGTCGTTCGCCAGCAAGCCGATCGAGGACGTCACCGCAGCCAACCCGCAGACGTTCTTCCAGATGTACTGGACCGGCACGCGCGATCAGCTGCTGGCACGCATGGAGCGGGCCAGGGCGGCGGGAGCTGTCGGCCTGATCGTCACGTCGGACTGGTCGTTTTCCAATGGCCGCGATTGGGGCAGCCCGAAGATCCCCGAGCGCATGGACCTGCGCGCGATGATGCGGTTCGCGCCAGAAGGTCTCCGCAGGCCGCGGTGGCTGTTCGACTTCGCCCGGACCGGCCGCGTCCCGGACCTGACCGCCCCCAACCTGGCCGAACCGGGTGGCGCCGCACCGACGTTCTTCGGCGCATACGGGGAGTGGATGGGCACGCCGCTGCCCACGTGGGAAGACATCGCGTGGTTGCGCGAGCAGTGGGGCGGGGCGTTCATGCTCAAAGGCGTCATGCGGGTCGACGACGCCAAACGCGCCGTCGACGCCGGCGTCACCGCGATCTCGGTGTCCAACCACGGCGGCAACAACCTCGACGGCACGCCTGCCTCGATCCGTGCGCTGCCCGGCATCGCCGACGCCGTCGGCGAGCAGATCGAAATCGTGCTCGACGGCGGCGTGCGGCGCGGCAGCGATGTGGTCAAGGCGCTCGCGCTCGGCGCCCGCGCGGTCATGGTCGGCCGTGCCTACCTCTGGGGCCTTGCGGCCGGCGGGCAGCGCGGTGTGGAGAACGTGCTCGACGTCATCCGCGGCGGAATCGATTCCGCGTTGCTCGGGCTAGGACTGTCGTCGGTGCAGGAGCTGCGGCCCACCGACCTGGTGATCCCCGACGGGTTCAGCCGCCTGCTGGGTGCTTAGCTCGCCTTGTGCGCGGTGAGCAGGAAGGCCGGGAACTTGATGCGGCCCTTCTCGTCGACGCCGTGCGGCGGCGGATCGAACGGTGCGTCGGGGATCGCGATCGCGTTCGCGTGGATGAACGCCGGCCGGATGTCGTCGATCTCCCAGTGCCTGGATACCGCTGCGCGCAGCTCCTCCTCGGTGACCTCGTTCGGCTTGACCTCCATCTCGGTGGGGAACGCACCCTTCGCGAACACCAGCACGAAGTAGCTGGCGCCCGGTGCCGCCGCCCGGTGAATCGAGCTGAGGTAGCCGTCGCGGCCGTCGATCGGCAGTGAGTGGAACAGGGTCGAATCGATGACCGTGCTGAACCGGCCGTCGTAGCCCGTGAACGAGGTGATGTCGCCCTGGACGAAGCTCGCGGTGCTCAGGTTGCGTTCCTGGGCGGCCCGGTTGGCCGCGGCGATCGCGGTCGGGCTGAGGTCCATGCCGACGACGGTGTAGCCGTCGGCTGCCAGCGCCAACGACAGCTCGGCATGCCCGCAACCTGCGTCAAGCACATCGCTGCGGAACTTTCCGGCCCGGTGCAGCGCCGCCAGCTCGGGCTGCGGCTCACCGATGTTCCAGGGCGGCGGACCCTCGAAACCGGATTCTCCCCGGTAGGCGCCATCCCAGTCCAAGACGTCTTGTGATGTCATGCCAACCAACGTACGCGTCTCAGTCCCACGTGTGGACGGGCTCGTTACTGTGCATCCGCTGGACATACAGCCGCAACATTTCGGCCAATGCATCGGGGCGTGACCGTCCGCTTTGCTGGAAGTCCTGCACCGTGGACACTTGCCACGCCGCGCCGGTCTGACCGGTCTTGGCGCGCCCCTCGATCACGCCGAGATAGCGATCGCAGACGTCTCCGGACACCCCCCAGCGTCGGAGACCATCGTGTGCGAGTGGCAGCAGCTGGCGCAGGATCAGCTCGTCGGGCGTCACCTCGCCAAGGCCGGGCCAGTACAACCGGGCGTCCATCCCGTACTGGGCACCTGCCGTGAAATTATGGTGCGCGGCAGCAAAACTCATCTTGGTCCACAGTGGCCGGTCTTCTTCGGACAACGTCCGCAGCAGCCCGTAGTAGAACGCGGAATTGGCCATCATGTCGATCACCGTCGGCCCGGCGGGCAGCACCCGGTTCTCGACCCGCAGATGCGGCATGCCGTTGACCACGTCGTAGACCGGCCGGTTCCAGCGGTAGATGGTGCCGTTGTGCAGCCGCAGTTCCGACAGCGCCGGGGCGCGCCCGGCGGCGAGTTCGGCGACGGGGTCCTCGTCGGACAGCTCGGGCAGCAGCGACGGGAAGTACCGGACGTTCTCCTCGAACAGATCGAATATCGAGGTGATCCACCGCTCGCCGAACCACACCCGTGGCCGCACGCCCTGAGTCTTGAGTTCGTCGGGGCGGGTGTCGGTGGCCTGCGTGAACAATTCGATTCGGGTTTCGGCCCACAACTGGTGGCCGAAGAAGTACGGCGAGTTCGCGCCGACCGCGAGCTGTGGTCCGGCAAGAACCTGGGCGGCATTCCAGTTCCTGGCGAAATCGGCGGGGGAGACCTGCAGGTGCAACTGCATGCTGGTGCACGCCGACTCCGGCGCGATCGACGCCGCCTGGATGCTCAGCCGCTCGGGCCCGGCGATGTCGATCGCCATGTCCTCACCGCGGGCCGTGAAGATCGAGTCGTTGAGGGCCTGGTATCGCGTCGATTCGCTCATCCAGCTGCCCGAAAGATGTTCGGGCATAAGCGTCGGCAGGATACCGACCATCACGATGTGCGCGCCGTCCTCGTTGGCCTTGGCCTCGGCCGCGTTGAGACTGGCCCGGACCTCGTCCTCGAGCTCAAGTGCGGCCCGGCCGGGCAGCGGCCGCGGAGGCACGTTGAATTCGATGTTGTACGCGCCCAATTCGGTCTGGTACGCGGGATCGGCGATGGAATCGAGGACTTCGCGGTTGGACATGGCCGGCTGATAGTGGCTGTCGACCAGGTTGCATTCGATCTCCATGCCGGTGAGCGGGCGCTCGAACTCGAATTTCGACTGCGCCAGCATGGTTTCGAACACGTCGAGGCACAGCTGCACCTTGCGCCGGTACTCCTGCCGGTGCGCCCGCGTGTACTCGGTCCGCTTGACCTCTTCGCCCACACCGCGATGCAACAACGTCGAGCGGCCTCCGCGCAACAGAATCGCGAATAATCATCGTCACGGCGGGTAGCCGGTTCGGATGGAGATCACCGTCACGTTCGTCGGCAATGCGACCACGCTCATCAGCGCCGACGGCATCACCTTGCTCACCGATCCGAACTTCCTGCACCAGGGCCAGCACGCCTATCTCGGATATGGCTTGGTGTCGAAGCGGCTGCGCGAGCCTGCCCTGTCGATCGAGCGTCTACCGCCGGTCGACGCGGTCGTGCTCTCCCACATGCACGGTGATCACTGGGATCGGGTGACGCAGCGCCGACTGGACCGTACATTGCCGATCCTGACCACCCCGCACGCCGCCAAGCGGCTTGTCCGGCGCGGATTCGGCCACGCCTTGGGGATGTCGACGTGGCAGACCCACCGGATCGCCAAAGGCGACTCCGCGGTGACCGTGACGGCGCTGCCCGGCCGTCATGCACCCACTCCGGTGGACCGGTTGCTGCCGCCGGTGATGGGATCGATGCTCGAGTTCACCGACGGTTCGGCCGTACGCCGCCTCTACATCTCGGGCGACACGTTGCTGGTGGAGGAACTCGACGAGATACCGGCTCGATTCTCGTCGATCGACGTCGGCGTCCTGCATCTCGGTGGAACCCGCCTGCCGTTCGGCAGGCATCTGCCGTTCGGTCTCACCGTCACCATGGACGGGCGACAGGGCACCGATCTGGTCGAGCGATTGGACCTGCCGAAGGTGATCCCGGTGCACTTCGACGATTACGCGGTGTTCGCGTCGCCGTTGGCCGACTTCGTCGACGACATGAGCCGCCGCGGGTTGAGCGGCCGCATCGTCGAGTTGGAGCGCGGCGCGTCGACAACGCTGTGAAATCAGACCGGGCCGACCCATCGGTCCCGGTAGTGTCGAACATGCGATGACCTCATCGGCGGAGGCAGATCAAGGCGGGCTCGAACAGGTTTCGCGCGCCGACCGGGTAGCGGCACTGACCGGGGTACGTGCCGTGGCGGCGCTGACCGTGATGGGAACCCATGCCGCATACGGAACCGGACTGCTGACGGCAGGCTATGTCGGCCTGATGAGCGCTCGGCTGGAGATCGGCGTGGCGATCTTCTTCGTGCTTTCCGGTCTGCTGCTGTTCCGCCCGTGGGTACAGGCCGCCGTCGACGGCAGCGCTGGGCCCAGTGTGTGGCGGTACGCGCGAAATCGCTTCCGCCGCATCATGCCCGCATACGTGGTGACCGTGTTGCTTGTCTACGGCGTGTACGAATTACGCCCGGTGACACCCAATCCCGGCCACACCTGGACCGGGCTGTTGCGCAATCTGACCCTGACCCAGATCTACAGCGACGACTACTTCACGGTTTACCTGCACCAGGGGTTGTCGCAGATGTGGAGCCTGGCAGTCGAGGTCGCGTTCTACGCGGTGCTGCCGTTACTGGCCTATCTACTGCTGGTGGTCTTGTGCCGTCGGCGTTTTCGGCCGGTACTGCTGCTCGCCGGCCTCGCCACGCTTGCCGCGGTGAGCCCGGCCTGGCTCGTGGTGTTGCACACCACAGACCTGCTGCCGGTCGGTGCCGGATCGTGGTTGCCGCATTACCTGTGCTGGTTCGTCGGCGGCATGATGCTGGCGGTGCTGGCGGCCATGGGCGTTCGGTGCTATGCGCTTGCCGCGCTGCCGTTGGCGCTCGCCTGTTATCTGGTGGTGTCGACGCCGATCGCCGGGACCACCACAGCGGTGACGCTGAATCTGTCCGAAGACCTCGTCAAGACGATCTTCTACGCGGTGATCGCGACGCTCGTCGTGGCGCCGCTGGCCCTTCGCGACGAGGGCGGGTACCGGCGGCTGATGGGTAGCAGGCCCATGGTGTGGCTCGGCGAGATCTCCTACGAGATCTTCCTCCTGCACGTCGTCGTGATGGGCCTTGTCATGGAGTTGGTGCTGGGTTGGCACATCTACACCGGCTCGGCGGCGGTGCTGTCCCTCGTGACGCTTGCGTTCACGGTGCCGTTGGCGTGGCTGCTACATCGGCTGACTCGGCCACGCCGCTAGCCGCGGCCGGCGATCACAATCTGCGGAATCCGAAGGCCGCTGCGCAATTCCACGGTGATGGCCGGATCGGCGTGAGCAGCAAGTGCGCGCAGCGCGGACGGACTGTAACAGCGCAGCGAACTGATCACACCGTCGTGCACGAACGGGATGACCGGCGCCAGCGGCAGCATCGTGGCCAGCCGCACCAGGTGCAACGGGGCAGGAGGTCGCGGCAGGTCGATGATGAGCAGCTTTTTCGCCACCCGCGTGCCCTCGGCGAACACCTGCGAAGCCTGCGTGGGCGCCAGGTGATGGAACGACAGCGCGAAGACGGCCAGGTCGAAGCTTCCGTCGGCGGCGTCGATCGCGGTCGCATCCATCTCGCGCACGACCGCACGGGGGTGGCTGCCCAAATCGCTTGCGGCCATATCGGCCACCGAGACGGGGTCGATGTCGGTGACGGTGAGCTGTGCGGTGGGGTGGTTCTCCAGCAGCTTGCGGGACACGCCGCCGTGGCCTGCGCCGAGTTCGAGGATCTTCGGGTCCGGCGCGTCGGCGACCAGCTCGAGCGCGATCGCGGCGAATTTCTCGTGGTTGCCGAAGAATTCGCCGGTCCACTCAAGTGCGCGGATCACGCTGCGCTTGCGTGCCTCGTCGACGTCGTCGCGGTCCAGATACTCCAGCCGATCGGTCTCCAGTAGCCGGTCCAGGCAGGAAGCCTTCGGCCCGCCACGGGGCATGTGCTCGATATCTGCGGTGTCGCTACCCATGTAGGCCATGATGGACGTTTCGGAGGGCAGCAGCGACGCGACCCGGGAGAGGAGCACAGTGGCCGATTTTGTCGTGGCCATCGACCAGGGCACCACGAGCACCCGATGCATGATCTTCGATCACGACGGTGCCGAGGTGGGCCGCCACCAGCTCGAACACGAGCAGATCTTGCCGAGGGCCGGCTGGGTCGAACACAATCCCGTCGAGATCTGGGAACGCACCGCGTCGGTGATCATGACCGCGCTCAACCGGACCAATCTGTCCGCGTCGGATCTGGCCGCGCTCGGCATCACCAATCAGCGGGAGACGGCGCTGGTGTGGAACAAACACACCGGCAGGCCGTATCACAACGCCATCGTATGGCAGGACACGCGCACCGACCGGATCGCGGCAGCGCTCGATCGTGACGGCCGCGGCGACGTCATCCGCCGCAAAGCCGGCCTGCCGCCGGCGACGTACTTCTCGGGCGGAAAGATCCAGTGGATTCTGGAAAACGTCGACGGTGTCCGCCGTGATGCCGAGAACGGCGACGCGATCTTCGGCACGACCGACTCGTGGTTGACGTGGAACCTCACCGGCGGATATCGCGGTGGCGTGCACGTCACCGACGTCACCAACGCGAGCCGCACGATGCTGATGAACCTGGAGACGCTGGACTGGGACGACGAACTGTTGTCGTTCTTCGGGATTCCGCGCCAGATGCTTCCCGAGATCAAGCCCTCCTCGTATCCGGCGTCGTTCGGGATCACGCGCGACGACGGACCGCTGGCCGGGCAGGTGCCGCTGACGGGAGTTCTCGGCGACCAGCAGGCCGCGATGGTCGGTCAGGTGTGCCTGGACGCCGGCGAAGCCAAGAACACCTATGGCACCGGCAATTTCCTGCTGCTCAACACCGGCGAGAAGATCGTGCGATCCGACAACGGGCTGCTCACGACGGTGTGTTACCAGTTCGGTGACGCGAAACCCGTTTACGCCCTTGAGGGTTCGATCGCGGTGACCGGATCGGCCGTGCAGTGGCTGCGCGATCAGCTCGGCATCATCAGCGGGGCCGCGCAGAGCGAGGCACTGGCCCGCCAGGTGTCCGACAACGGCGGGGTGTATTTCGTGCCCGCGTTCTCCGGGCTGTTCGCGCCGTACTGGCGCTCGGATGCCCGCGGCGCGATCGTCGGGCTGTCGCGGTACAACACCAACGCGCATCTTGCCCGCGCGACGCTGGAGGCGATCTGCTATCAGAGCCGCGACGTCGTCGACGCCATGGAAGCCGATTCCGGTGTGCACCTTGAGGTTTTGAAGGTCGACGGCGGCATCACGGCCAACTCGCTGTGTATGCAGATCCAGGCCGATGTGCTCGGCGTGGATGTGGTCAAACCCGTCGTCGCCGAGACCACCGCACTGGGCGCCGCCTATGCCGCCGGCCTTGCCGTCGGCTTCTGGGAGAACCCCGACGATCTGCGGGCCAACTGGCAGGAAGGTCAGCGCTGGAAGCCGCAGTGGTCCGACGAGCAGCGGTCTGATGGATACGCCGGCTGGCAGAAAGCCGTTGGCCGCACGCTTGATTGGGTCGACATCGAGTGATTTGTGCACATCGACAGGCGGTCAGCGCCGGTGGATGTGCACAAATCACATCTGAATTTGGCACTTGGCGAGGATCGGTTTGAGTTCCTCGTAGTACTGAGTGCCGAGCATCGCGTGCTTGGCCTTGTCGTTGTTTCGGGCCGTGCCGGCGATCTGGTCGGCCAAGTCGGCCAATTTGCCGGCCTGGTCGGCGACTTCACCAGGGCTGACCTGCTGCGCCTGGTCACGGACGGCCTTGGCCCAGTCTTCGAAATCGCCTGCCGTCGGGCCCTGGCTGGAGTCGAAGACCGGCAGGATGAAGGCTTGGTGGCTCAGCCCGATCAGCGGTTCGGCCTGACGGCAGTCCTTGTTCGAGACGTAAGCGTACGCAGTCGAGCCCAAGACGACGACGACCGCGGAGATGGCCGCGGCCGTCGCGATGGCCAGGCTGCGAGGTTCGGCGTCGGGAACAAGCCGGCGCCACATCACGTGGGCGAGGATGACCGCGGCCACCGCGAGCGCGGCCATCACACCGGCCTCGAGCAGCTTCCCGACACCGGATGCCGTGTTGGTCGCCCCCATCGTGGCCACGGCTGCGAGCAGCACCAGCAACCACTGCCAGACGCCGCGACGCCGCTCGTAGGCATCGGCATCACGGAATTGGACTCCGATGACGGCGCCCGCCGCGGTCAGGATCGCGACGAGCGCCGGCACGACGACTATGACGAGGCTGTCCACGTGGGCAGCCTACGGGCCGGTCACTCCTCGCCGAGGATCTGGTAGATCTCGCGGCGCGCGTTGTTGACGGCGTCGAGGATGCGCTGCTGCTGGTCTTCGTTGGCGGTGTGCACCGATTGCGCGACCGCGCCCATCAGCTGAGCGACCGCGCCGTGCAGGTTGACGGCGTTGGGGTCGGCGTCCTCGACGATCTCGTCCCACGGGGCGGTCGCGATCTTCTCGGCCGCCGCGCGGCCCTCGTCGGTGAGCTCGAACGTCTTCTTGCTGCCCTCGCTCTCGGCGGGGACGATCAGTCCCTCGTCGACCAGGAGCTGCAGCGTCGGGTAGACCGAGCCGGGGCTCGGCTTCCACAGGTTGTTGCTGCGTGCGGCGATCTCCTGCGTCATCTCGTAGCCGTGCATCGGCCGCTCGGACAGCAGCGTCAGGATCGCGGCGCGGACATCACCGCGCCGGCCGCGCCCGCCGCGGCCGCCGCGACGTCCGCCGCGCGGACCGCCGAACCCGAATCCGAATCCGCCGCGCGGGTCGAATCCGAACTCGAACCCGCGACCGGGACCGAAGCCGGGACCGCCGAAGCCGGTCTCGCAGCGGGGGTCGATGCCCTGTTCGCGGGCTTCGTGCAGATGGGCGCGCATCTGGTCGCGCATCTCGCGCCGGGCGGCGCGGCGCTGATGATGCATGGCGCGGCGATCGCCTGGGCCGAAGCCCGGACCGAAGCCGAAGCCGAAACCGCCTGAGGGGGTGAATGGGGTGCTCATGTGGCATGTCCTCACTGTCGGAGGAAGCACTGACTGCGCTTCCGATACGTTGACGATATATCGGAAACTATCGCGATGCAACGGCCAATCTAGAGTTGGCGCTTCTCCAGCTCGTTCACCGCCCAGCGAGCCCAGTCGGCTTGCATGGCGTTCTTGCGCAAGCCGTACTCAAGCGCGGCATGCCCGAAGAAGTCGTCGGCATCGGTCCAGTCGATCGAGGCTTCAAGTGCCTTGAGTCGTGCGACCTCGCCGTCGGAGTAGTCGGCCAATGCCGTGAGGTGGTCTCGCGCGTCGTCGGCAGGCAGTTCTCCGAGCAGGAAAACCCGCAACAATTCCGCGCTGCGCTCAGGTGGGTCGTCTTGCGAGCTGGCGATCCAGCGCAGCAGTTCGGCACGGCCCGCGGGGGTGGCCCGATACTCCTTGCGTCCGCGCGGCCCGACCGCGGACACCTCGATCAGGCCCGCGGCCGCGAGCTTGTTGAGCTCGCCGTAGAGCTGGCTCTGCGTCGCGGGCCAGACGTTGGCCATGGACTTCTCGAAGCGCTTGAGCAGGTCATATCCACTACCCGGGTGTTGGACGAGCAGGCCGAGGGCTGCCATGCGCAAACTCATGCGGGCATCTTAGCCTCCACTCTTGACATGTCACTTGTGGAATGTCAGGGTTGGGTCAGTCCCGCCCAGCCCCAGGAGACCCGGATGACCGATACCGAAATCAACAACGGACTGCCCGGCGAAGGCGCGTTCTTCACGAAAGGCAACTACGCGCCCGTCGCCGACGAACTCACGGAATACGACCTGCCGGTCGACGGCGCGATACCGCCGGAACTCGACGGCTGGTATCTGCGCAACGGTCCCAACCCGAGACAGGCCACCGCGCACTGGTTCACCGGCGACGGCATGATCCACGGTGTACGCATCGAGAACGGTGCGGCGAAGTGGTACCGCAACCGGTGGGTACGCACCGACAGCTTCATCAAGGACTTCCCGGTCTACAACGCGGACGGCACGCGCAACCTGCGGTCCGCGCTCGCCAACACGCATGTGGTCAACCACGCGGGCAAGACGCTCGCCTTGGTCGAATCCTCGCTGCCCTACGAGGTCACCAACGATCTGGAGACCGTGGGGGCCTACGACTTCGGCGGCAAGCTCGTCGACTCGATGACCGCGCATCCCAAGATCTGCCCGACCACCGGTGAACTGCATTTCTTCGGCTACGGCAGCATTTTCGAGCCGTATGTCACCTATCACCGCGCCGACGCGAACGGCGAGCTCACCATCAACCGGCCGGTGGACGTCAAGGCGCACACCATGATGCACGACTTCGCGATGACGTCCGGGCACGTGATCTTCATGGACCTGCCCGTGGTGTTCGACCTCGACGTCGCCATCAAGGGGGAGAGCGACATGCCCTACCGCTGGAGCGACACCTACGGCGCGCGCTTGGGTCTGTTGCGTCGCGACGACCCGTTCGGTGAGATCCGCTGGTTCGAGATCGACCCGTGCTATGTGTTCCATGTCGCCAACGCCTACGAGCACGGCAATAAGGTTGTGTTGCAAGCTGTTCGGTATCCCGAGCTGTGGCGCAAGGACGGCGATTTCGACGTGCCTGCGGTGATGTGGGAGTGGACCGTCGACCTGTCGGCGGGCACGGTCGCCGAGCGCCAGCTCGACGACTACGGCGTCGAGTTCCCGCGGATCGACGATCGGCTCGCCGGCCTTGATGCCCGGTACTCGGTCGCGGTGGGCGACAGCACCTGGGTTCGTTACGACCTCACCACCGGCGACTCGGTGCGTCACGAACTCGGATCGGGTGGACCCGGCGAAGCAGTGTTCGTCCCCGCATCCGGCCCAGCCGACGAGAGCAACGGCTGGTATCTCGGCTACGTGTACGACCCGGCCAGGGATGGAAGCGATCTCGTGATCCTGGACGCCTCGGACTTCAGTGGCAAGCCGGTCGCGAGAATCACACTGCCGCAGCGTGTCCCCTACGGCTTCCACGGAAACTGGATCAGCGCCTAACCGGCCAGTGCCCGGTGCTCGTTCGGGCTGATGCCGTACGCGCGCTTGAACGCACTGCTCAGCGCGAACGGCGTCGAATAACCGACCTGGCGGGCGACCGCGGCGATCGTGTCCTGGCTGCTCTGCAGGAGGTCGGCGGCCAGCGCGAGCCGCCATCCGGTCAGGAACGCGATCGGCGGTTCACCGACCTGCTCGGTGAACCGTCTGGCGAACACCGCGCGCGAACAACCCACGGCCGCCGCGAGATTGGCGACAGTCCACGCGTGGGCCGGATTGTGGTGGATGAGCCGCAGCGCGGGCCCGACGATCGGGTCCTGCTCGGCTTGCCACCACGCCGGGGCGTTCCCGTCGCGCCCGAACCAGCAGCGCAACACCGCGATGAGCAGCAGGTCGAGCATGCGGTCCAGATAGGCCTCCTGACCCGGCCCGTCCTGCCCCGCCTCGGCCGCGAGCAATCCGACCAGTGGCGAATCCCATTCGGCGAAGCGCACCACGAGCACGGGCGGCAGCGCGTCGAGCAGCCGCGCGCTGACCGCACTGCGCCCTTCGTACGCGCACACGATGGCTTGCGTCGCACCGCAAGCCGAGTTGCCCCACGTCCGCACCCCGAGCGACATCTCGAACCGTAGGCTCTCGCCGGACAATGTGGTGCATCGCTGGCCGGGATGGATCACCACGGTCGGTTGCGTCGACGGGTCATCCGCGAAGACGTAGTGATCGGTGCCGCGCGTCAACGCGACATCGCCGGGTTCCAGCTGCGTGACCCCAGTGGCGTCGCCGACGAGTACCGCACTGCCCGCGGTCTGGCAGATCAGGGTGAGAGGTGCGTCGTCCTCGATGCGCATCGACCACGGCGGATCCATGCGCAGGCGCAGCACGAAGGCGCCGCGCGCACGCACCCCGTCCAGCAGTCCGGCCAGGGCGTCCACGTCGGTAGCGTAGCGTTCACCGCGCTTTTCGTACCTCGATCAGATGACGCGACGAGTGCGCGATGAACGGCCCATCGGCTTCGATCTGGCGGTGCAGTGCGTAGAGGCGGTCGCGGTAGCCCTCGACGGTGAAATCCGGAACCGTCCAGATCACCTTGCGCAGGAAGTACACCACCGCACCGATATCGAGAAATTCCATCCGCAGGCGCTCGGACCGCACGTCGACGACGTCGAGGCCCGCGGCGCGCGCTGCCGCGCTCTCGTCATCGGGGCGGCGCTTGGTGCGCGCCCGCTCCTGTGGCCCGAGGAAGAACTCCACCAACTCGAAAACGCTTGCGGGACCGACATGCTGGGCGAAGTAGGTGCCGCCCGGGCCGAGCACCCTGGCGATCTCCGTCCACCACACGGTCGCGGGGTGGCGGCTGACGACGAGGTCGAACGCGCCGTCGCCGAAGGGCAGCGGAGGTTCGTCGGGTGTCGCCACGACCACGACGCCGCGCGGACCGAGCAACCGGGTCGCCCTTGCGACGTTCGGTGGCCAGGACTCGGTCGCGGCCATGGTGAGCGGAAACTTCTCCGCCCCGGCAAGCACCTCGCCTCCGCCGGTTTGGATGTCGAGCGCCGAAGTGGCCTGTTCCAGGCGCTGACTCATGAGCCGTTGATAACCCCACGACGGCCGCTGCTCGGTGGCCCGGCCCGCGAGCCACGAGAAGTCCCAGCCATCGACCGGAGCCGATTCCGCCTCGCCGACCAGAGCATCCAAATCGCGCGACATGCCCCCATCCTGCCAAGACTGCCGCGTATGGACGCGGGACGGTCAGCCATGGAGTGGCGGGCCGATCGACAGTTGACTGCAGACATGAACATCAGCCCAGTCATCGTCCTGACGGCGGTCGCCGCTCTGGCGAGCGCCGCAGTCGGCGGCATCTTCTACGCGTTCTCGACGTTCGTCATGCGCGGCTTGAACAGAACCGAGCCGGCGGACGCCTTCACCGCGATGCGCGGCATCAACGCCGAGGCCAACGCCAACCCGGCGTTCCTGCTCTTCTTCGTCGGATCCACCGTGTTGGCGCTGGCCGTCGGGGTCGTGGCACTTGTTCAGATCGGCAGGCCCGGCAGCTGGCTGCTGCTGGCAGGCGCGATCTTCGGGATCCTCGGATTCGTCGTCACGATGGTGTTCAACGTGCCGCTCAACAACCGTCTCGACCGCGCCGACATCGCCGATGCCGTGGCCGAGTGGCAGTCGTACTTCACCGTGTGGACGGCGTGGAATCACGTCCGCACCGCAACCGGGTTCGTCGGCGCGGCGCTCATGCTCGCCGGTCTGGCCTCCCGCTGATCAGGTGTAGGCCACGTGCACGCGGTCGATACGCCCCTCGAACGGGAACGGCGCGCGTTCGCGGTAATCCAGCGACACCGGCGAACCCAGGCACGTGCCGATGTCGAGGCAATCGTTGGCGGTGAACAGCAGTGGTGCACTGATCGGCACCTGGCCGGACGCGACCGTGTCGTCGCCGATCGACAACGTGATGTCGAGCGGTCCGGCCGGGCGCTGCTCGACGTACTGGGTGCGCACCGTGATGGTCGCCGCGCCTGGCGGCACTTTGGTTGCGGTGCGGATCTTGGTGCGCGACAAGATGAACAAGTTGTACTCGTAGCAGAGATAGCCGTCATCGAAGTAGCACGTCAATCCACCCGCCGCGGCACCGAGTGCGTACAGCACCCCGTTCGCGTTGGCCGGTATGTCCGCGGTGACGGTGACGACGTTGTTCTTGTTGCCCAGCGCGGGGGCGCAGAACTCGGGCATCCGCACCATGTCGCCGGTGAACTCCCACTGCTTGTAGGGCGGGGCGATGCGGAGTTCGGGATGGTAGACGGGAACCCAGAGCCCACCGCCGACGGGAAGGACTGAATTGCGGGCGGCCTCGATCGCGAACATCTCCCGCATCTGGATGAGTTTCTCCGGCTGCCGCTCGGCGAGATCGTCTGCCTGCGACCAATCTTCGTCGAGGTGGTAGAGCTCCCAGGTGTCGTTGTCGGGTGTCCACGTGGCGATGCCTTCGGGCTGGCCGGGCACCCACGGTAGCCGGGGGCCGCGCGCACAGGCCAGCCAGCCGTCGTGATAGATGGCGCGGCTGCCCATGATCTCGAAGTACTGGGTCTTCTTGCCGCCCGCGGCGGTGCGGTCGACGAGAGTCCGCGCGAAACTGGCTCCGGCGAGCGGGATCTGCGGCTCGCCGTTGACGACGCGCGGCGCCTCGATCCCGACGATCTCGTAGATCGTCGGGACGATGTCGTTGCAGTGCAGGAACACGTCGCGCGGCGTGGGATCCGGCGTGATCTTCTTCGGCCACGTGACCGCAATGGGATTGCGGGTGCCGCCGAGGTGTGAGGCCAGCAGCTTCATACCCTTGTAGGGCGTGCTGCCCGCCCACGCCCACCCGGCGTGGTACTGGTTGTCGACCAGGGGCGAACCGAGCACATCCAGCCCGCCGAGCTCATCGAGCGCATCGATGTGCTGACGCACGGTCGTCGGAATCCCGTTCTGCGCCAGGAGCTCCGCGATGGTGCCGTTCTGCCCTTCGCCGGAGGAACCGTTGTCGCCCCAGATGTAGAAGAACAGCGTG
Source organism: Mycobacterium venezuelense (assembly GCF_054919535.1). Taxonomy (NCBI): domain Bacteria; kingdom Bacillati; phylum Actinomycetota; class Actinomycetes; order Mycobacteriales; family Mycobacteriaceae; genus Mycobacterium; species Mycobacterium venezuelense. The sequence goes on from NZ_JBONDW010000014.1 coordinate 112,463, forward strand.
TTCTCGGCGTAGCCCAGCGCTTCGAGTTCGTCGGTGATCCTTCCGACCTGCACGTCGACGTGTTCGGCGTACCCCGCGGCGACCTCCATCAGGCGGCGCTGGAACGGCTTCTCGTCGTCGGGGATGTCGTCCCATGCCGCCATCGCAGCGTCGCGCGGGGTCAACGCGCAGTTCTGCGGAATCCAGCCGTTGTCCTTGGCGCGGGCGAAAACTCGCTCCCGGTACGCATCCCAGCCGTCGTCGAACTTGCCGGCGTAGCGGTCCGCCCACTCCTTCATGATGTGGTGTGGTCCGTGCAGGCATCCGCTGGCCCAGTACATGAAGAAGGGCTTGTCGGCGTTGAATGCCTTGTGGCGCCGCAGCCAGCCGATCGCGTCGTCGGCGAGATCCTCCGAGAGGTGGTAGCCCTCTTCCGGGGTCTTGGGCGGCGCGACGACCGTGGTGTTGCGGACCAGATGAGGCTCGTACTGCGACGCCTCGCCGGCGAGAAAGCCGTAGAAGTACTCGAAACCCAATCCGGTCGGCCAGTTCTCGAACGGGCCGGCCGCGGTGGTTTCCTCGGCCGGGGTGTTGTGCCACTTACCGAATGCCGATGTCGCATAGCCGTACTGCTTGAGTACTTCGGCGACCGTCGCGCTGCTGCGGGGAATCTTGCCCGCGTATCCGTCCCAGTCGTTGGCCAGCTCGGCGATCTGCCCGTTGCCGATCTCGTGGTGGTTGCGGCCCGTCAACAATGACGCCCGCGTCGGCGAACACATCGCCGTGGTGTGAAACCGGTTGTAGGACACACCTTCCGCGCACACGCGATCGAGTGTCGATGTGGTCACGTCGCCGCCGAACGTGGACGGTAGCCCCGGGCCGGCATCGTCGATCAGCACGATGACGATGTTGGGCGTGTCCTCGTGTAGCCGGCGTGGGGTGGCGCGCTGCTCGTAGGTCGATTCCTGCAGGGTCCGGCCCGCGATGCTGGCCGACGGAATCGGTGCAAACGGCAACACCCCACCGCCCGGCAGCACCGGCGCAACTACATCCACACCGTCAGACAATTCCGTTCCTTTCCAGTGGCGACCGAACGTACAACTCTGCAGGACGCCGCAAACTCTCGTCTTGACACTTGAGGACAGATAATTGACAGTCTGGGACATGGCGGTGATCCGTGGGACTGCACTGACGAATTACCACCAGCTGGTCGCCGAACTCGGCGGCGACAGCAAGCGGTTTTTGGCTGATGTTCACATCCCGTTCGGCGATGTCGGCAGGCACGATCGATTCATCTCACTGGCCAACGGCGCCCGGCTGCTCGAAGACACCGCAGTCGAGCTCGACACGCCCGACTTCGGCCGTCAGCTCGCGCTCCGCCAGGGGATCGACATCCTCGGTCCGGTGGGACTCGCGGCGCGATCGGCAGCGAACGTCGCCGACGCGTTCGCCATATTCGACACCTTCATGGCCGCCTACAGTCCGGCCATCAGCGTGCGCGTGGCCGCACACCCGGACCCGGCGTTGCGCCGGTTCGAGTTCGAGTACCTCCTCGATCCGGCCCCTCCGCAGGCGCAGGCCATCGAGCTCTCCCTCGGCGTCACCCTCCGCGTCCTACACCACTTCCTCGGTGGCCGGTACCGGCCGGTGTCGGTGCACCTGTCACACCCCGCACTCACCGCAGTGTCGCGCTATCAGAGTTATTTCGGTTGCCCGCCAACTTTTTCCGAGCCAGTCGCGGGGTTCACCCTGCGAGCCCTCGATCTGCAGCGCACACTGCCGACCGACCGCCTGGCCCACCAGACGGCCGTCGACTACCTCGCCCGCACCCGTTCCGACCGCTCGCGCCCGACGTCCTACGTGGTGCGCACCCTCATCCGCCAGCTGCTGCCGACCGGGGCGACAACCCTCGTCGACATCGCGCTCCAGATGGGACTGCACCCCAAGGCTCTGCAGCGGCGGCTGAGGGCCGAGGGTGCGACGTTCCAGCAGATCGCCGACCAGACCAGGCGGGATATCACCGAAAAGCTGCTGACGGAATCGGATATGCCGCTCGACCACATCTGCCGCCAGCTCGGGTACGCCGAACAGAGCGTGCTGACACGGTCGTGCAACCGGTGGTTCGGCAACACCCCCAGCGGCTACCGGGCTGACTCCCGGCCCTGACCCCGGAACGTGACGGCGACGACCGCCGCGGCGGCAAGCACGAGCGTCGCGGCGATGATCGCCGTCGGCGCGATGCCCGAATCGAACGCCGCCCGTGCCGAGTCCATGAGTTGGGCGGCCGTCGCGGCAGGCAGATCCGCTGCGACGGAGGTGGCCCCGCCGATGCTCTCGGCGGCATCACCGGCCTGCTCGGGCGTGAGCCCGGCCGGAACCTCGACCTTGGCCCGGTAGAACGCGGTGAAGATGGTGCCGAGGGTGGCCGTGCCGACAACCGCGCCTAGTTCGTACGCGGTCTCCGATACCGCCGACGCCGCGCCGGCTTTCGCCGCAGGCACGGACGCGACGATGGTGTCGTTGGACACCGTTTGTGAGACCCCGACACCGAGCTCGAGCACCACGAACGACGCGATGATCGCGGCCACCGAGAGGTCGTGGCGGAACAGCAGGATCAGGATGAACCCGGCCGCGACGAACACCAGCCCGAAGATCATCAGCGTCTGCGGCGCATAGCGTTTGGCGGCTTTCACCACGGCCAGGCCGGCGATCATCGACACCACCGCACCCGGCAGCGTGACCAGCCCCGCGGTCAGCGGCGACAGGCCGAGCACGAGTTGCAGGTGCTGCGAGATGAAGAAGATGAAACCGATGAGACCGACGATCGACAGGAAGTTCGCCAGGATCGACGAGCTGAACGGGGCATACGAGAACAATTCGATGTCGAGCATCGGCGTGGCGCTGCGCTTCTGGCGGCGCACGAACAGCGCGCCCGACGCGATACCTGCGGCGAACGCGACCGCGGCGGCGATCGACAGGCCGTCGTGCGCCGCGGTCTTGATGGCCCACACCAGCGGCAGCATCGCGGTGAACGACAGCACCACGCTGATCAGGTCGAGCGGGCCCGGATTCGGGTCACGGGATTCGGGGACCAGGCGCGGGCCGAGCACCAGAAGCGGCAGCAGGATCGGCACTGCGACGAGAAACACCGAACCCCAGTGGAAATGTTGCAGCAGCGCACCGCCGACGATGGGCCCGAGCGTGGAGCCGGCGGTGAAGCACGAGGCCCAGATCGCGATCGCGAGCCGGCGCGCGGAGGCGTCGGTGAAGATGTTGCGGATCAACGACAGCGTCGAGGGCATCAACATAGCGCCGAACACGCCGAGCGCGGCGCGCGCGGCAACGAGGTACTCGGCGCTCGGCGCGAAGGCCGCGAGCGCCGAGACGACGGCGAAGCCGGTGGCGCCGATGAGCAGCAGCCGGCGGCGGCCGAACCGGTCGCCGAGGCCGCCCATCGCGACCAGCAGGGCGGCCAGGACAAGGGAGTAGACGTCGACGATCCACAGCTGCGTGGATGCCGGAGGGCGGAAATCCTCGGCGATGGACGGCAGGGCGAACGCCAGCACGGTGTTGTCGATGGCGATCAGCAGCACCGGCAACGTGAGTACGGCCAGCGCCAGCCAGGCCCGCTTGGGCGTCTGGGCCGGTGTCGACGGCGCACCGTCGATACAGGTGGACATGAGAAGGGTCTCCTGAGTTCGGAAAAGTCTTGTGGCGCTCGTGAATCGGAGGATTCAGGCGCGCGGCAGGTGGATGGTGCCCGTGGTCAGGCTGGCCATGATGGCGTCGACGATCTGGTGGCGCGGGGTGCCGTCTTGCTTGGCGGCTTCGTAGCCGGCCAGCAGCAGCGCCCAGAACACTCGTCGGGCCCATCCAGGGGGATATTCGGGTCTTTCGGCCGATGCCCGGTTGAGCACCTCGACGATCGCCTCGTCCCCGGTGTCGAGGTAGGCCGCCAGCTCCGGGTCTGCCAGGATCGTCGGCTCGCTGTACACGTAGAGCACGATGGGGCCGAGGTCGAGTTGGCTCTCCACCACCCGGCGCAGCGCCGCGTCGGCGGGGCCGTGGGTGGGGTCGGCACGCTCGATCGCGGCGTTGCTGAGCTCATGCACGTGGCGGGCAAGCGCGCGCAGCAGATCGGTGCGTTCGGGGTAGTAGCGGTGCACCGTGCTTCGCCCGACTCCGGCGGCCGCGGCGATATCGCCGAGTGCCGCGGTGGGTTGGTCGGCCAACACGGTCATCGCGGCATCGAGGATCGCCTTACGCGTGCGTTCGCGCACGCCGCTTTCCATCGATACCTGGCTGGTCATGCGTCAAAATATAGCACGCCTTGACCAAAATGGGACATGAGTGTCCCAGGCCTCAGCTTGGTGGGGTGAAACCACTGGTCGGCGGAGCCGGGCGCGGCGGCTCGACCGGTGGCTGCTGAATCGGAGGCTGCGGCACCGGAGCGAACGCGGGCGGCGTGGCCGGATGGGGCAGCGGAGGCCCGGCCGGTGTCAGACGGGCCAGTTCCCGACGGTGCCGCTCGGCGAGCACTGCGGACAGCACGTATTGCGGTGGCGCGCCCGGCGGCGGGGGCGGGGAGATCTGGGCCGCGACCTCGCCGAGGATCCGGTAGGCCATGTCGTCGCGCACGCGGGGGTCGAGCTGGTTGGCCCGGGACAGGAACTGCCGCGCGAGTTCGGCCTGCTCGGCGCGCAGGCCGGACAGCTGCAGCGACGAGGCCCACCACGCGAGTGTCGGCGGCATGGGCGGAGGCGGGGTCAGCTTGGGCCCGCGCTCGCTGATCACCACGGTGCCCGCGAAGATGTCGCCGATCCGTTTGCCCTTGGGCGACAGCAGACTGCAGATCACGGCCGGGCCACCGGTGAACATCCAGATCTCGATGAATCCCGACAGTCCCCGAAACAGGGCCTGGCGGAAGCGTTCCGGGCTGCCGTCATCGGATACCACGCGCAGCCCCAACGCCATCTTGCCCAGTGAGCGGCCCCGCGTCGCGGTCTCCATGATCACCGGATAGCCCACGATCGTGAGCACCGTGAAGATGATAAGGATGGCCGCCGAAAGCGCTTCGTCGAGCTGGCTGAGCGTGATCGCCCACAGCATCACCCCGACGAGATAGGCGACGAACACCACCACGATGTCGATGAGCACTGCCAGTGCCCGCACCGGCAGCTGCGCGATCGACACGTCGAGGATCACGGCATCCCCGGTCACCACCGGCTCAGGCTGGGAGACCATACCGTCACACGCTACCGACTACGATTTGCCGGGTGGATGTCGATGCGTTCGTGCTGGCTCATCGCGCCACCTGGGATCGGCTGGATGAGCTGGTGAAACGACGGCGCCGGTTGACCGGTGCCGAGGTGGACGAGCTGGTGGATCTCTATCAGCGGGTGTCCACCCATCTTTCGATGGTGCGGTCGGCCTCCGGGGATTCGGTGGTAGTCGGCCGGCTCTCCGGGCTCGTGGCCCGCGCCCGCGCTGCGGTCACCGGCGCGCACGCGCCGCTGTGGCGTGAGTTCGCCCGCTTCTGGACGGTGTCGTTCCCGGTGGTGGCTTACCAGGCGTGGCGGTGGTGGCTTGGTACCGCCATCGGATTCTTCATCGTGACGGTCGCGCTGGCGCTGTGGGTTTCGGGTAATCCCGAGGTGCATTCGGCCATCGGAACCCCAAGCGAGATCGAGGAATTGGTCAACCATGACTTCGCCTCGTACTACAGCGAGCATCCGGCCGGGTCCTTCGCACTCCAGGTGTGGGTCAACAACGCCTGGGTCGCGGCGCAGTGCATCGTGTACGCAATCCTGCTCGGGTTACCGATCCCGTACGTGCTGTACCAGAACGCCGCGAACCTCGGCCTGATCGCGGGCCTGATGTTTCATGCCGGCGAGGGCGATCTGTTCCTCGGGTTGATCACGCCGCACGGGTTGCTGGAGCTGACGGCGGTGTTCCTGGCAGGCGCGGTGGGCATGCGGCTGGGCTGGTCGGTGATCTCACCCGGAGACCGGCCGCGCGGTCAGGTACTGGCCGAGCGGGGCAGGGCCGTGGTTTCGGTCGCGATCGGCCTGGTGGTCGTGTTGCTGATCTCGGGTCTCGTCGAAGCGTTCGTCACGCCGTCGCCGCTGCCGACATTCGTGCGGATCGCGATCGGCGTCGCCGTCGAGGTCGCGTTCCTGGCCTATGTCATCTACTTCGGCCGCAAGGCGGTTCGGGCCGGTGAGACCGGAGACGTCGACGACGCGCCCGACGTGGTGCCCACCGGCTAGAGCTTGCCCGCGGCTTTCATGGCCAGGTAGTGGTCGGCCAGCGCAGGCGCGAGATCGTCCGGTGGGGCGTCGACGACGTCGACCCCGTGGCGCCGCAGCCGCGATGCGATCGCACGACGATCGTTACGGGACCGCTCGGCCGCGGCAGCGTCATACACCTGGGCGGCGTCCGACCGCCCTTCGGCAAGCCGGTCGACCCGCGGATCCGACACCGCCGCCAGCAGTACCTGGTGGCGCGTCGATAGCTGCGGCAGCACTTTCATCAGGCCTTCGTCGAGGGCCGAGGCGTTGAGGTCGGTCAGCAGCACGACGAGCGCACGGCCCCGCACGCGGCGCGTCACCGCCGAAACCAACGCGGTGGCATCGGATTCCACCAGCGCCGGCTGCAACGGCGCCATGGCTCCGACCAGTTGTGCGAGCAGCTCGGTACGCGACGCGTTGAACACCCCCGCGCGGGTCACGCGGTCGATCGCCAGGAAGTCGACGTGATCGCCGGCGCGTGAGGCCAACGCCGCCAACAACAGTGCGGCGTCCATCGACCAGTCGAGCCGCGGCCAGCCGCCCGGATCCCGGGACGTCGGATCGACCCCGACGCGGCCCGCCGACGTGCGGCTCGTATCGAGCACGATCACGACGCGCCGGTCCCGTTCCGGCCGCCAGGTCCGTACGACGACATCGGCCCGCCGCGCGGTCGCGCGCCAGTCGATCGAGCGGACATCGTCGCCGACCACATACTCGCGTAATGAGTCGAATTCCGTGCCCTGGCCGCGGATGAGCACCGGTATCGAGCCGTCCAGCTCGCGCAGACGTGCCAACCGCGACGGCAGGTGCTTACGTGACAGGAACGGCGGGAGGATGCGCACCTCGCCGGCGATGCGGTGGATCTGCTGCCGCCCAGCCAGGCCGATGGGGCCGATCGACCGGACGGCGACCACATCGGAGCGCTGATCGCCCCGGCGTACCGGGCGCAGCCGCGTCACGATCCGAACCTGCTGGCCCGCAGCCACATTCAACGGCTGGGTGCGTGGTTCGGCGACAGCGCTGGGCGCCCAGGCGTCCCTGATCCGGCCGCGTACCCGGCGGCGGCCGGCGTTGTGCACGGTGAGTACCGCGTCGACCGGCTGACCAAGCCGGGCGGCGCGCTCACCGCTGCGCTCGATCCGCAGACCACGAGGGCTGCCGGCCAGCACGACGTCGACCGTGACGGCGGCCGCCAGAAGTCCCAGCAGCACCGTGAACGCGATTGCCGGCCACGGCGCCACCGCGATCGGCAGCACGCAGATCAGCGCGACGAGGCCGGCACGGCCGGTGAGAACCATCAGCGCGGTACCGGCACAGCCGCCAGGATCCCGTCGAGCACGCCGTCGGGCGTGGCGCCTTCCAGCTCGGCCTCCGGCCGCAGCGCGACCCGGTGCCGCAGCGTGGACCGGGCCATCGCCTTGACGTCGTCGGGGGTCACGTAGTTGCGGCCGGACAGCCACGCCCAGGAGCGGGCGGTGGCCAGCAGCGCGGTCGCGCCGCGCGGGGACACCCCGAGCTGCAGCGACGGGGAATGCCGTGTGGCGCCGACGATGTCGACGATGTAGCCGAGCACCTCGTCGGCGACCAGCACCTGGCGCACGGCGTCGCGGCCCGCGGCCAGCTCGGCCGCTCCGGCCACCGGTCGCACTGCGGAGAGATCTCGCGGATCGAAGCCATGCGCATGGCGGCCCAGGATCGCGATCTCCTGATCCCGCGGCGGCAGTGGAACATTGAGCTTGAGTAGGAAGCGGTCGAGCTGGGCTTCGGGGAGCTGATAGGTTCCCTCGTACTCGATCGGGTTCTGGGTTGCCGCGACGATGAACGGGTCCGGCAGCGGCCGCGGCTCGCCGTCGACACTGACCTGGCGCTCTTCCATCGCCTCAAGCAGCGCGGCCTGGGTCTTGGGCGGTGTGCGGTTGATCTCGTCGGCGAGCAACAGGTTGGTGAACACGGGGCCGGAACGAAACTCGAACTCGGCGGTGCGCGCATCGTAGACCAGCGAGCCGGTCACGTCGCCGGGCATGAGGTCGGGCGTGAACTGCACGCGTTTGAACTCCAACTGGAGTGCGGCCGAAAGGGTACGTACGAGCAGGGTTTTCGCGACACCCGGCACGCCTTCCAACAGCACGTGCCCGCGGCACAACAGTGCGATCACCAGGCCGCTGACCACCGCGTCCTGGCCGACCACCGCCTTGGCGATCTCATTTCGCAGGGCCAGCAACGCGTTTCGCGCGGTATCCGGGTCGATGGTGGGCGCTGGCTGAGTCACGACTGGGCGACCTGCCTTTCGATGTCGTCGAGTTGGTGGGCGAGGTGGAGGAGTTCGGAGTCGGTGGCGGGGGGCGGGCCGAACAGCAGATGGCCCAACAAACCGTTGTCTCCGCCACAGCGGGCGGCGACTGCGGCCACGACCGCAGGCGGTTCGGCGGCCGCGGTCAGGCCCAGGCGCGGCAGCAGGCGCTGCAACGTGGCGGTGCGCAAGGCGTCGGCCGCGCGGTCGCGGGCCCGCCGAGACCGGTACAGCCTGCCGCGCCCCTCCACGGTCTCGGAGGCGCGCACCACCACCGGGAGCGATTCGGCGACGAGCGGCCCGATGCGCCGCACCTGCCACAGTGCGAGCAGCGCCACCACCAGGACAAGTTGGTAGACGATCCACCTGACCTGGTCGGGCATTAGATCGGTGAGCGTTGCGCTGCCCGTCGTTTCGCCTTCGAACCGCTGCGGCGCATACCAGATCACCCGAGGCTGATTGCCTGCGAGATTCATCGCGAGTGCCGCGTTGCCCTGCTTGAGCAGACCGGAATTGGACATGAAGTCGGCGGTGCCGACGACCGTGACGGTCCGGCCCTCGTCGTGATAGCGGGCCACCGCTCCGCCGTAACAGCGCGTCACCGGCACATTTCCGGCGGCCTCGTACGTATCGGTCAGACCGAACTGGGCTTCGCCCGCCCGGTTCGCCTCGGCCAGTTCGCAATCCGGCTCGCCACCACCGAATGCGCTCGCCTCACCGGCTTTGAGATGAGGAGCCAGCGCTTCTCTGGTCTTGGTCACCGGCTCGACCAGCAACAGGTCGCCGGGAGCGTCGGCCAACTGCGCCAACTGGTCGTCGCTGGACAGGAACAGCGTTTGCGCGGCGACAACGAGGCTTCCGGGTCGTGCGGCGCGGTGGGCTTCCTCGGCCGTCGCCGCGGGAATCACTTCGACGCCGTGGTCGCGGAGCAGGGTGACCAGCGCGCGAGCGCCATCGGGCGACGTCGATTCGGCATCCATCCGCCCGCCAGGTCTCGGCGCGGTCAGATAGGTGCCCACCGCCGCGACCACGACGATGGCGAGGAGGCCGAGTACGACCCAGCGCGCCGTGCGCACGCGTTGTCTCATCGGATCTGCGCCCAGCCGTCGGAGGTGGCTGGTGCCGTCGAGGCGCCGACCGGTCCCGGCCCGCGCTCGCGAAGCCTGCCGTCGAGTTCGGCGATCATCCGGTACCCGGACTCGGTACCGGGCTGTTCGCCGTACGTTACGTCGTTGAATGTGGTTGCCGCCGCGTCCAATTCATCGGACAGGGCCGGTAGCGCGGCCGCGGCGTCGCGGGCCAGTTCGGTGGCCGTGCGGCCCGGAACCGGGTCGAGGATCCCGGTCTCCTCCAGGTGCCGCGCCACGGCCCGCAACCGGTGCCGGATGGCGGCAGCCCAGTTTCCTTGTGCCGCATATTGTTCAGCGGTGGCACGATGCTCGGCCGCACTCAGCTCGCGCTTGCCGAACAGGGAGTACTGCTCATTTCGGTTGGTGCGCATCGTGCGGCGGGCGATCCGCACGGCTACCCAGATCGCCACGATCACGAGGATCGCCAGCACCGAGATGGTGAACCAGCCACCAGGCACGGACGAGCCTTCGAATGCGAGCCGGTAGAGCAGCTCGTTGATCCAGTCCATGAACTGCTCGGTCGGTGAAGCGCGCGGATAGATCGGCTTGTTCAGTTCGTTCTGCGCAGCGTCGTGCGCAGCATCGCGATCGATGTCCAAACCCGTCACTCAGGTATCACCTCAGAATCGCCGGGTCAGCCACAGCTGATCGGTGGATTCGGCAGGCCCGGCGGCGCCGGTCTGCAGCACCAGATCGAAGGCCTCGGCGCGGATGCGCCGGTCGGTGTAGAGCAGCACGTCGACACCGGCGCCGAACGGCGCGGTGATGATCTGGCCGATCATGCCGCCGATCGCGACCAGGACGAGCCCGCCCACGAACATGCCGACACGGTCGGGTTCCATCGACAGCAGCTGGCCGACGAGGCTGAACGGGACGCCCACTGCTGTCGCGACCACGCTGGCGACGATCGCGGCCAGCAGCCAGATGCCCAGCACGCGCCAGAAGTCCTTCTTCACCAACGCGAAAGACCGGCCGATCGCGGGGAATACGCCCAACCGCTCCAGCACGATCAATGCGGGCGCGAACAACAGCACCGTCACTGCGTACAGGAATCCGAGCGACGCCGCGACCACGAGCGGGGCTCCCACGAGGAACGCCGCGAGCCCACCGCCGACGGCGTCGGCCGCGACGACCGCGACCACGACGAGAACCGTGACCACGACGACCACGAACCCTTGCAGGGCAGTGAGGCCGAGCAACGCCAGGAACCGGCCTCGCAACCGCTGCCAGGCTTCCCCGATGGTGATGGAGCCGCCGAACACCGATCGACCGATGACCACGGTCAGCATGCCGGTCAGCAGGACCGACGCAAGCTGAGTGACGAGGAAGCCGACGATCGTGGCCCCCGAGAACAACGCGACCGCGCCGGTCGACGGCGCTTCACCCGGCGCACCCGGTTCGAGTCCGCCCATCGCGGTCAGCGGGCCGATCTGCAACAGCAGCGCGATCAGTTGCGCGATGACCACGACGATCGTGGTGAGACCGAGCGTGGCCTTCGGGTTCTTCCTGATGTAGGCGACCGCGCCGTTGTAGATGTCGGACAGGCTCAGCGGCCGCAGCGGGATGACACCGGGTTTGAGCGCGGTCGGGTACGCCGGATATCCGGGCGGCGGGTAGTAGGCGGGCGGGGGCCCATATCCCGGCGGCGGGTAGTAGCCGGGCGGCGGAGCGCCGTACGCCTGGGGCGGCGGATATCCGGCTGGGGCATACCCCGGATAGCTCGGGGCTGGTGGCGGCGGTTGGTAGGGCAGGGGTCCGCCGGCAGCCCATGGGGAGGGGTTGCTCATGCCCACCATCCTGTCCATCACCGAGCAAATTGACAACGTGCCCCTGTTTGTCGCGACCGCGGTGCGATCCACTTTGGATACGGTGAGACGTATGCCGACCGAGATCATCGTGCGCGGATCCTTCTCCGCATTCGAACCGCCCGAACGCGGGACCGTGCACGCCGGCGTTGCATATGAGGGTCCGGCGATGGAGTCGGTGTACGAGCGCGTGGTCCGCGATCTGGATGTCGTGAAGGCATCGATCCAGCCACTGCACAATCCTGATGGGGGTCCGGTCACCTGGTGGTCCACCCGGCAGTTGCGGACCTGGGCGCACCGCCCATGGAACAACGAGGGCAAGCAACTGCCGCTGGTTCATCACGCGAGCGTGGGACTCGAGGTGAAGTTCAGTGACTTCACCGAGCTGTCGCGGTGGGTGGGCGGGCACATCACCAACACCGGCGGATTCCAGGTGTCGCACATCGAGTGGGCGCTCACCACCGAACATCGCGATGCGCTCGTGAGCCAGGTCCACACGCGGGCCGTGCAGGACGCGGTCGTGCGGGCTCAGCGCTACGCGGATGCACTTGGTCTGGGGCCGGTACGACCCGTCACCATCGCCGACGCCGGGATGCTCGGCAGTTCGCCGGTCAACGGGTCGGCCCCGATCGCGATGCGGGCCATGGCGGCCAAGGCCGCCCCGGAAGTGGAATTGGCGCCCGCCGACATCGAGGTGTCGGTCTCGGTGGATGCGCGGTTTCACGCGGGCCCGCACGCCGGCTCGGCGTAGGTTGGCCCTATGGCCGAACTCAAGGACAGGCTGCGTGCGGATCTGACCAGTGCGATGAAATCGCAGGACAAGCTGCGCACCGCCACGTTGCGGATGCTGCTTGCCGCGATCCAGACCGAAGAGGTCTCCGGCAAACAGGCCCGCGAACTGTCCGATCCCGAGGTGATCGCGGTGCTGGCCCGGGAATCGAAGAAGCGCGGCGAGTCGGCCGAGATCTACACCCAGAACGGGCGCGGCGAGCTGGCCGCCAACGAGCACGCCGAGGCGCGCGTGATCGACGAGTATCTGCCGACGCCGTTGACCGAGGCCGAGCTCGCCGACGTCGCCGACACCGCCATCGCCCAGGTGGCCGAACAGATCGGGGAACGCCCGAGCATGCGCCAGATGGGCCAGGTAATGAAGGCCGCCACGACCATCGCCGCGGGCAAGGCCGATGGTGCGCGCCTGTCTGCAGCGATCAAGGCGCGGCTCTGACGTTCGCGTACGTCCCGTGTGTCATCGACGTTACGGCGACGTGACGTCCCAATCACGCTAGTTCGCAACAATTTTCGCCCACCTGGGCGTATCCGCCCCGATTTGACAACGCAGCGGCGCTAACTACATTTGGCCTACCGATGTCTACTGCCAATACACTGTGATTCACGAGAGGCAACTGATGAGTCGCCGCATACCTGTTCTTCCCGCATGCGTTCTTGCGATGACCACCGCGCTCGCGCTGACGAGCTGCGGATCGCGCGTAGGCGACGAAACCGCCACGCCCGCAGCGAGTTCCTGCGTCGACACCTCGGGCGACACCGTGAAGATCGGGGCGATCAACTCGCTGTCGGGGCCGACCGCGATCAACGAAACCGTCATCCGTGACGCGATCAAGCTGGCGGTCAATGAGATCAACGCATCGGGCGGCGTCTCGGGCAAGCAGCTTCAGCTCGTCGCCGAAGACGGCGCGTCCGAGCCGACGGTGTTCGCGGAGAAAGCGACCAAGCTCATCAACAGCGACTGCGTGGCAGCGGTTTTCGGCGGCTACACCTCGGCAAGCCGTAAGGCCATGCTGCCGGTGTTCGAGGACAACAACGCGTTGTTGTTCTACGGCCAGCAATACGAGGGGTTGGAGGATTCCCGCAACATCTTCTACTCGGGTGCCACCACCAACCAACAGATCATCCCGTCGCTGGACTATCTCAAAGAGCAGGGCGTCAAGTCGCTCTATCTGGTCGGCAGCGACTACGTGTTCCCCAGGACTTCCAACGCCATCGTGCGAAAATACGCCGAAGCCAACGGCATTGAGATCAAAGGCGAGGACTACACCCCGCTCGGTTCGACGGACTTCTCGACGATCGTCAACAAGATCCGCACCGCCGATGCGGACGCGGTGTTCAACGTCGTGGTGGGCGATTCGCTGGTGGCATTCTTCCGGGAGTTCACGAACGCCGGGCTGACCGCCAAGGACATGCCGGTGATGTCGATGTGCGTGGGCGAGGAGGAGGTCAAGGCCATCGGTGCGCAGAACGTGGCCGGTCATCTCGCGGCGTGGAACTACTACCAGACCCTTGACACCCCGGCCAATCAGAAGTTCGTATCGGCGTTCAAGACGGCCTACGGGCCAGACCGGGTGACCTCGGACCCGATGGAATCGGCTTACACGGGCGTGTACCTGTGGAAGGCCATGGTGGAGAAGGCCGGATCGTTCGATGTGCCTGCGGTCCAAAGTGCCGCAGACGGTACGACTTTCGACGGTCCCGAGGGTACCGTCACCGTTGACGGCGACACGCACCACATCACCAAGACGGCGCGGATCGGTGAGATCCGGCCCGACGGCCTGATCTATCAGGTGTGGGATTCCAAGAGTCCGATCGACCCCGATCCGTACCTCAAGACCTACCCATGGGCCACCGACATCGCGCCCAAGTAGGGCGGGCGGGCCATGCATCTGACACCCAAGGAAGAGGACCGGCTCCTGCTGTTCCTGGCAGCCGAACTGGCGCGCAAGCGCAGGGCGAAAGGTCTGCGGCTCACCTACGCCGAGGCGCGCGCGGTGATCGCCGACGAGGTCATGGAGGCGGCGAGGGCCGGGGCGAGCGTGTCCGAGGCCGCCGCGATCGGTGCGTCCGTCCTGACCGACGACGACATTCTGCCAGGGGTCGCCACGCTCGTCGGCACCGTGCAGGTGGAGGGGTTCTTCGAGGACGGGCAGAAACTCGTCACCATTCACGACCCGATCCGCCCTGGGGCGCAGGAGCTTCCGGATGAGCCCGCACCGGGCGAGGTGATCGTCGCCGACGGCGACATCGAACTCAACGCCGGCCGGGACGTGGCCGAGGTTTCGGTGGTCAACACCGGAGACCGGCCGGTACAGGTCGGATCGCACTTTCACTTCTTCGAGGTCAACCGGGCACTGCGCTTCGACCGGGCCCGCGCTTTCGGCATGCACCTCGACATCGCGTCGGGCACCGCGGTGCGGTTCGAGCCGGGCGAGGAACGCGTGGTGTCACTGACTCGGCTCGGTGGGGCCCGCGAGATCTCGGGTCTCAACGACATGACGACCGGATTGACGGACCGGCCGGACGAAGCGCTGATCAGGTTGCGCGACAACGGGTTCGCCGACAGCGGAGAGGACTGACAAATGGCGATCCGGATATCGCGCAAGCACTACGCCGAGCTGTTCGGCCCGACTGTCGGTGACCGCGTACGGCTGGCCGACACCGAACTGCTGGCCCTGGTCGAGCACGACCACACCGTGTACGGCGACGAGGCCGTGTTCGGTGGCGGCAAGACCATGCGTGAGGGCATGGCCGTGCACAACGCGATCACCAATGCCGACGGCGCACTGGATTTCGTCATCACCAATGTGCTGGTGATCGATCCGGTGTTGGGAATCCGCAAGGCCGACATCGGAATCAAGGACGGCGTCATCGCCGGGGTGGGCAAGGCGGGCAATCCGCTGACCATGGACGGTGTCGATCCCGGCATGGTCATCGGGGCGGGCACCGACGTGCGCTCCGGTGAGGGCATGATCGCCACACCGGGCGCCATCGACGTGCATGTCCACTTCGACAGCGCCGGTCTGGTGGATGAGGCCATCTCGTCAGGCATCACCACGATGATCGGCGGTGGCCTCGGGCCGGTCACAGTCGGCATCACCTCGTCCGGGCCGACGAACCTCGCACGCATGCTGCGGTCGGCCGAGGGTTTCCCGATGAACTTCGGCTTTCTCGGCAACGGCAGCGCGGCGGACCCGGCGCCGATCGTCGAACAAGGGCTGGCCGGTGCGATCGGCTACAAGATCCACGAGGACTGGGGCGCCACCCCGGCCGCCATCCGGGCATCGCTGGATGCCGGTGACGAGCTGGACCTGCAGGTCCAGATCCACACCGACACGCTCAACGAGGCCGGGTTCTACGAAGACACCATGCGGGCCATTGCGGGCCGCGCGATCCACACCTACCACGCCGAAGGCGCGGGCGGTGGCCACGCGCCGGACGTCATGCGCGTGGTCGGTGAGCCACACTGCCTGCCGTCGTCGACCAACCCGACGAATCCATACACGCTCAACACCTTCGACGAGCATCTCGACATGGTGATGGTGTGTCATCACCTCAACCCGCGGATACCGGAGGATGTCGCGTTCGCGGAGTCACGTATCCGGCGCGAGACCATCGCCGCCGAGGACGTGCTGCACGATCTCGGCGCGATCTCGGCCATGGGCTCGGATTCGCAGGGCATGGGCCGCATCGGCGAAACCGTCGCCCGGACTTGGCAACTCGCGTCGCACATGCGCGCCACCAGGGGTGCGTTGCCTGCCGATCAAGGTACCGGGGCCGACAACGCGCGGATCCTGCGCTACGTCGCGAAACTGACGATCAACCCCGCGCGGTTGTTCGGGATCGACCACGTGGTGGGTTCGCTGGAGCCCGGCAAGCTGGCCGACATCGTGCTGTGGGAACCCAAATTCTTCGGCATCCATCCCGAGGTGGTGTTCAAGGGCGGCTTTCCGGCCTGGTCGGTCATGGGGGAGGCCAACGCGTCGCTCATGACCTGCGAACCGTTGCGGTACCGGCCGCAGTGGACGGCCTTCGGGCAAGCGCCTGCCGACGTGTCGGTGAACTTCGTGGCCCAGGCCGCGATCGATGCCGACCTCGGGAGCAGGCTCGGCCTCGCAACGCCGTTGCGGGCGTGCCGTGGTGCCCGATCGCTCACCAAAGCCGATCTGCTGCACAACGATTACCTGCCGAACATCACGATCGACCCCGATACCTACCGCGTCGAGGTCGACGGCGAACTGTGTACGTCCACGCCGATGACGCGAGTGCCGCTCGGCCGTCGGTACACGATCAAATAGGAGGGCTCATGAGCGTGCGGATCGGTATCGGCGGTCCGGTGGGCTCCGGCAAGACCCGGTTGGTCGAGCGGCTCGTCCCGGTGTTGTCCGGCAATGGAATCGATGTCGCCGTCATCACCAATGACCTTGTGACCGATGAGGATGCCCAGCGCGTGCGGCGCAGCGGCGTCATCGATCCGGCCCGGGTGCTTGCCGTCGAGACCGGCGCGTGCCCGCACACCGCGATCCGGGAGGACCCGTCGGCGAACCTCGCCGCGGTGTTCGAGCTCGAACGCGAATATCCAGGGCTTGACGTGGTGCTCATCGAATCCGGCGGCGACAACCTGGCAGCGACCTTCACGTCGGACCTCGTCGACTACTGGATCTTCGTCATCGACACCGCCGCGGGCGACGACATCCCGCGGAAGAAGGGCATCGGGCTGCTTCAGGCAGACCTGTTGGTGGTCAACAAGATCGATCTGGCTCCGATGGTCGGCGCGGACCTGGACCGGATGCGGGCCGACTGCGCGGTGGCGCGGCCGACCAAACCGACGGTGTTCACCGACCTGCGCAGCGGGACCGGGCTGGACGAGGTGTTCACCACGATGTGCCGGGGAGCGATGCTGGAGACGCAGCGGGTATGACGGCCGGTGCGCTGCACGTCGATCTGGTCGCTGACCCGGCGGGACGCACCCGGGTGGCGCGGTTGGTACAGCAGTTTCCGCAGCGCGTCACGGCACCCATGTACCTCGACCCCGACGACCCCGGGCGCGCGTACCTGTGTGTGCAGAACCCCAGCGCCGGGGTGTTCCCGGGGGATCGGCTCCGCACGTGCGTGTCGGCCGCCCGGGGCACGCGGCTGTATCTGACGTCGCAGTCGGCGACACAGGTGTTCGCACCGCACGCAGGCAGCGCAGATGACGTGGCTCGTGCCGATTTCGACTTCCGCGTGGCCGACGGCGCAGTCGTCGAATACATCCCGAAAACCGTCATCCCGCAGTCGTCGTCGCGGTATCGGCAGCAGACATCGGTCTCGGTCGAGACCGGTGGCGTGTTCATCGGTTGGGAGTCGCTGGCCGCGGGCCGGATCGGACACGGCGAACGGTTCCGCTACCACAGCTACGACCTGCGCACGACCGTGAGCTGTGACGGCGTGGTGCTGGCACGGGACCGAATGCTGTTGTGCCCGACGGCAACGGACGTCACGGGCGCCGCGATGCTGGCCGGATACGACTATTTCGCCGCCATGACCGTCGTCGCCCCGGGAGGCGACGTGACCGGGCTGATCGAGGCGCTGCGAACGGTTGCCACGGATGAGGTGCCCTGCGGTGTCAGCGCTTTGCCGGGCGGCGTGGGAGCCACGGTGCGGGTGCTCGGGCACCGGGCGCCTGCGCTCGCCGGGGCCGAGCAGGCGCTGCGCGCCGCGGCGCGACGTGCGCTGGCTCGGCTCAGTGAACCGATGGTGAGGATGTGACGATGACAACGGTGGAGACAATCATGGGCGACGTGACCGACCCGGCGCTGGCCGGGCGGCGGATCTGCCCGGTGGACATCGGCTGGGGCGATGCCCGCAAACACCGTCAGGTGGTCGCCGCCGCCGACGGTCGGGAGATCGAGATTCGCTTGGCGCGGGGCACTTTCCTGTACGACGGTGCGGTGCTGTGGGATGACGGCGAGGAGATCGGTGTGGTGCGGCGCCCGGCGGAGGACGCGATCGTGCTGGACTTCGCCGACAACGCCGGAGTGGACGGCGTTCGCGGCGCGCTGCTGCTGGGCTACTGGCTGGGCAACCAGCATGCACCGCTGGAGGTTTCGGACAAGCAGCTGCGCACACCACTGTTCACCGGCGCGCAAACCGCGCTGCAGACACTGCAGCGGCTGCGGCTGGCGGGCGAGGTGAGAGCCGTCGAACTGGCCGCGGGCGGCTGGACCACCACCTCGGCCGATCATCACCACCATCATCACCATGACTGATCCCGCGGCCGCACTGGCCTGGCTGCAGCTGCACGACAACGCCTTCCCCGCGGGGCGCTTCGTGCACAGCTACGGCGCCGAGTCGTGGCTGCAGGCGCACCCGGATGCGACGGACGGCGAGATATGCCGGTTGGCCGAGTCTTTCGTGCGGTACAGCGTGGCGACCCTCGACGCTGTCGTGCTCGCACATGCCTGGGCTGTCAATGAGATGTCCGGGCTGATGACGCTCGACGCGTTGACCACGTCTTACAAACTCACCGCCAATGCCCGCGCGGCGTCCCACGGTTGCGGCAGGCAGCTGGCATTGGTCGCGCAGCAAGTCGGCCTATCCGCACCGTTCCTGGGATCGGTGACGCGCGGTGAGGCGGACGGCAACCTGGCCGTAGTGGAGGCCGTGGCGCAGCGAGAGCTCGGTATCGGTCGACTCGACGCCGCGCTGGGCTCGATCAGGTCCGGCTATGCCGGGGTGCTGAGTGCCGCGGTCCGGTTGGGCCGGCTCGGCCCGATTCGGGCGCAGCGCGAACTGCTCGGCGCCCGTCGGCAAATGGTGGAGATGGCGACGCTGGCATTGGCCACGCCGCTCGACGACATGCATTCGACCATCCCGGAACTCGAGATCTGGGCGATGCGTCACGAGACCGCGTCGGGACGTATGTTCGCGACCTGAAAATTGCCTTCTCCCAGCGGTTTGAGACCGGTGGCGCCGGGTACCCGCCCCCGATCTGCAGTCCCAAGACAGCCCTGGAGGTACCCCGGATGTTCATCCACAACAAAGACTTGCAATTCGAGGTCCGCGTGACCGAGCCCGACCCACGATTCGCGACGCTGTTGCAGGAGCAGTTCGGCGGTGCGAACGGGGAGTTGAAGGCGGCCATGCAGTACTTCACGCAGGCGTTCGTGCTTCGGGAGAAGAACCCGAAGATGTATGACCTGTTCATGGATATCGCGACCGAAGAGCTGTCGCATCTGGAGATGGTCGGCTCGATGATCACGATGCTGCTCGACGGGCTCAACGACGACCTGAAGATGGCCACCGAACGGTGCGACTGGATGCCGGCGGTGGGCAGCACCGACGGCCGCGATCAGATCATCCACAGTGTCGCGGTCAACCCGCTGTACTTCGCGCTGACCGGCGGCGGCCCGGACGTCAGCAACTCCCAGGGCGTGCCATGGCAGGGTTCCTACGTCAACGCCAATGGCGACCCGTCGGTGGATTTGCGCAGCAATCTGGCGGCCGAGTCGCGCGCCAAGGTGGTCTACGAGTACCTCAAGCAGTTCACCGACGATCCCGGTGTGCAGGACACTCTGACGTTCCTGATGACCCGCGAAGTCGCGCACTATCAGCAGTTCACCGCGGCGCTCAACGAGCTGCCGGTGAACTTCCCGCCCGGGCAGCTGCCCGGCGACGACCGGTTCCAGAACGTGGCGTTCAACATGTCCAACGGCGCCGGTGACGCGCGGGGCCCGTGGAACCAAGGGCAGGGCCCGTGGCCTGAGGGCATGAAGTGGAAGTACGTCAACAAGCCGGAGGAGGAATGGCTCGGTGGCAGGCTGCGCCAGAATCAGGGTGCGAAGAAGAACCCTGACGGTATCCCCGCCGTGGACAGCGAGAAGCCGTTCACGCATGAACAGCACACCGCCATTTCCTGATCGAACGCCTGCGGCCGACGCCTGTGAGGGCGTCGGCCGCAGGGTGTGTCGGTGGGTCAGTGGATCTGCGGGTCGGGCGGGTTGTCCTTCTCACGGCCGCTCGCCGCATCACGGACGTGGTCGACGATCGCGGCGGCGGTGCCCATCGTCTTCTGGACGGCCGGGTTCGACGGAGTATCGGGGTGCGGCCGGGTCGGAGCGATCTTCTTGGCCTGTTCGAGCTTGGCGCCGAGCTTCTCGCGCTCTTCGCGGCTGACGACGGCCTCGAACTTGGGCCACACGACATCCTGCTCATAGGCGATGTGTTCGCGGCCGACCTTCACGAATTCTCTTAGCGCATCGTGGTACTCGGCTTCGCCGGGGTCGCCGTCCTCGAGCCGCTGGAGCAGCTCCTTGCCGGCCTGCTCTTGTTCGATGGCCTCGTCGGCGAGTTCGTCGCCGTTGTCGAGGGCGTCGCGCACGGCCGGCCAAAAGATCTGTTGTTCTATTGCCTCGTGCTGTGATTCGGCGATGATCAGGTTGGTCACCATGGTGGCCAACCCGCTCTGTTCGGCGCCCGGCCCGCTCGGCGCGCCGTCGAGCACCTCCAACATGCCGAGGACACTCTTGTGGTCCTGGCGGAGGAACGTCAATGCATCCATGTCTAAAGCCCTTCTGCGGAAAAACAGTTGGGTGCGCATACCCCCGGCGGTCGGGTTGAAACCGGCCCGCGCCGGGTACTTCGAGTGCCATGCCACGTGGAGATGGAATCTACGACGAAGAACACGCCGACAAGTCCGAGGAGACCCATAAGGGCGGGCAACGCCCGGCAGGTAAAGAGGTTCCGGAGGACACCCCCGACGTGGACACCGGCAACGGCACCGCACAGGAACCGCCCGACTGAACGGCTACTCTGCCCCGCGACCGGATCGACTGCGTTCGTATGCGGCGCGGCGCACTTCGGCGAGCCAATGGGGCGCGAGGCTCACGCCGGGAACGGTGTGCAATGCGGGGTCGAATGGGACATCTCGGCCATGGGGGACCTTCTTCCGCAGCGCCAAACGCGCCAGCGGGCGAAATCCATCAGTGCCAGGGGCTTGTTCGATGTCGAACTCCAGGCCGGTCCGGCCCAGCTGATCGTCGACGCTGGCGAGCGACAAGCCGCCTCCGTCGAACTGCGTTGTCAGCCGGGCCCGCAGCCACCAGTGAGTTTCGCCGAACTTCAGCGGCATGAGGCTCGACAGCGTGACGTTTTGCCAAGAAGTTGTCGGCCACAACAGCATTCGCTGGCCGGCGAGTGTCGAGGCGAGCAGAATATCCCAGGGCATACCGGAGAGTTGCGGCGGCATTCGCCAGGCCAGGCCGACGATGTCGGGAAGTGAACCAGGTAGGCCGATTCCTTTGGAGACTCGGCCGACGATCTCGCATGATCTGATCGGTAACCCGTCGCCACCCGGTGCGGTTCGCTCGATCGTGCCCTGCGCCAGCACTCCGGTCGGGTGGAACAACCGGCGGTGCCGCATCGACGCGCCGACCTGGACCGGCAGGGTGACGGCATCGGAAAGCTTCACTGCCACGGGTTGCCCGCCGCGGCCGGACCACAAACGTGAGGATTAAGCGCTGACGAGTTCTCGTGCGGCAGCGGCCGTGCTGAGGTTCTCGAGTTCGGACGCCACGCGGCGTTCGACGAGCAGTGGCACGAAGTCGCGGATCACGCTGCCCTCGAAGCGATGGTGTGCGGTCTCCACCGCGGCCGACACCCGTTCGGCCGGAAATGTATTGAAACGTTTCACCAGGCGGTCCTGGACCTCGGCAATCAATTCGCTCTCGGATCGCGTCCTCATAGCCCCCATTGTCTGACCTGGCCCTTTGTCAAGTCAACGCGTCGTTCATCACAAACTTGACAGTTGTCAAGTCAAGTCAGATCCGCCAGAGCGCTTCCTGGCTGACGCTCGCCACCAGGGATCCGGCCTCGTCGTAGAGCGAACCGACCGCAAGACCTCGGGAATCGTTGTGATTGACCGAACGCACCTCGTAGCGGTGCCACGCGTCGGGCCGGAACGCGCGGTGAAACCAGATCGAATGGTCGAGGCTCGCGGCGAACCCGAGGTCGGCGGACAGCGGAACGTTCGGTGGCAGCGCGGCCGGGACCGGCCCGAGGTCCGACATGTATGCCAGCGTGCAGGCGCAGACCAGTGGGTCGTCCTCGACCCGCTCGCGGGTTCTGATCCAGAACGGCGGCACCGCGAACTCCGAATCGTCATCGGGTCTGGTGCGCAGCTCGAAGAGGTCGCCGAAGTCCAGGACATTGCTCTTGGTGACCGCGGCGTCGAACTCCAGTGCCGGGGTGCGGTCGGGTTGCCAGTCGACGCCGGGTTCGGGCTGGTGGAACGACGCGATCATCTCCAGGATGACGGCGCCGTCCTGCACTGCCGTGACGCGGCGCGTCGCGAACGCGCGCCCGTCGCGTGTGCGCTCGACGTGAAACTCGACGTCGGCGTCGTATCGGCCGCCGCGGACAAAGTAGGCGTGCAGCGACTGTGGCAGCTTGTCTGCGTCGACCGTCGCACCTGCGGCCGCCAAGGACTGGGCGGCGATCAGGCCGCCGAACAACCGCTCGACCGCTCCGCGCCGGGGTTCCCGGATCCGGAAGACGTCCCCATCTGCGTCGACGCGGTCAAATCGCAGAAGTTTGCTTATCCAGCTCGTGGTGGAGGCCGTCATCGCTGTGACGCTACCGACCGCTTGGTTGAGACTTTCGTCACGCCTGTCGTGCGAAGTACCGCTGCCCGTCGGACGCCAAACGGCCAAAGGTCGCCTTGACGGCCGGCGCGAGCACTCGGAACGGCAGCGCGAACGCCGGCTTGGGCTCCATCGCCACGATCCAGGTGAATTGCGTCTGGTCTTCGCCCGCGGGTTCGACGAGGTAGTCCTCGGCGAAGCGGCGGAGGGACGGAATGGTGGCCTCGTCCACGGTGAACGAGTACCGGCGTCCGTCGTCCCACCGGAAGAACGTCTCGTGCACACGTGCCAAGCCGGGTGCGAGGACGACTTCGCGCATGGTGCCGACACCGAACGGGCGCGGCGACAGCCAGTTGACTTCCTTGACCGACGGTCCCCAGGCGGCAAGGGACTCGTCGGAAACCAGCGACTCCCACACCCGTTCCGGCGTGGCGGCGAAACGCTTGCGGTACGTGAAGATGTGCGGTGCCGTGGTGAGGAAGTCGGCGTCGGCGGTTTCCAGAATGAAGCGGGCCATGGGGTGAGCATGCCCCAGGCGGTCAGTTCCCGAAGGTGTATCGCAGCGGGCGGCCGAGCCGGCGCAGGGCCGGAATCCGGTAGATGGCCCGCAGGAGTTTCCGGGTGAGGCCCGACAGGTGCTGATCCATGCCGGGCGCATCCGAGTACCAGAGTTCGGTGTCGAACCGCAGGCCGGGCACGGCTCGCTCAAGGTCATGCGGATCGCCGATGCTCCAGCCGAGGCGTGCGCCCGACGCCTTGACGCAGCCGTAGCGCTGCAGAAACCAAAGGCCCCGCTTGTCGTAGCCGTCGAACAGCAGCTCGCCGGACGGAAAGTGGCCCGTGATGCGGCGCAGCAACGCGACGCCCTCTTCGGCGGGTAGGTACGGGGTCACACCCTCGGCGACAACCAGCACCGGCGTGTCCCCGGCAATGTCGTCGAGCAATGCCGGATCGGTGATGGACTTGGCGATCATCGCGTAATCCGAGCCGAAGAGCTTGTGGCGCAAGGCAATGACGTCGGGAAAATCGACGTCGTACCACGTGGCCGACGGCGGCGGGGCCACCCGGAAGGCGCGGGTGTCCAGACCGCATCCGAGATGCAGGACCGTGCAGCGGGGATGGGTGTCGATGAACCGGCGGGCCCACGTGTCGTAGGCCCTCGCGCGGACCGCGAGCGACAGGTGGTCGCTGCGGCGGACCCGCAACTTGCCGAAGTCGTAGTCGATGCGTTGCAGGGCGGCAAAGGCTTCGGTGTCCTGCAGGATCGAATCAGGGCGGCGGCTTTCCATCGCCTTGCCGTAGAGCGTGGCGAGAGTCGTCTCCTGCGCTCCGGTGAGCGCCACCTTCTCGGTCATCGCTGTTGCTCCTCCTGATAGCGGTCCAAGCCACTGCGCGCCAACGACATCAGATCGGCGCCTGCGAGGTCCGGTGACATCGCGTCGAGCACGGCCGCGC
Source organism: Mycobacterium venezuelense (assembly GCF_054919535.1). Lineage (NCBI taxonomy): Bacteria > Bacillati > Actinomycetota > Actinomycetes > Mycobacteriales > Mycobacteriaceae > Mycobacterium > Mycobacterium venezuelense. The sequence goes on from NZ_JBONDW010000014.1 coordinate 136,823, forward strand.
TGATGCGCGTGAGTACCTGGGGCGTGAGGCCGTCCGCGCCGAGCACGCGGACCAGGTGCGGGTGCAAGATCCATACCCCGAGTCTCATCGCGACGTGTACGGCGGCCAGGGTGCGCGGGTCTTGCTGCGCGGCGCGGCCCTGTGGGGGATGGGTGGTCAGGTAATCCTCGGTGAGTGCGACGAGGTTGTCGAAGAGACTTGTCGCACCGGGTGATTCGTCGACCAGGGCGCGTGAGACGTAGCGCAGCACGATCGGTGCGCTCTGGTAGACGTCAGCGAGGTAGCCGGGATCGGCGATCGCCTCGCCGTCCACCCCTTCGGCGATGACGAGCCGCAGATAATCCATGACGAAGCCGTCACACACGTCGCGCAGGCCCTGCTTGTTGCCGAAATGGTGCGAGACCAAGCCGGGCGCGACATTCGCCTCGGCGGCGATCGTGCGGATGGTCGTCTCTTTGACGCCGTGCTCCGCGAACAGTCGCATCGCGGCATCCCGGATACGGGCGCGAGCAGTGACATCCTCGACTGGACGCATGTTCAGTAGTTTAAACAGCTGACCAGTGGACTGGTCAACTGTTCAATGGGCTTGGCGGTCCTATGCGAGCGCAACTCCGAGCTCTTGGGCGAACACCTTGATCATGTGCTGGACGGCAATCTCGTTGCGCCCGATGATCATATGGTCGTGCTGGCCGTGCCGGACCCCTTCGCCGCACTGCGGCAGCATCGCGAAGTCCTCGTCACGGACAGCGGCGTGGACGCCTTCGTAGACGGCGTCGTAGGCGGCGCGCATGTCGTCGTCGGTTGCGGGGATGCGACCCATCCAGCTGTGCCGGACGCTGCAGCGGGTCGGTTCCCCGGCCGGCAGCATGTCGATGATCTCGACGCCGACGGGGCTGTTGGCGAGGATGAGATTCGGATAGACCCAATAGATCACGCCCATGTTGGCCGACGGGTCCAGCGGGGCACTGGGATCGTCGTCGAGGTTCTTGATCCAGGTGAACGGGAAGCCGATGCGGTGGTGCTTGCCGAACTCGTCGTAGATCATCGTGTTGGCCAGGGTGTTCTGCCCGATCAGGCTTTCGCCGTGGACAAATGGGAAGTGGTAGCCCTCGGCGAAGGCCTCGAGCGCGCCCTTCCATGACACCTCGGACCGGAACTCGCGATCCGCGTGATAGCCGTAGGACTGGTAGTTCCACTGCGCCAGTTCGGGTCCGAGTGCACCGAGGTGACTGTCGAGGTCGATTGCGGCGTCCGCCGTCAGCACGGCCCAGACGAAACCGTGCCGTTCTTCGGACGGCAATTCCACCAGGCCGTAGTCCTTTTGATTCATCGAGTCGAATCCCGCCTTGCCCGGGACCATGAACAGTTCGCCGGTGTTCTTGTAGGTCCAGGCGTGATACGGGCAGACGAACCGCGACGCGTTGCCCGATCCGCACGCGGGCATCGCGCCGCGGTGGCGGCAGTAGTTGAGCAGCACATGTGCTGCGCCGGTGCGATCACGGGTCACCAAAAGCGAATCGCCGAGAACCGATCGGACGACATAGTCGTTCGCGTCGGGGATCTGCGCGGACGGGACGATCGCCAACGGAACCCGCCGCAGGATCTGCGATTCCTCGATCTCGGTGATCTTGGGGTCGCGGTAGTAGTGGAGGGGCACCCGCAGTTCGCGGTCGGCCATATCGGTCGTGCCGTTGCGCGCGTGGTGCAGAGCTCGTTGCGTGAGGACTTCATCGGTACTGCTGGCTGGGCTGCCGATCATGCGTTGACCATACATCTGGTGCCGATTGTATTGTCAAGAACCGATGTTCCTACATGCGACGATCAGGGCATGCGCAGGCATGGCTGGTCGGGTGACATGCCCGCAGACGACGACGAGGCTGCCGGCCGGATACTCGACGCGGCCCGCCGTGCCATCGACGCCAACGGAACCGTGACGGTGTCCGAGGTCGCGCAGGCCCTCGGCGTCACACGTCCCACGATCTACCGATATTTCCCGACTCAGGAAGCCTTGATGGCCGCGACCGCGGTGTCGGCAGTCGAGGGCTTTCTCGATCGTCTCGCGCGGCAACTGGGCTCGATCAGTGATCCGACCGAGGCCGTGGTCGAGGGCATCGCCTACACCTTCGAGCAGTTGCCGCACGACAAGTACCTGAGCCTCGTGATGCAGCCCGGCAAGGCCAGCGCGTTCACCGCGGGTGTGACCTCTGACCTCGCGATCGGGTTCGGCCGTTCCATCCTGCAACGCTTCGACGTCGACTGGCCCGCCGCAGGATTCGACGAAGATGAACTCGACGAACTCGTCGAGTTCATGCTGCGGATCCTGCAGTCGTTCATCGTCGACCCCGGCGGGCGGCGTCAGGGTTTCGGGTTACGCGACTTCCTGCGCGATTGGGTAGCACCCGCGGTCAAGGCCCACGCGACCGGCTGGGAAATCTGAGCCTGCTACCAACACAGAATGGTGCCCTCGGCCGGATGGTCATCGGACTCGGCTACCTCATCCGGCGGCGGCTGCTCGCCGGCCTGCCGGTAGTCAGCCAGATACACCACAACACCGCGTGGGCTTCGCCTGTCGCTGTCTCGCCTCATGGCACCTCCTCAAGTCCAGTGCAGGAAGTGTCGGGCCGGGCGGGCACGAGGACGCGAGTAGTGCGGTACCCGAATTCGAAAAAGGCCCTGACCTGGAGAACCAGGCAGGGCCTTTGACTGCTACCAACGTGAGTCGGGGTGGCGGGATTCGAACCCACGACCTCTTCGTCCCGAACGAAGCGCGCTACCAAGCTGCGCCACACCCCGTGTGAAGCCACGACAGCGTATCGCACGAGGGTGGTCGAAAGCCAAACGGTTACCGCACTGACTTTGACACCAGGGTCGTTGATCGGGCGGATCTACAACCCTGGTGTCGAAATCGACAAATCCCCGGCTAGCGACGGGTCTCGCGCAGCACGGCCAGGCGTTCGCGGTACTCGGCCTCATTGACCTCGCCCTTGGCGTACGCGTCGCGCAGGGTGCGTTCGCCTTGGCGCCCGCGGAACCGGCGGAGCAGGTAGACGATGCCGACGATCACCAGCGTCCAGAACGTGATGGGGATGAGGACGAACCACGGATTCCAGTCGTGATCGGCGAAGCGCCCGCCGTGTTCGGCCAGGAAAGTCGTTGCGCTCGGGGTGATTTCGTAGATGTTCATGCATCCAGCGTGCTGTGCGCGAACGGCGTGGGCATCGGCCCGCAGGCGTGAATCGTCATACGTGCGGGCGCGTACCCGTCAGCCCTGCCACCCCGGCCGGACCAGCCCGCTCTCGTAGGCCAGCACCACCAACTGGGTGCGGTCACGCGCGCCGAGCTTGGTCAGGATGCGGCTGACGTGGGTGCGGGCGGTGGCCGGGCTCATGAACAGCCGTTCGCCGATCTCGGAGTTGGTAAGCCCTTCGGCCACCAGGGTCATCACCTCACGCTCGCGGGCGGTCAGATCGGGCAGTGCCGGGGCGGCCGGCGTCTTGGCGTGCGCCGCGAACTCGGCCACCAGCCGCCGGGTCACCGACGGCGAGAGCAGCGCGTCACCGGCAGCCACCACCCGCACCGCGCGCACGAGCTCGGCCGGCTCGGTGTGTTTGACCAGGAACCCGCTGGCGCCTGCCCGCATCGCCTCGAACACGTACTCGTCGAGCTCGAACGTCGTCAGCACCACGACGCGGACCCCGGTCAGCGCGGGGTCATCGGCGATGGCCCGGGTGGCGGCCAGGCCGTCCATCTCCGGCATCCGGATGTCCATCAACACGACGTCGGGCCGCAACTCGACGGCGGCCGCGAGCGCTTGCGTCCCGGTCGCGGCCTCGGCGACCACCTCGATACCATCCTGCGCGTCGAGCAGCGCGACGAAGCCGGCCCGCACGAGAGCCTGGTCGTCGGCGACCAGCACGCGAATCATCATGGGGCGGTGTCGCTTTCGTCGAGAGGAAACGTCGCCCGCACGCTGAACCCGCCACCGGGAGCGCGTCGGGCGGTGAACGTGCCGCCGAGCGCCTTGACGCGTTCGCGCATACCGGTGATGCCGCTGCCGCCCTCGGAGGGTCCGTCGTTGAGGGGGCGGCCGTCGTTGTCCACCGAAACCCGCAGCTGCGCAGGATCGTAGGTGACCGTCACCTCCGCATGGGGCGCGGTCGAGTGGCGGACGACGTTCGTCAGCGATTCCTGCACGATGCGCGCGGCCGCGACGTCGATCACCGCGGGCAGGGGCCGCGGGTCACCGTGAACCGCGGTCGCGACAGTCAGCCCGGTCGCCCGGGCGGGTGCCAGTAGAGCATCGAGATCGGCGATGCCCGGTGTGGGTGCGGTGGGCTCGCCGCCTTCGGTGCGGAGCGCCGCGACCAGTGAGTGCACATCCGAAATGGCTTGGCGGCTGGCCTCTTTGATCGCTGCCAGCGCGGGGCCGGCCCGCTGCGGCTGCTCGTCGAGCAACTCGAGGGCCACTGACGACTGCACGTTGATCATCGACAGGCTGTGGGCGAGCACGTCGTGCAACTCACGGGCGATGGCGAGCCGGGCCGCCGACGCCTGGCGCTGCTGCTCTGACCGCGCCTGCAGGGCCATCGCATCGCGGCGTTGCCGGCGTGCCACCAGCACCGAGCGGCGCTGCCGCAGCCCCTCGGCGATCGCGATCAGCACGAGCAGCCACGAGCCAAGGGCACCGACGGCCTCCAACGGCGGCCCGGGAACGCCACGCAGCCACGGCACCAGCCATGCCGCCAGCCAGCCGAGCACGGGCAGCGGGTAGGTCCACCATCGCGGGCCGACGGTCGCGGCCCGCAGGAACGCCACGACAACCGACAAGAACACCGGACCCGGGCCGAAGCCGGCCAGCAGGTAGAACATCGTGATGGCCAGCACCGTCAGCAAGACCGGGTACGGATAGCGGGTGCGGGCCAGCAGGACCAGCGGCCCCGCGATCAGCAGCAGGTAGCCGAACCAGTTGAGCGGCACCCAGTGCGGGTCGGGCCCGCGATGGCGCATCCCCGTGCTGCCGAACACCTGGATGACGGCGACGACCAACGGCACCAGCCACACCACCGGGCGGCGGAGGTCCATACCGAGAACCTAGTCGGCTGCTCGACCCATCGGCATCCGCGTCGCGGCGTAGCTCACGCTGCGACTTGCGGCGCATCGGGATGGAACGGGATGTCGGTGGTGTTGTACAGACTGAGTTCATCCAAAGGACGATCTTCGGAAACGACTGGAGTAGACATGACCGCGTTGGGCGCCGCCATTTACCTGGGGTTCTTCGCCGTCGCCGCGTTGTGGCTGTTCTTGACGGCCGACGCGGATCAGGCCCAGGTGCCCGAGCGTTCGAATTCGGACAGCACCGCCGCAGGCCCGGACGGGTCGAGCCCTTGGCTGGTCAGCCACTCGGCGTCGAAGTAGGTGTCCGCGTAGCGGTCGCCGCTGTCGGCCAGCAGGGTCACGACTGACCCGCTGCGCCCGTGCTTGATCATCTCTGCCAGCAATCCGAACGCACCCCACAGGTTGGTACCGGTGGACGGTCCCACACGGCGGCCCAGCACCGCGCTGACGTGGTGTGCTGCCGCGATCGACGCGGCGTCGGGAACCGCGATCATGCGGTCGACGACATCGGGCAGAAACGATGGCTCCACGCGCGGACGCCCGATGCCCTCGATACGCGAGGACGCGCCCGTGACGACATCGTCGCGGCCCTGCGCATAAGCGGGGAAGAAGGCCGAATTCTCGGGGTCGACGACGCAGAGCTGCGTGGCATGCCTGCGGTAGCGGATATAGCGGCCGATCGTCGCGCTCGTGCCGCCCGTGCCTGCCCCGACGACGACCCACTCCGGAATCGGGTGTTGCTCCAGCCCCATCTGTTCGTAGATCGATTCGGCGATGTTGTTGTTGCCGCGCCAGTCGGTGGCGCGTTCGGCGTTGGTGAACTGGTCGAGGTAGTGCCCACCGGACTCCTCAGCAAGACGCTGCGCCTCCGAGTACACCTGCGACGATTCGGCGACGAAATGGCAACGGCCGCCTTGGGCTTCGATGAGCGCGATCTTCGACGCGCTGGTCGACGACGGCATCACCGCGATGAACGGCAGGCCGAGCAGTGCCGCGAAGTACGCCTCCGAGACCGCCGTCGAGCCCGAGGACGCCTCGATCACCGTGGTGTTCTCGCCGATCCAGCCATTGCACAGCCCGTACAGAAACAGCGACCGCGCCAGCCGGTGCTTGAGACTGCCGGTGATGTGAGTGGATTCGTCTTTGAGATACAGCGCGACATCGACGCCGTCGCACCAGGCCGTCGGCAGCGGATACCGCAGCAGATGGGTGTCGGCGCTGCGTTTGGCGTCGGCCTCGATCAGCCGCACCGCGTTGTCCACCCACTGGCGTGGCTGAGGTCGGGCGGCGTCGGCGCTGATGTTGGTTGCCTGCGCGCTCACCGCGCCGATACGGTCGGCGAGGACTGTCCCGCGCGGGTCCCGACGTGCCCGCCTCCGGTCGGCGCGGCCACCAGGGTCAGCAGCGTCGCCTCAGGACGGCAGCAGAACCGCACCGGCGCGAACGGCGACGTGCCGATGCCCGCCGAGACGTGCAACTGCATGTTGGCGCCCCACCGTGACGCGCCCTTGGCGCGCGACCGGTCGAGGTCGCAGTTGGTGACGATCGCGCCGTAGAACGGCAGGCACAGCTGGCCACCGTGGGTGTGCCCGGCGAGCACGAGTTGGTAGCCGTCGGCGGCGAAGCGATCGAGCACCCGAGGCTCGGGGGAGTGGGTAAGCCCAAGTGTCAGGTTCGCGGCCGCGTTGGCGTTGCCCGCGATGGTGTCGTAGCGGTCGCGCTTGAGGTGCGGATCGTCGACGCCCGCGACCGAGATGTGCAGCCCGGCGACCTCGAGATCGCGGCGCGTGTGGGTGAGATCGAGCCAGCCCCGCTCGGTGAACGCCGCCCGCAGGTCCTGCCAGGGCAGCGGCTCGCCGTGCACCCGGTGCTGCGGATTCGTCACGTAATTCAGCGGGTTCTTGAGCCGCGGCGCGAAGTAATCGTTGCTGCCGAAGACGAACAGACCGGGCACCGAGAGGAGATCGCCGAGAGACTGCACTACGGAAGGCACGGCCTTCGGGTGCGCCAGGTTGTCGCCGGTGTTGACGACGAGATCGGGCTCAAGGCGCGAAAGTTCACGCAACCAGCCTTGCTTGCGGCGCTGGCCGGGACGCATGTGGAGATCGCTCAGATGAAGCACGCGCAGCGGCGACGAGCCCGGCGCCAGCACCGGCATGGTCGTCTCCCGCAGCACGAACGCGTTGCGCTCGATCAGGGATGCGTAGCCGATCCCGGCCACCAGTGAGCCGGTGGCGACGGCGGCTGTCTTCTTGACTACCGATGCGGCTGACATGCACGCAGCCTACTGCCACATGCTGTGACTGACCGATTCTCGCAGCTTCAGCGTGGGCAACCGCACATCACGTCGCGGCGATCATGAATGCCGATCACGGCGGCGGCGGTGCCGGTGGCGGCGGTCCCAGAACCGGCACCGTGATGGGCGGTAGACCCGGGATGTTGACCACCGTCTGGCCGATCTCGGGCGGCGGACCGCCCGGCAACGGGAACCCGACCGGCGGCGGCGGTGGCGGCGGCGGGATGCCGTTGCTCAGCTGGATCGTGACGATCGAGCCCGGGATGGTCTGCCCACTCGGGTTGGTGCCGACGACGGTTCCGTAGCGCGAACTGCTGTTGACGAGGCTGGCCTGGTCGGCCACTTGGAACCCCGCGTCCTTGAGGCGCTGGCGGGCGGCGTTCTCGTCCAGGCCGGACACGCTCGGCACCTGCGAGCCCGGTCCGCCGTCGACGTAGCGCGGGTCGGTCGGCGGCAGCGCAACCGGGCCGAAGCTGTTGGCGATCGGCTTCATCGCGCTGAACCACGTGCGGGCCGGCTCGTTGCCGCCGAACAGGCCACCCGAACCGCACTGGCGTAGCGGGAACGAGCACAGCTCGCTCGGTTGCGTGGAGTCGTCATAGATGTAGTTGGCCGCTGCGTACTGGTTGGTGAAGCCGAGGAACGCCGAGGATCGGTTGGACTCGGTGGTGCCCGTCTTGCCCGACATCGGCAGATCCCAGCCGACAGACCCAGCGGCGGCCGCCGCGGTGCCCGGACCCTGGTCGTCCTTGCTCAGCGCGTTGGCCAGCGTGTTGGCCAACCCCTCGGGAACGGCCTGCTCGCAGGTCTCGGTGGTCACCGACACGTCGTTGCCGTTGCGGTCGACCACCTGGGCGATCGGGCTCGGCGGGCACCAGGTCCCACCCGAGGCCAGCGTCGCGGCCACATTGGACAGCTCGAGGGCATTGACCTCGATGGGCCCCAGCGTGAACGAGCCGATGTTCTGCCGTTTGACGAAGTCGGCCAGGCTCTCGTTGCTCTCGGGGTCGTAGTCGCGCGCGGTTCCTGGCAGCGCGTACGACCGCAGGCCGAGCCGGACCGCCATGTCGACGGCACGCTGCACCCCGACCTGCGAGATGAGTTTGGCGAACGCGGTATTCGGCGATGTGGCCAACGCGTCGGTGACGCTCATCGACCCGCGGTATCCGCCTGCGTTGCTGACGCACCAGGTGGCCGCCGGGCAACCGGGGCGGTCGCTACTACCGAGACCCTTGGCCTGGAACTGGGCCGGGACTTGCAGCTGGGTGTTGATGCCCATGCCCATTTCCATGGCAGCGGCCACAGTAAAGATCTTGAACACCGATCCGGCGCCGTTGCCGGCGAGCGAGAACGGCTGCGGCTGCATCGTCTCGCCGGCGTCGGTGTTCAACCCGTAGGTCCGGTTGGACGCCATCGCCAGTACGGGGTGGGAGTCCTTACCCGGTTTGACGACGCTCATGACGCTGGCGATGCCGTCGATGTCGGCAGGTGCGTACTGGTTGATCGCCGATTTGACGGTGGACTGCACATCGGGGTCGAGCGTCGTGCGGATCAGGTAGCCGCCCTTGGCGACCTGATCCTTGCTGATGCCGGCCCGTGCCAGGTACTCAAGTGCGTAGTCGCAGAAGAACGCGCGGTCGCCTGCTGCGATGCAGCCGCGCGGCAACTCGTTGGGCTGCGGCAGGACGCCCAGCGGCTGCTCCTTGGCGGCCCGCAGCGCCTCGGCCTCCTGCGGGATGTTCTCGATCATGGTGTCGAGCACAAGGTTCCGGCGGGCCAGCGCACCGTCGGGATTGGTGTAGGGGTTGAGCGCGCTCGTGGACTGCACCATGCCGGCCAGCAGCGCGGCCTGCTGCCAGTTGAGCTCCGAGGCATTGACGCCGAAATAGGTCTGCGCGGCGTCCTGGATGCCGTAGGACCCGTTGCCGAACGACACCAGGTTCAGATAGCGGGTGAGGATCTCGGGCTTGGTGAAGGTCTTGTCGAGCGTCAGTGCCATCCGGATCTCGCGCAGCTTGCGGGCCGGGGTGGTCTCGATGGCGGCGCGCCGCTCGGCGTCGGTCTGGGCGACCACCAGCAGCTGATAGTTCTTGACGTACTGCTGCTCGAGCGTCGAACCGCCGCGGGTGTCCAGGTTGCCCGACAGATACCCGGACAGGCCGGTCAGCGTGCCCTGCCAGTCCACGCCATTGTGCTCGGCAAACCGTTTGTCCTCGATCGAGACGATGGCCAACTTCATGGTGTTGGCGATCTGCTCGCTCGGCACCTCGAACCGGCGCTGCGAATACAGCCAGGCGATGGTGTTGCCCTTGGCGTCGACCATCGTCGACACCTGAGGTACCTCACCCTCGACGAGCGCCGCCGAACCGTTGGCAACCACATCGGAAGCCCGGTTGGACATCAGCCCGAATCCGCCCACCACGGGGAACATGAAGGTGGCCGCGAGCACGCTCGCCAACAGGCAGCACCAAGCAAGCTTGATGACCGTGACCGCGGTTGGCGGTCGACTCGGCGGCTCCGGCATGGGTACAGACTAACGAGCTTGCTGAGGCCGTTTCCTGGCGAGCGGGTCCATCGCCTTACCAGAGTTCTCGCTGGAAAACGCCGACAACGGCCAGAAGGGCGGTCAGACGGCACGGCCGTCCCAAAAAAGGGGGTCGCAAACTGTTGCGTAAATACCCGCTGACCACCTAGCTTGGACACACAGTGCGATCCAGGTAACACACCTCGACGCAATGTGGCGTAGATCGCATCAGCGTTCTACACCGGAGGGCTCGCAGCCCGCCATCAGGGGTAGATGGCTGGAACGAAGGGATCGCTGGTGTCAGGTACACGGACTGTCGCAGGCAAGATGAGCATTCCCACTCCGACCTCCAATTTGGTCCACAGCGGTGAAGCCGAGGCGAGAATTGCATGGGTATCGCAGGCGCGATGCCGGCAGGCCGATCCTGATGAGTTGTTCGTGCGGGGGGCCGCGCAGCGTAAAGCCGCAGTTATCTGTCGGCACTGCCCGGTGATCCTGGAATGCGGGGCCGATGCCCTCGACAACCGCGTGGAGTTCGGAGTGTGGGGAGGCATGACCGAACGGCAACGCCGCGCGCTTCTCAAGCAGCACCCTGAGGTGAACTCCTGGGCGGACTTCTTCGCCGCCCAGCGCAAACATCGAAGCGCTGTTTGAGCGAACCCTATGCGGGTTCGGCGACGCCGGTGATCTGATCGGCGATCGCCCGCAGCGCTTCCAAGTCCGACACGTCGAACGGCAGTGACGGCACACCGACGATCGCCACATGCGGATTGGCGCCGGTGAACCGTGACAGCAGCCGCACCTCGCGCTTGGCCGTCTGTGCCCGGTCTGCGTGGATGCGAAGGACCGCGGCGGGCAACGAATTCGGATCGTCGGCCGCGAGTTCGTCGGCGGCTTCTTCGGCCTTGTCCGCGTGCAGATCGCACAGTGTCGGGTGCGTGCGGTTCAGGATCAGCCCCGCCAGCGGCATGCGCTCGCTCGACAGCCGGTCGACGAAGAACGACGCCTCGCGCAGTGCGTCGGGCTCGGCGGCCGACACCACGACGAACTGCGTGCCGCGGCGCTTGAGCAGCTCGTAGGTGCGGTCGGCCTTCTCCCGGAAGCCGCCGAACGTGGCGTCCAGCGACTGCACGAAACCTGCTGCGTCAGAAAGCATTTGCGAACCCAGCACGGTCGACATGGCCTTCATGGCCAGCCCGACGGCGCCGGTCACCAGCTTGCCGATACCGCGCCCGGGCGCCAGCAGCAGTTTCCACAGCCGGCTGTCCATGAAGCTGCCCAAGCGTTTTGGTGCGTCCAGGAAGTCAAGGGCGTTGCGCGACGGCGGCGTATCGACCACTACCAGATCCCACTTGTCCTCGGCCAGCAGCTGGCCGAGCTTTTCCATCGCCATGTACTCCTGCGTGCCCGCCAGCGAGGTCGCCACGGTTTGGTAGAACTGGTTCTCCAGGATGGCGTCGGCCCGATCTGTGCCGGAGTACTGCATCACCATCTCGTCGAACGTGCGACGCATGTCCAGCATCATGGCGTGCAGTTCGCCGGTCACCTCGGGGGCCAGCGGAACCCGTTGCGGCGTATTGCCGAGATCCTTGATTCCGAGGGCCTGAGCCAGCCGCTTGGCGGGATCGATTGTGAGGACCACGACGGTCCTGCCGTATTCGGCGGCGCGCAGCGCCATCGCGGCCGCCGTGGTGGTCTTGCCGACTCCGCCTGCGCCGCAACAGACTACGACGCGGTTGGCGGTGTCGGAGAGAATCGAGCCCATGTCGAGGGCCGGCGGTTTGGTGCTCACGCTTATCTGACCCCCTGGGCGGCAAGTTCTTCGGCGAGTTCGTACAGGCTGCCGAGGTCGACACCGTCGGCCAGCGCAGGCAGTTGCAGCCGCGGCACGTCGAGCGTGTCGAGCACCTCGGCGCTCTCACCGCGGGCGGTGATCCGCGTCGCGTGCTGGATCGCCTCGGTGAGCAGTCCGGCAAAATCGTTGTCGGACAACGTGATTCCGGCTTTGGTGAGACCGGCGCGGACGGTGTCGGCGTCCACGTCGCCTTCGGCGGCCTTCGCGAGGTCTTCCGGTGCGAGGTAGGCCGGGATGTTGCGGTTGACGATCACACTGCCGATGGGCAGGCCGAGCTCGTTGAGCTCGTCGATCGCCTCCAGCGTCTCCTGGATGGGCAGCGCTTCGAGGAGTGTCACGAGGTGGATCGCCGTCTGCTCGGAGTGCAGCAGCTTGACGACGCCTTCGGCCTGCGAATGCACCGGCCCGCCCTTGGCGAGATCGGACACCGCCTTGGTGACGTCGAGGAAGCGCGAGATGCGCCCCGTCGGCGGCGAATCGACGACGACCGCGTCGTAGGCGGTGCGCCCGGACTTGCCGGGTTTCGCATCCTTGTTGCTTCTCGTCACGATCTCTTTGATCTTGCCGGTGAGCAGGACGTCGCGCAGACCGGGCGCGATCGTGGTCGCGAACTCGATGGCGCCGATGCGGCGCATGGCCCGGCCCGCGAGGCCGAGGTTGTAGAACATGTCGAGGTATTCGAGGAAGGCCGCCTCGATGTCGATGGCGAGTGCGTTGACCTGACCGCCGCCCTCGGCGGTGGCGATCTTGACTTCCTCGTAGGGCAGCGGCGGCACGTCGAAAAGCTGCGCGATGCCTTGGCGTTCCTCCACTTCGACGAGCAGCACCCGGCGACCGCCCGCGGCGAGCGCGAGGGCCAGCGCCGCGGCGATCGTGGACTTGCCGGTACCGCCCTTGCCGGTCACGAAATGCAGTCGCGCCTTCGTCAGCCGCGACGGCCAGCCGACATGTTTGGCGCCGCTCTCTGTGGTAGCCACCAGTGCATGCTAACCAAGCTTGACCGGCTGACCGATAGGCTCAACGCATGACCGAACCGACCCGGTGGGAATACGCCACGGTGCCGTTGTTGACCCACGCGACCAAACAGATCCTCGACCAGTGGGGAGCCGACGGATGGGAGCTCGTTTCCGTGCTTCCCGGGCCGACCGGTGAGCAGCACGTCGCCTACCTCAAGCGGCCCAAGTGAGCGCGCCGGCATGGTCTGAGCGGTTGTCCGAGCTGGGCATCGAGCTGCCCGAGGTGGTTGCTCCTCTGGCCGCGTACGTGCCTGCCGTGCGGACCGGCGACCTCGTCTACACCGCTGGTCAGCTGCCCATCCAGGGCGGTGAACTGCTGACGACAGGCAAGGTCGGCGCCGAGGTGAGTCCCGAGGACGGCAAGGCGCTCGCGCGGGTCTGCGCACTCAACGCCCTGGCCGCGGTTCACGCGCTCGTCGGTGTCGATGCCGTGGTGAAGATCGTCAAGGTGGTCGGCTTCGTCGCGTCGGCTCCCGGATTCAGCGGCCAGCCCGGCGTCATCAACGGCGCGTCCGAACTCTTCGGTGAGATCTTCGGCGAGGCGGGCGCGCATGCCCGGTCCGCCGTAGGGGTGTCCGAGCTTCCGCGCAATTCGCCGGTCGAGGTCGAGATCATCGCCGAGGTGTCGTGACCGCTGGGGCGGATTTGCAGCACCCGGCCTACGGGCTGTTGAGGCCGGTCGTCGAAACAGACACGGTGTCGGCCTCGGTGCTGCTGTGCAACAACCCCGGCGTGATGACACTCGAGGGCACCAACACCTGGGTCCTGCGTGGTCGAGGCAGTGACGAGATGGTCGTGATCGATCCTGGGCCCGACGATGACGAGCACATCGCCCGCATCGCCGACCTGGGCAAGATTTCGCTGGTGCTCATCAGCCACAAGCACGAGGACCACACCGGCGGCATCGACAAGATCGTCGACCGCACCGGTGCCGTGGTCCGCTCGGTCGGCAGTGGATTCCTGCGTGGCCTCGGTGGTCCGCTGACCGACGGCGAGGTGATCGAGGCCGCCGGGCTGCGAATCACCGTGATGGCCACGCCCGGTCACACCGCCGACTCGTTGTCGTTCGCGCTCGACGACGCCGTGCTGACCGCAGACACGGTGCTCGGCCGCGGCACGACCGTCATCGACAGCGAGGACGGCAGCCTGCGCGATTACCTGGATTCGCTGCACCGGCTCAAGGGCCTCGGCAGCCGAATGGTGCTCCCCGGCCACGGTCCCGAACTCGCTGACCTCGAGGCGGTCGCGGCAATGTATCTGGCGCATCGCGAAGAGCGGCTCGACCAGGTCCGTGGCGCGCTGCGGGACTTGGGCGAGGACGCTAGCGCCCGCCAGATCGTCGAGCACGTGTACACCGACGTCGACCAGAAACTGTGGGACGCCGCCGAGTGGAGCGTGCAAGCGCAGCTGGATTACCTGCGCGGGTAGCCAAACGTTTTAGGCCGCCAACTTTCGTTGACGGCCTAAAAGTTGGCTTCGGGCGGACGCGCTACCGCGCGCGGCGCGCCAATCGCTCGCTGTCGGAGATGAGCACGCTCTTGCCCTCCAGTCGGATCCAACCGCGGTGGGCGAAGTCGGCCAGTGCCTTGTTGACCGTCTCGCGGGAGGCGCCGACGAGCTGGGCGATCTCCTCCTGCGTGAGGTCGTGCGTCACGCGCAGGGCGCCGCCCTCCTGGGTGCCGAACCGCTGGGCCAGCTGCAGCAGCTGCTTGGCGACGCGACCGGGCACGTCGGTGAAGATCAGGTCGGCCAAGTTGTTGTTGGTGCGACGCAGGCGGCGGGCGAGCACGCGCAGGAGCTGCTCGGCGATCTCGGGTCGGTCGGCGATCCAGGCGCGCAGCGCGTCGCGGTCCATCGAGACCGCGCGTACCTCGGTGATCGTGGTGGCGCTCGACGTCCGGGGGCCCGGGTCGAAGATCGACAGCTCACCGAACATGTCCGACGGACCCATGATGGTCAGCAGGTTCTCGCGGCCGTCCGGCGAGCGGCGGCCGATCTTCACCTTGCCGGAGATGATGATGTACAGCCGGTCGCCGGGCTCGCCCTCGGCGAACACGGTGTGCCCGCGCGGGAAGTCGACGGGCTGCAACTGCTTGGTCAGCGCCGATACGGCGGTGGGTTCGACTCCCTGGAAGATTCCGGCCCTGGCCAGGATCTCGTCCACGTTGCCCCTCTTAAGCTATTGGGTGGTAGTTACCTCAAACTGATAATTCCTGATCAGTCTAGAGGTATGCGGTTTTACGACTAGCTCACGCTACACACGATTGGCATGTCGAGTCGCCCGAAACTCCGGATTGATCGTGTGCTCGACGTACCGCAGCGTCGGCAAACGGTCACTGTCGAGGTCTGCCGGCAAGGTCTTGACCGGAGCGGGCGGCGGCTGCGGGCGCCGTTGCGGACCGCGGGCAGGGGTTCGGTCACGGGCAAGTCCGGCTTCGAGTCGGTCGAGCCCGAACGTCGCCAGCATGAGCAACCCTGGGATGAGCGCCACCAGCAACCACGACACAAGGCAGTAGTAAACACGCCGGAGGTCTCAGCGGGGTCACGAATTGTCACCGGTCGGATCCGCGGTTTGTCGGCGGAGGTAAGTACCCTGACATGCGTGACAGCGGGTGCCGCCCGAGCAGGCAAGACAGCACGTCCCAAGAAATGGGACACCGAGACGCACCTCGGTCTCGTTCGTCGTGCCCGCCGGATGAATCGTGAACTGGCCCAGGCTTTTCCGCACGTGTACTGCGAACTGGACTTCACCAACCCGCTCGAGCTGGCGGTCGCCACGATCCTGTCCGCCCAGAGCACCGACAAGCGCGTCAACCTGACGACGCCCGCGCTGTTCAAGAAGTACCGCACCGCGCTGGACTACGCGCAGGCCGATCGCACCGAGATGGAAGAACTGATCCGGCCGACGGGGTTCTACCGGAACAAAACCACGTCGCTGATCCGGCTGGGGCAGGAGCTCGTCGCCCGGTTCGACGGCGAGGTGCCGAACAACCTCGACGATCTGGTGACGCTGCCCGGCATCGGCCGCAAGACCGCCAACGTCATCCTCGGCAATGCCTTCGACATCCCGGGCATCACGGTCGACACCCACTTCGGCCGCCTGGTCCGGCGCTGGCGCTGGACGGCCGAGGAAGACCCCGTCAAGGTCGAGTTCGCGGTCGGTGACCTCATCGAGCGCAGCGAGTGGACCTTGCTCAGCCACCGCGTGATCTTTCACGGCAGGCGGGTCTGCCATGCGCGTAAACCGGCGTGCGGCGTGTGCGTGCTCGCCAAGGATTGCCCGTCCTACGGCACCGGTCCCACCGATCCGCCGACCGCTGCCGCGCTGGTCAGAGGCCCCGAAACCGAGCACCTGCTGGCGCTGGCCGGCCTCTGAGCCGCGTTCGATGGACACAACATGAGTGTTTCGACCAGGTGGACCGTCGCCGTTCTGGTGGTTTTGGTCGCGCTGGGGACCGCCTTCTGGCTCGAGCTGCGCGGTGACGACCCGTCGCCCACGAACGGAGCCGGCCCTGCCACCGCGCGCGACCACCGCGACGCCGACACCCCCGAGGCACTCGAAGGCCCGCGCGCCCGCGCCGACCTGCCGCCCTGCCCTGGCCCGGGGACAGGGCCCGGTCCGGAGGCCCTGCGCGGGATCACGCTGGAATGCGCCGGTGACGGCACCTCCGTCGACGTTGCCACTGCGCTCGCGGGGCGGGCGGTGGTGCTGAATCTGTGGGCGTATTGGTGTGGGCCGTGTGCCGACGAGCTGCCCGCGATGGCCGAATATCAACGCAGAAACCCCGACGTGCTGGTGCTGACCGTGCATCAGGACGAGAACGAGACGGCCGGTTTGATCCGGCTGGCCGAACTCGGTGTGCGCCTGCCGACGCTGCAGGACGGGCGCCGACTCGTCGCGGCCGCGCTCAAGGTGCCCAACGTCATGCCTGCGACCGTCGTGCTGCGTCCGGACGGTAGCGTTGCCGAAATCCTGCCCCGTTCCTTCGTCAGCGCCGACGAGATCGCGGCGGCGGTCGAGGAGAAGATCCACTCGAGTCGATAGGAGCATGCGGGGTGAGTTCGACGCCCGACGGGCTTCTGCCCGATGCGGCCCCGGCGTGGCTCAAGCCGCTCGTCGACAATCTCGATGGAGTGCCGCGCGCCTATCGCCGGCGGGTACCACCTGATGTGCTCGCAACGATCGTCGAGGCCAACAATCAGGCGGCGCGGGTCGGCGCGCGCCGGGACGCCGCGGTGCTCGTGCTGTTCTCCGGGCCGTCCGATGCCCCGCCCGGGGAGCTGCCCGACGATGCCGATCTGCTGGTCACGGTCCGGGCGTCGACGCTGCGCCACCACGCCGGGCAGGCCGCCTTCCCCGGCGGAGCGACCGATCCGGAGGACGACGGGCCGGTGTCGACGGCCTTCCGGGAAGCCACCGAGGAAACGGGCATCGACACCGCGCGGCTGTATCCGCTGGCCACGCTGGAGCGCATGTTCATCCCGCCGTCGGGTTTCCATGTGGTTCCGGTGCTGGCGTATTCGCCCGATCCCGGCCCGGTGGCCGTCGTCGACGAGTCCGAGACGGCGGTCGTGGCACGGGTTCCGGTGCGTGCTTTCGTCAATCCGGAGAATCGACTCATGGTCTACCGCGACGCCAACACGAGCCGTTTCGCCGGCCCGGCGTTCCTGCTCAACGAGATGTTGGTGTGGGGTTTCACCGGTCAGGTCATCTCGGCAATTCTCGATGTCGCGGGCTGGGCAAAACCGTGGAACACCGACGATGTCCGGGAACTCGACACCGCAATGGCGCTCGTCGGGCACAAGAACGGCTACGGTGAAGCCCACCGTGGAACTGGAATTAGATGACACCCTCGATTTGGCTTGATTTCGCCGTACTCGCCATCGGCTTCGTCGCGGCCATTTCCGGCTGGCGCTCCGGGGCGCTCGGCTCGCTGATGTCGTTCATCGGCGTCGTCCTCGGCGCCGTGGCCGGGGTGCTGCTGGCGCCGCATGTGATTCCGCATATCAGCGGTGACCGCACAAAGCTGTTCGCGACGTTGTTCCTGATCCTCGCGCTCGTCGTGGTCGGCGAGATCGCCGGCGTCGTGTTGGGCCGTGCGGTGCGGGGCACCATCCGCAACCGCCTGCTGAGGGTTTTCGATTCGGCAGTCGGGGTCAGCCTCATGCTGGTGGCCGTCCTTGTGGCGGCCTGGCTGCTGGGAAGCCTGCTCACGTCGTCGGATCAACCGAACCTCGCCGCGGCGGTCAAGGGTTCGCGCGTATTGACCGAGGTCGACAAGGTGGCGCCGAGTTGGCTGCGCTCGGTGCCCAACCGGCTGTCGGGCCTGCTGGACACCTCCGGTCTGCCCGACGTGCTCGAGCCGTTCGGCCGCACGCCGATCGTCAACGTCGACGCGCCTGATGCCGCACTGGCCACCGACGCCGTCGTGGCCGCGACGCGGCCAAGCGTCGTCAAGATCCGCGGTATCGCGCCCAGCTGCCAGAAGGTGCTTGAGGGCAGCGGTTTCGTGGTGGCACCCAACCGTGTCATGTCCAACGCCCACGTGGTGGCCGGGGCTGACAGCGTGACCGTGGAGGTCGACGGTCAGACGTACGACGCGGGCGTGGTGTCCTACGACCCCAACGCCGACATCTCGATCCTCGACGTGCCGAATCTGCCGTCTACACCGCTGCCGTTCGCCGATGCCCCCGCACCGCAGGGCACGGACGCGGTCGTGATGGGCTTCCCCGGCGGCGGCGATTTCCTGGCCACGCCGGCGCGGGTGCGCGAGATCATCGAGCTCAACGGACCCGACATCTATCGGACCACCACGGTCACCCGTGAGGTCTACACCGTCAGGGGCACGGTGCGGCAAGGCAATTCGGGTGGGCCGATGATCAACCGCAGCGGCAAGGTGCTCGGTGTGGTGTTCGGCGCGGCGGTCGACGATGTCGACACCGGCTTCGTCCTGACCGCCAAGGAAGTGGAGCGTCAGCTCGCCAAGATCGGCAACACGCAGCGGGTCGCCACCGGGACGTGCATCAACTCCTGATCAGCTGCGGTGCACTTGCGCGAGGAATCGCCCGAGCTGTTCGTTGACCGCGTCGGGTTGTTCCTCGTGGCCGAAATGGGCGGCGCCCGCGATCGATACGTAGCGCCCGTGCGGCGCGAAGTGCTGAGTCCGGTACACCGGATCGGCCAGCACGTACGGGTCGGCGTCGCCGCGCAGGTGCAGGACGGGCACGTTGACGGGGCGTTTCATCGACCGCATGAACCGTCGGCCTTCTCCGCGCAGCTGGCTGCGCACCGCCCAGCGTTGATACTCCAGCGCCGAATGCGCCGCACCCGGTATCTGGATCGCCCGGCGCAGGTGTTGCATCGATTCGGAGAAATCCTGACTGTCTTGCCATTTCGCGCCGGCCCTGGTCCGGATCAGCCGTTCGAGTTCGGCGGCGTCGTGGCGGGTGAGGGCATGTTCGGGCCACATCGGCACCTGGTAGCGCAGCATCCACGGCAGCAGCGCGCGGCCCTGGTCGCGCCGGGTGAGCACCGACGCGCGCAGCGCGACCGGATGCGGTGAGCTCACGACGGCGATCGCCCGCACCACGCGGGGATGCAACAGGGCGGTGGCCCAGCAGACCAGCCCGCCGTCAGCATGGCCCACGAGTGTCGCGGTCTTGTGCCCGAGCGCTCGCACCAGCCCGGCCGTGTCGCCGGCCAGCGTCCAGCCGTCGTAGCCACGGGGCGGTTTGTCACTGCCGCCGTAGCCGCGCAGGTCCACCGCCACGATGCGTGCGCCGGTCAGCGCCTTGAGCTGATGGCGCCATGACCACCAGAAGGACCCGAAGCCGTGCAGCAGGATGACGAGCGGCCGGTCGATGCCGGCCACCGCATCCGAGCTCTCGCCCGCTGCCTCCACGACATGGAACCGAATGCCGTTGGCGTGCACCTGGAGATGACGCCATGGCCCGTCGATGCGGGTGACCGACGGGTCAGGTGGGGGCATTACCAGCCTGACGGGTCGGTGGCTGCCTGCTGGCCGGCACCGATCGCGGGGTTCTTGTCGTGGCCTGGAGTCAGCGCTTCGCGCGTTTCCTTGACCGACTCGATCGTTTGCCGCGGCCCGCGGATGCGTCGCACCTTCAGATAGCCGAACACCGCCAGAGCGGCCGTGACCAGCACCATGATGCCGAACACGATCAGGAAGGCCACCCAGCGCCACAGCCACGTGTCGAGGAGTTCGGCCAGGAAGAAGAAGAAAAAGAACGTCGAGTAGAACAGCACCACCAGGGCCGCGATGAAGAAGACGCTGCCCGTGAGCCCCTTCTTGACGTCGCGCGTGATCTCGGCTTTCGCCAGCTCGACCTCGGCGCGCACCAGCGTGGACACCTGCGCGGTGGCATCTTTGACCAGGTCCCCGATCGACGGGTCCGGCTTCGGGGCGTGCGGATCCACCAACGGAATCGAGGTCACCGTCGCCGGAACGCCGTTCTTGCGGTCGCCAATGCTCACGGAAACTTCCTCCCCGGATCCAATGCGTTTTCGCGGTTCATGTTGCCATGCGGGCGCGAGGTAAGAGATCCCGGCCAGCGAACCGGTCCCAAGTAGACTTCCCGTATTCCCTTGGGTTACGCGGGTCGGGCGCGTCGATTGGAGGACTCTTGGCGACCAGACGCCGCTGGCAGTTGCTCGTTGGTGCACCGATCTTGGCCCTCGTCGCGATGCTGACTCCCGCTATCGCGCACGCCGAACCACCGGTCGTCCTCGGCGGCGGCTCGGGGATCATCGTCAACGGCGAGTCGTTCTGCACGCTCACCACGATCGGCCACGACAACGCAGGCCGGCTCATCGGCTTCACGTCAGCGCACTGCGGCGGCCCAGGTGCCACGGTGGCCGCCGAAAGCGCCCAGAACGCGGGCGTGCTCGGCACGATGGTCGCCGGAAACGACGCACTCGACTATGCGGTGATCCAGTTCGACCCGGCGAAAGTCACGCCCACCAACAACGTCAACGGCTTCCAGATCGACGGTCTCGGGCCCGATCCCGTGTTCGGTGAGGTCGCCTGCAAGCTCGGCCGAACCACCGGCTATTCGTGCGGCGTGACATGGGGGCCCGGCAAGGACCCTGGCACGATCGTCAACCAGGTGTGCGGCCAGCCGGGGGATTCCGGCGCCCCGGTGACCGTCAACAACCGGCTCGTCGGCATGATCCACGGCGCCTTCACCGAGGACCTGCCGACCTGCGTCGTGAAATTCGTGCCCCTGCACACCCCGGCCGTCACGATGTCGTTCAACACCCAGCTGGCCGACATCACCGCCAAGAACCGACCGGGTACTGGTTTCGTGCCCATTTCCTAGCGTCCGCGCGCGGGATTACTTGCTCGCGCGGATCGCCTCGAACACGCTCGGGTCGACCAGGGTCGAGGTGTCGCCGAGTTCGCGGCCCTCGGCCACGTCGCGCAGCAGACGCCGCATGATCTTGCCGCTGCGGGTTTTGGGCAGCTCGGGTACGACGTGGATCTCGCGGGGCTTGGCGATCGGCGAGATTTCCTGCGCCACTTGCGCGCGCAGTTCTTCGACCATGGTCTCGGTTCCGCCGTGAGCACTGGCCTTGAGGATGACGAACGCACAGATCGCCTGCCCGGTGGTGTCGTCGGACGCGCCGACCACGGCCGCCTCGGCCACCCCGGAATGGCCGACGAGGGCCGACTCCACCTCGGCGGTCGAGATGCGGTGGCCCGAGACATTCATGACGTCGTCGATGCGGCCCAGCACCCAGATGTTGCCGTCGGAGTCGTAGCGCGCGCCGTCACCGGCGAAGTACCAGCCCTGCTCGGCGAACCGCGACCAGTAGGTGTCGGTGAACCGCTGTGGGTCGCCCCAGATGCCGCGCAGCATCGACGGCCACGGTTTGTCGAGCACCAGGTAACCGGTGACGTGCTCGGCTTCATCGGCGCCGGGCACCAGGTCGTTGCCGTCGTCGTCGACGATCTTGGCCGAGATGCCGGGCAGCGGGGTCATGGCCGAACCGGGCTTGGCCGCCGTCACGCCGGGTAGCGGCGAGATCATGATGGCCCCGGTCTCGGTCTGCCACCAGGTGTCGACGATCGGAGTCTTATTGGCGCCGAAGGCTTCCCGGTACCAGCGCCACGCCTCGGGGTTGATCGGCTCGCCGACCGAGCCGAGCAGCCGCAGGCTCGACAGGTTGTGCTCGGCCGGGATCTGGCGGCCCAGCTTCATGAACGTGCGGATCAGCGTGGGCGCCGTGTAATAGATTGTGACACCGTACTTTTCGATGACCTCGAAATGCCGGTGCTCAGTCGGTGACGTCGGGGTGCCCTCGTAGACCACCTGCGTGACGCCGTTGGACAGCGGCCCGTAGACGATGTAGGTGTGGCCGGTGACCCAGCCGATATCGGCTGTGCACCAATACACGTCGGTCTCGGGCTTGACGTCGAACACGTTGTAGTGGGTGTAGGACGACTGCGTCAGATAGCCGCCCGAGGTGTGCACGATGCCCTTGGGCTTGCCGGTCGTGCCGGAGGTGTAGAGCAGGAACAGCGGCTGCTCGGAGTCGAACGCCTCGGGGGTGTGGTCGGTCGAGGCCGGATCGACGGTCTCGTGCCACCACAGGTCGCGGCCCTCGGTCCAGGCGACGTCGATGCCGGTGCGCCGCACCACGAGCACGTTTTGCACCGACTTCTGACCTTGGACAGCTTCGTCGACCGCGGTCTTGAGCGAGGCAGCCTTGCCGCGCCGGTACTGACCGTCGGTGGTGATGACGAGCTTGGCCTCGGCGTCCTCGATACGCGCCTTGAGGGCCGACGCGGAAAAGCCCGCGAACACGACGCTGTGCATGACGCCCAGGCGTGCGCACGCGAGCATGGCCACGATGGCCTCGGGCACCATCGGCATGTAGATCGCGACGCGGTCGCCGGCCACCAGGCCGAGGTCGGTCAACGCGTTGGCCGCCTTACAGACCTCATCTTTGAGCTGGGCGTAGGTCAGCGAGCGGCTGTCGCCGACCGGCTCGCCTTCCCAGTGGATGGCCACGCGGTCGCCGTTGCCCGCCTCGACGTGGCGGTCGACGCAGTTGTAGGCGACGTTGAGCTTGCCGCCCACAAACCACTTCGCGAACGGCGCGTCCGACCAGTCCAGTACCTCGGTGAACGGGGTCTGCCAGGTCAGCCGGTTGGCTTGCTTCTCCCAGAACGCCAGCCGGTCCTTCTCGGCCTCGGCATACAACTCGCCCGTCGCGTTGGCATTGGCCGCGAAATCGGCGGGCGGCGGATAGGCTGACGGAACTTCGGCGTGCGTCACTGACGGGTTCGACATGGCTGTGAGCCTAGTCACCAAACGTTGCACTGGCGTTGGGACCTCACATGCCGGTTGCCAGACGGCGCGCCTTGTGCGGTGAACGGTCGAAGAATGCAAGTTCAGCGGTCGGATAGCGTGACCGGTATGACCGACGAGCGCTCGCGCGAGGAGCCGACAAGCAGGGATCCTTTAGCACCGCTCGTCGCTCTGCCCGGGGTGGCGGCGGCCAGTGACGAGGCCCGCGACGCGTTGGGTCGCGCGCATCGGCACAAGGTCAATCTGCGGGGCTGGCCGCAGACCGCTGCCGAGGCGGCGCTGCGGGCCGCGAAGGCTTCGGCGGTGCTCGACGGCGGGTCCATCCAACTCTCAGAGGACGGCGAGCCCGATCCGGTGACCGCGGGCGCGATCCGGGTGGCCGAGGCCCTGGAAGGCGGCGCGACCAGCCTGGTCGGGGTGTGGCAGCGGGCGCCGTTGCAGGCCCTGGCCCGGCTGCACGCCCTCGCGGCGGCCGACCTCGCCGATGACGAACATCTCGGCCGACCCCGTACCGATCCCGAGGTCGGTCCCCGGCTGGAGCTGTTGACCGAGATGCTCACCGGTGGTTCGCGGGTTCCCGCGCCGATCCTGGCCGCCGTCGCGCACGGCGAACTGCTCACGTTGGCGCCGTTCGGGTCGGCCGACGGCGTGGTGGCCCGGGCGGTGTCGAGGCTGGTGACGATCGCCAGTGGCCTCGACCCGCACGGTCTCGGTGTGCCAGAGGTGCATTGGATGCGCAAGTCCGGTGAGTACCGGGCCGCCGCACGCGGATTCGCCGCGGGCACCGAGGATGGCTTGACGGCCTGGCTGCTGCTCAGTTGTGAGGCCCTGCACGCCGGCGCGCGAGAAGCGCTGCAGATCGCGCAGGCCTCACTCGACCGACCGAGCTAGTCGGACACTCGCTCCACCCGGCCCACCAGCAGCACGTAGCTCGCGATGCCGATCGCGGTGACCACCGACATGTAGACGAAGCCGGGCGCGAAACTCTCGTCGGTGACCAACAGACCGATGATGATCGGTGTGGCGATCGACGACAGATTGCCGATGAAGTTGAACATCCCACCGGTGAGCCCGAGCAGCCGCTTGGGCGCCAGTGCCGAGACCAACGACCATGTGATCGATGCCAGGCCGTTGCCGAAGAACGCGATCGACAGGAACAGCACCACCATGGCGGTCGAGTCGGTGAAGTTCGCGCCGAGCATCGCCATCGTCAGCAGCAACCCGGTGATGATCGGGCCTTTGCGCGCCGCTCCCAGCGAAACGCCATGCCGCAGTAGAAAATCGGAGAAGACACCGGAGAACAGCACACCGACGAGGGCCGCGATGAACGGCAGCGACGCCAGGAATCCAGTCTTGATGTAGTCCATGTCGCGGTACTCGACCAGGTAAGTCGGGAACCAGGTCAAAAAGAACCACAGTGTCGAGGTCAGGCAGAACTGGCCCAGATAGATGCCCCACAGCTTGCGCCGCCCGAGGACGGTTGCGATGTCGGCGCGGGTCACGGCCGCGCGTTGGGGCTGATCCTCGACGACGTCGACGAGCCCGCCACCGCTTTCGATGAGTTCGATCTCGGCCTCGTTGGCCCGGGATTCGCGCGGTTCGCGGTACTTCATGTACCAGATCGCGGCCCAGACCACACCGATCGCGCCCGTCACGATGAACACCCAATGCCAGCTGAGCACCGACTGGAGCCAGGACAGGACCGGGGTCAGCAGCGCAAGGCCGATGAACTGGCCGGACGTGTAGAAGCCGATCACGGACGCGCGCTCGCGCTCGGGGAACCACGCCGTCGCGACGCGGTTGTTGATCGGATAGGCCGGCGCCTCGAAGATTCCGACGAGCAGGCGCAGCGCGATGAGCGCGACGAATCCGCCGATGACGCCCATGAACAACGTGGCAAGCGACCACAGCGTCAGGCACAGGGGATAGAGGACACGCGGCTTCACCCGATCCACCAGCCAGCCGCCCGGGATCTGCAGCGCCGCATAGGTCCAGCCGAATGCCGAGAGCAGCAGGCCCTGTTGCGCTTTGGACAGGTCCATCTCGTCGGCGATCGCCGGCATCGCGATCGACAGGTTCGCGCGGTCCATGTAGTTGATCACCACGGTGACGAACAGCAGTACCGCGATGAGCCACCGGGCGCGCGACGCCTGGGTGGCGAGATTGGATGCCCCGGCGGGCTTTTCGTGCACAGTCTTGTTCTGCGTCATGTGCCTCACCACTCCGCTACGGATCCGTCGGTGTGACGCCAGACGGGATTGCGCCATCGATGTCCCTCGGCCGCCCGTTCGGCCACGTACTCTTCGTTGATCTCGATGCCGAGGCCCGGACCGGACGGGATCCGTACCTGACCGTCGGAGTAGGTGAACACGGCCGGGTCGACGAGGTAGTCGAGCAGGTCGTTGGTCGTGTTGTAGTGGATGCCCAGGCTCTGCTCCTGGATGGTGGCGTTGTAGCAACCCGCGTCGATCTGCAGGCACGCCGCCAGCGCGACCGGGCCGAGCGGGCAGTGCAGCGCGAGTGCGACGTCGTAGGCCTCGGCCATGTGCGCGATCTTGCGGGCCTCGGTGATGCCGCCGCAGTGCGACGGGTCGGGCTGGATGATGTCGACCGCGCCCGACGCCAGGATCGTTTTGCAGTCCCAGCGGGAGAACAGCCGCTCGCCGAGCGCGATCGGGATGGGGGACTGGCGCAACACGTCGAGGAAGCCGTCGACGTGTTCGCTCAGCACGGGTTCCTCGACGAACATCAGCCGGTACGGCTCCAGTTCGCGCAAAAGCACCTTGGCCATGGGTTTGTGCACACGGCCGTGGAAGTCCACGCCGATGCCGATGTTCGGCCCAACCGCGTCGCGGACGGCGGCGACGCTCGCCACGGCCCGGTCCACCTTGTCCCAGGAGTCGACGTACTGCATCTCCTCGGTGCCGTTCATCTTGACCGCGCTGAAGCCGAGGTCGACGACTTCCTTTGCTGCCCTGGCGGTTTCGGACGGCCGGTCGCCGCCGATCCAGGAGTAGACCTTGATCCGGTCCCGCACGCGGCCGCCGAGCAGCTCGTAGGTCGGCACACCGAAGGCCTTGCCCTTGATGTCCCACAGGGCCTGATCGATGCCCGCGAGGGCGCTCATGTGGATGCCGCCGCCGCGGTAGAAACCGCCCCGGTAGAGCACCGTCCAGATGTCCTCGATCTGTGCCGGGTCCTGGCCGATCAGATAGTCGGAGAGTTCCTCGACGGCGGCAGCGACGGTCGCGGCACGGCCTTCCAGGACCGGCTCGCCCCAGCCGACCAACCCGTCGTCGGTCTCGATCCGCAGGAACAACCACCGCGGCGGCACGGTGTAGGTCGTCACCGATTTGATCTTCATCGCGGGTTCCTCTCTGCTTCTGACCAGATGTTCTGCAGGGTCTGCGCGCGTCGGCCGACTTCGGTCGCGTCGTCTCCGGGGCGGTACAGGTTCGAGCCGAGGCCCGCGCCGCCGGCGCCGGCGCGTGCCCAGTCGGCGAGGTTGTGTTCGTCGACGCCGCCGACGGGCAACATTTCGACGTCGGCCCGAAGCACCGCGCGCCAGGCTTTCATGCCGGTGATGCCGACCGCGTCGGACGGGAACAGCTTGAGGCTGCGGGCTCCGGCGGCAACGGCCCGGAACGCCTCGGTGGGGGTGGCAACTCCGGGATACGGTCGCAGACCCCGGGTTGCCGCAGCCGAGATCACGTCCGGTTCGGTGTTGGGCGCGACGATGATTCGCGCTCCCGCGTCGTGTGCCCGGACGACATCGTCGACGGTGAGCACCGTCCCCGCGCCGACCGCGCATGAGGTGGGCGCCGCGGCCGCCAGACGCTCGATGGAGTCAAAAGGTTGCGGCGAGTTCAGCGGCACCTCGATCGCGGTGAAGCCGGCCTCGACCAGGGCGCTGCCGACGGCAAGTACCTCGTCAGGGGTGATGCCGCGCAGAATCGCCACCAGGCCGGTTGGCTTGTCGTTCATGAAACCTCCTCGATGCGCTGGGCATTGGGGT
The DNA here is from genome assembly GCF_054919535.1 of Mycobacterium venezuelense. NCBI lineage: Bacteria > Bacillati > Actinomycetota > Actinomycetes > Mycobacteriales > Mycobacteriaceae > Mycobacterium > Mycobacterium venezuelense. The sequence continues at coordinate 163,979 of NZ_JBONDW010000014.1, forward strand.
CGGCCGGGCTGAGCAGCCCAGCGTTGAGCGCGACGGTCCACAGGCCGAGCACTGCCGCCTCATCGGCGACCGATGCCGCGGGGCGCACGCCGTGGCGCGCGAGCGCGGACTCGTAGCGTCGGCACAGATCGGGATTGCCGCACAAGATGATTCGTTGATCGCCGGCATTTTCGGGCAGTAGGTGCGCCACTTCGTCGGCGATGAGCAGGCCCGACACGTAGTCGGCCAGCGCGGCGGCTTCGAGCTGGCCATCGAGAACGAGCGCACGGGCGCCGAACAGTGCGCTGGACAAGCCGCGCGACCGGTCGGCGACCAGCCCGCGGGCGAAGGACGCGTCGTCGTCGGCAGTCGCGGCGGCCGCGGTGCGAGCGAGGATCCCGTGTTGCATGAGCAACCCGTACAACTCGCCGGTCATGGCCGTGCTGAACGCGATGACCCGGCCATCGACGATCCTCACCCATTTCGTATGGGTGCCGGGCAGCACGACGAGCAGTTCGCCTTCCGGTTCGCCGAGCATCCGCATGATGCCGATGAGCTGCGTTTCCTCGCCGCGCATGACGTCAGCGGCGCTAGCGGCCGCGTCGTGCTCGACACGCAGGCCGGGAATCAGATGCAAGGTCCCGCGATCGTGGCGCACTGATGTCAACCGGTGGGCGTCGATCGCGAGAGCCGTCGGCACCGTCAGATAACCGGCCTCGCGCCAGCCCTGCGCGCTCCCCACCATGCCGCACGCGATCGCAGGCAGGCCCGGATGGGCATGCAGCCAGTCTCCGCAGATGTCGGCGAACGCCGTCGCGTAGTCGCGGGCTCGGATGCGGGCGTCGGCACCGGCAGTCACGTTGAGCAGCCCGCTGTCGCGCTGACGTGCGTCGACGATGCGCGCGTCGTCAGCCAACAGCCACGCCCGCAACGCCGACGTGCCCCAGTCCAGGGCGATGAGCCGGGAAGACGTGTTGTGCATCACAAGGAGCAGGATGCGGAAGCGGTCCCAAAATTTCCAACAGTGTCCCTATATGTGGGACTCTAGGCGTCATGAACGCACCAACGGACATCCCGCCCGGCACGCAGACGCTGGCCCGCGGGCTGTCGGTGATTCGCATCGTCGCTGATGGTGCGCGTGATCTGCGCACGCTGGTCGAGCGCACCGGGCTCGGCCGGAGCACGACGCACCGTCTGGTGCAGCTGTTGGTGCGGGAGGAATTTCTGCGCCACGGGGACGGCGGATACACGCTGGGTCCGGCATTGATCGAGCTCGGATTCAAGGCGCTGCACGGTAATCCGTTGCCGGTCGTCGCACGTCCCGTGCTTGAGGAACTGTCTGAACAAGTGCACGACACGGTCCATCTCGGTGTGATCGACGGCGACTCGGTGCTCTATCTCGACAAGCTGCCGGGAAGCCGCGGTGCGGAAATGCGCTCCCGGATCGGCCATCGCATGCCGCTGACGCGCACCGGCGTCGGCATGGCGCTGCTGCTCGACTCGCCGGATCGTTGGGAAGCGCTCTATGCCGGCGACGCCGACCGGGTACCGGCACCCGTCAGTGCCAAGCGTGCCGACGCCGCCGAGTTCTGCACCCGCATGCACACGTACGCGAAGATGGGCGCCGCGATGGACCTCGAAGACAACGAGCCAGGTATCCGCTGTGTCGCCGCACCGGTGCGCGACGCGTCGAAAGCCATCGTCGGCGCGATCAGTGTTTCGGCGACTCGGCCCTACATGCCGGCTGCGCGCATGCGCGGTCTGGTTCCCGTGGTGCGACGCGCCGCCGCCCGTATCTCGTCGGCCATGGGTCACCGCGACGGGCCGCAGTTCTAGAACCATCCCAGCAACGCAAAGCGGGCGACGCTCCGAACGATGTTCGGCTCGCCGCCCGCTAGCACGGATTCCCGGTTACCAAGCGTGCAATGTGGGTTGCGTGGGTGGCCTCGGCGTCCTTGCGATGCGCTTCGGCTGCAACTCCACCCAAGGAGCCGTCGTAGCCGTCCGCATTCTCGCAATCACGCAGGCCCGCAACACTTTTGCCTATTCCGCGGCATGTGCTCCGCGTGGGTGCCGGGACCCGTGCTAGGGAGCCTGGTTCAGGAGATTTAGCCTTCTCTTCCGGCTAGACCTTGGCCTCGCCAAGCTTCCGTGGTTCCTTTGTACTACGTGACCACAGTCACATCAAGGGCCGGCGCCACCCGGATTTCAGATCGTTACGTCGAGGCTCCAGCTACTACCGGCGGTAGCTCAGAACGTGAACCGCCGCAGCAACGAATACGTCAGCGCGCCCGCGGCCAGCGCGCTGATCCCGACCGCTGCGGTGGTCGCGACGGCAGCCCCGGACGGAGCCGGAATCCGGTCCCTCAGCGACACCGGTTTGGTGAAAGTCAGTACGGGCCAACCGCGCCCGGCGGCCTCCTTGCGGAGTGCGCGGTCGGGATTGACCGCGGTGGGGTGGCCGACGGCTTCGAGCATCGGAATGTCGGTGATCGAATCCGAATACGCGTAGCAATGGTCGAGCGCATACCCTTCGCGCGCGGCCAGCGCACGGATCGCTTCGACCTTGCCATCGCCGTAACAGTAAAACGCGATGTCGCCCGTGTAGCGGCCATCCTCGACGACCATCCGGGTGGCCATCGCGTGCGTCGCGCCGAGGGCCCGGGCGATCGGCGCGACGATCTCCTCGCCGGACGCCGACACCACCACGACGTCGCGTCCGCACAGCTTGTGATCGGCGATGAGCTCGGCGGCCTCGGCGAACACCAGCGGGTCCACGATGTCGTGCAGAGTCTCGCCGACGATCGATTTGACCTGCTCCACATCCCAGCCCGTGCACATGTTGGTGATGTAGCTGCGCATGCGGTCCATCTGGTCGTGGTCGGCGCCCGACATCAGGAACAAGAACTGTGCATAAGTCGATTTGAGCACCGCCCTGCGGTTCAACAGTCCCTGGTCGAAGAAAGGTTTGCTGAAAGCGAGCGTGCTCGACTTGGCGATCACGGTCTTATCAAGATCGAAGAAGGCCGCTGTGCGTACCGGTCGGCCGACGTCCTGCCCGGATTGCACTGCGATCGACTCCCCGGCAGCCCGATCGGATGCGGTCACAAGCGCCAGCATAGAGGCACGCGGAGGGCGATAACCGACCGACAGTACAAAATGGCAGTTCACGACACATTCCGTTGAACGCGGGCCGCGGATCGACTCGGGGTAACCCGCAGATCGATCCCTTGCATGTTTTGGCAGTTCCGTGTGTATAGTGAGCATTACTCGGCTTATGCCGAGGGTGTATCAGCCCGACCCCCCGGGGCTGATACGCGACGACCTCCGCCTCCTCCCCCCCTGGCGGGGGTCGTCTTCTTTTCCGGGGACAATCACTTCCGCAAACACCGCCAGGATTGCCGTGGCGGTTGCGGAACGACGTTTTCACACCTGTCAGCAGTTATCCCCAGGCTGTCCTTCATCCACAATCCGCGATCTGGTCATGGTGCCGTCGGGCCATGCGGCCGCAGGGTATGGACATGGCCCCGTCTCACAGTTCGACCCCTGCCGTGCTCGCCCTGATCGGCGATCCGCTGCTGCGTGCCGACGCCGACCGGGTGGCCGCCGCAGCGGGCGTCGGGCTCGTGCACGTCGACGACCCATCGAGCCGCAAGGTGTGGCTCGCGGCAGCGGGCGTCCTTCTCGACGCCGCGGCCGCGCTACGGTGCGCCGAGCCGGCGTTGCCGCGTCGCGAGCGGGTCGTGCTGATCGGCCACGAGGACCCACGGCCTGCGGACTGGCAGGCCGCGATAACGGTCGGCGCGCAACGAGTCGTGACGTTGCCAGGCGGCGACTCCGAGCTCGTCGCGGCGCTGTCCGATGCGGCCCATCGCGACGACGACGGCCGTGGTCCGGCGGTCGCCGTCGTTGGGGCCAGGGGCGGCGCGGGCACCTCGGTGTTCGCGGTCGCGTTGGCGCAGTCATCTCCGGCGGCACTCCTCGTCGACGGCGATCCCTGGAGCGGCGGCATCGACCTCGTTCTCGGCAGTGAGGACGAGCCGGGTTTGCGCTGGCCCGATCTGGCGCTGCAAGGAGGCCGGCTGGGCTATCCCGCCTTACGTGACGCGCTGCCGCGCCGCGGGCGGGTCAGCGTCCTGTCGAGCGGGCGCACCGGTGTCGACATCGAGGCCGGGCCGCTCGCGGCGGTGGTCGACGCGGGCTGCCGCGGCGGCGTGACGGTGGTCTGCGACGTGCCGCGGCGTTGCACGGCGGCAGCCGAATCCGCCTTGGACGCCGCCGATCTGGTCGTGGTCGTGACACCTGCTGACGTGCGGTCGTGTGCGGCGGCCGCAGCCGTCCGGCCGTGGGTCGTGGCGTGCAATCCCAATGCGGGCGTGGTCGTGCGGGGTCCGGCCCCCGGCGGTCTGCGCGCGGCTGAGGTCGCCCGCATGGTCGATCTGCCACTGCTCGCGGCGATGCGGCCAGAACCTGGTTTGCACGACGCGCTCGAGCGGGGTGGCTTGCGGCTGCGCAGGCGATCGCCACTCGCTATCGCCGCGCGTCGAGTGCTCAGTGTGCTCGCCCAGCATCCCGTGCTGGAGGCGGCATGAGCGCGTCGCTGATCGACCGCGTGCGTGAGCGCCTGGTGGCCGAAAACTCACCGTTGAATCCGGGCGTGGTGGCCGCGGCCATCCGGGCCGAATCCGGTGGGCTGCTCGGTGACACCGAGGTGCTGAGCAACCTGCGTGTCCTGCAGACCGAGCTCACCGGCGCAGGCATCCTCGAGCCACTGCTGTGCGCCGACACCACCACCGACGTCCTGGTCACCGCACCCGATGCGGTCTGGGTCGACGACGGGGACGGACTGCGCCGCACCGACATTCGGTTCGCCGACGAAGCCGCGGTGCGACGGCTGGCGCAGCGGTTGGCCTTGCTCGCCGGTCGTCGCCTCGATGAGGCGCAGCCCTGGGTGGATGGGCAACTCAGCGGTATCGGGGCGTTCACGGTGCGCTTGCATGCGGTGCTACCGCCGGTCGCCGCGGGCGGTACGTGCGTATCGCTGCGGGTGTTACGCCCGGCCACCCAGAACCTCGACAGCCTGACGCGGTCCGGAGCAATCGCGCCGCCGGCCGCCGAGCTGTTGCGGGCGATCATCGCGGCCCGGCTCGCGTTCCTGATCTCGGGTGGCACGGGCTGTGGTAAGACGACACTGCTGTCAGCACTGCTCGGCGCCGTCGCCGAGCACGAGCGCATCGTGTGCGTGGAAGATGCGGCCGAGCTCGCGCCGACGCATCCGCATGTCGTGAGACTGGTCGCACGCGGCGCCAACGTCGAAGGCATCGGCGAGATCACCGTGCGCGATCTGGTTCGGCAGGCACTGCGAATGCGGCCCGACCGCATCGTCGTGGGTGAGGTGCGCGGCGCGGAAGTCGTCGACCTGCTGGCCGCGCTCAACACGGGCCACGACGGCGGGGCAGGCACAGTGCACGCCAACAACCCAGCCGAGGTGCCCGCGCGGTTGGAGGCGCTCGGCGCGCTCGGCGGCCTCGATCGTCCCGCGCTCTACAGCCAGCTGGGGGCCGCGGTGTTATCTGTAGGAGCCTGCTAGGTGTACTCGACTGTCGCCGACGGTCGTTGATGCGGTCGTTCGCGTCGTGAAGGTCAGGCTTATCTGTATAGCTGTACTCGATGATTGGAATCCAGTACCGCCGCCGTAGCCGTAGGTGTTTGCTTTATCGTTAAAGGGTTCCTGTGCGCAGGATTGTCACCGACGTGGGTGAACCGCTTGGCTTCCGGGCGTCGGAAACAGCTACATCGACTGGAGGAAACGGCAGCCGCCCGACCGGCGAAAGCCGCTGCGGCGTCGGTTATCGACGGCAACTGAAAACTGACCAGTGCGCGGCAACTGAAAATTGACCAGCTTCCTGGAGACCCTTGGTTATCGACCAAGGGAGGAAGCCAGTGTTGAGCGTGGAGGACTGCGCAGAGATCCGGCGGTTGCGCCGGTCGGAGCGATTGCCGATCTCGGCGGTCGCGCGGGCGTTGGGATTTCTCGGAACACGGTGAAGGCGCCGCTGGCCTCTGAGGGGCCGCCGAAGTATGAGCGTGCGCCGGTGGGGTCGGTGCTTGACGAGGTCGAGCCCAGGATTCGTGAACTGTTGGCGGCCTATCCGCGGATGCCGGCAACGGTGATCGCCTAGCGGATCGACTGGTCGTATTCGATCCGAACACTCAGTGAGCGGGTGCGGGAGTTGCGGCCGGTGTATCTGCCGCCGGACCCAGCCTCAGTCACACGGCCGGTTAAACATCCTCGGAATGGAGACAGCTTGACATAGGGCTCTCAGTCAGGAAGCGGCAGCGCCCAATGCTCGGCCACCTTGCCGTCCTGGACACGGATCATGTCGAGCGCGAAACCCAGCGACTCTCCCGTGCCAGCATGGGTTATCCGATAACGAGTAGCCACGACGTCGCCCTGGCTAATGCACTGCTCGACGGTCATCGTCACCCCTTCTGTCCTGGCGGCCATGTGCCGCCATTTGGCCATCCAGCCCTGGTGGCCCCCCGGAGCTCCTGGCAATGCCGCGTGGTCGACAGCGTCTTCGCTGATGAGCTCGAGCGCCGCGTCCATGTCGCCACGCAGCACGGCGTCCGACATCGCGCGGACGACAATCGAAGGTTCTTCCATAGCGCGTCCATTCTGCAGTTCCGGGGAACTCCCCACATAATCGATGAATGATCGGCATCATAAGTGGGGAACTCCCCAGATTGCAAGCCTGATGGGCCAGCCACTCAGCGGCATATTGAAGCCACCCAAGCGGGCTGACGCGCGGCGCAACTACGAGGCGCTGCTCGTTGCTGCCGCAGAGACGTTCTCCGCGCACGGCACCGACGCGCCGCTCGACGAGATCGCTCGCCGTGCCGGCGTCGGGAATGCCACGCTGTACCGGAACTTCCCGACTCGGCGCGAATTGATCGTCGCTGTCTGCGCGAGCGAGGTCGAAGCGCTACGCGACCATGCCGAGCAGATGGCGGGCAAGCCAGCCCGTGAGGCGTTGATTGCCTGGTTGGACTTGTTCGTCGACCACATCGCCGCCAACAAGGGACTAGCCGCCGCCTTGATGACAGGAACCCATGAAGATTCGGCCCTCATCGAGGCATCAAACGAACTGATCAGGCGAACAGTCAGCAAGCTTCTGGACAGAGCCCGATCAGCGGAGGCGGTCAAGCCTGGGGTCGACGTGGCCGACTTGACGAGTCTCGCCCACGCCCTGGCCTTAATCGCTGAGTCCGACGGACGGACGCAGGCTCAGCGAATGCTCCGAATGTTCTTCGACGGAGCCGCCATCTCCCCGCGCCACTAGGCAGTCTGGACGAGTTCCTGGCAGCACCGCAACACACTTCGCCCGATCTGCACAGCCAACCGATTCGACCGCTGGCCGCGTGCGAACAACTTTCCGCAGGGGTGCCAAGGACTTTAACGTCGGCGTGTTCCGGTGGTTTGGTAGATGACGCGGTTGGCGATGTCGACGGCGTGGTCGGCGAAGCGTTCGTAGTAGCGGCTGAGCAGGGTGACGTCGACAGCGGCAGTGGTGCCGTGCGCCCAGTGGAAGTCGAGCACTTTGGTGAACAGGTGCCGGTGCAGGTCGTCCATCGCTTCATCGTCGGTGCTAAGTTGTGCGGCCTTGTCCCGATCGCGGGAGAGCACAACGTTTTTCGTGTCCTCACTGAGGCATACGGCGAGGCGACCCATCTCGGTGAAGTAGCCGGCGACCTCATTGGGGACGGCAACATCAGGGTGGTGGCGGCGGCTGATGCGGGCGACGTGGGTGGCCAGTGCTGCCATCCGCCCGATATCGGCGACGTCATTGAGGGAACTGACCACCGCGCGCAGGTCTCCGGCGACCGGGGCCTGGCGGGCCAGGATGGTGAAGGCGTCGGTTTCCAGCTGGGCGCACTCGCTGGTGATGTCGTGATAGCCGGCGATCACGGCTTCGGCGCTGTGCACGTCGGGTCCCAGTAGTGCCTGGGTGGCGCTGGCCATCGCCTGACCGGTGCGGTCGCACAGCTGCGCGATCCGGGCATTGAGATCATCGAGCTGTTGGTGAAACACCGTGCGCATGGACTGCCTCCAGAAGGTTCAAGTCAAGGCACACCGCGCGGGCACACGCTGCGGCGTCGCGGCTTGGGTTGTGTGTCATGTTTGGCGGTGGCGGGTCCACGCGCCGGACCCCTCCGCGCACAGCAGTATCGCCTCGACGATGTCGGCGCGGGACGCCTGGGTCGATAGCCATTCGGCCGACCCGTCCTCTGCGGCGGTGTGGGGCGGATAGTCGGTCAACATCAACACTCGGGTGGGCAGGCCTTCACTGCGTACCGCGGCCGCGATCGCGGTACCGTCCATGCCAGGCATCCAATCACCGAGCAGGGCGACCTGGGGACGATGCGCCCGGATCAGCTCCAACGCGGCGAGTCCATCAGAAGTCTCACCCGCCAGCGCCATCCCGCTACCGCGTAGGGCCTCGGCCCACACGGCCCGCGTTGGTGAATCATGAGCTACCACAACCCGAATCGGGCCCACCGTCCCCGCCTTCCCACCGATGATTGATGCCGCTATCCACGGGCTACCGACAGATACGAACCCGCCCCGTTTCTTTCAGGCGCTGAGATTCCGGGTCAGATCTGGCCGCTGCTGGGGGGCCCGGTGCGGGGGCCGTAGCGCTCGGCGTACGCCTGGTGGATGTGCGCGTTCTTCTTGCGTGACAGCTCGTCGATGAGGGCCGGGTTCAGGCCGTGTTTGACAAGCATGTGGCGACGCCACACCTTGTTCAGTGCGTGGGAGAAGTACACGAACGGGATGAAGATGGGCACTGTCATGCTGGCGTGCAGGTACAGCGACATCGGGATGAACCAGATCGGTGCCAGGACGAGGAGGGCCGGGATCGCGACGCGCACCATCATCCGGATGGTGGCTCCGGGGCCCGCCAGGTCGTTGGCCAACCAGTCGCGCATCGAGTCGGGCAGCCGCTTGCCGTAGCAGTACCCGATGTACTGCAGCGGGCCCGGTTTCGTGCGTTGAGCGTCACCGCGAGACATGGCCGAACAATAGCGCCCTCTATGATGGATTGCGAATATTCTCAATCCGTCAATTATGGGTAAGGGGTGCTGTGGTGGCCGGCAGTGTTCTGGATGGTCCCGAACGGCCGTTGTACGAGATCAAGGCCAACCTGTTCAAAGCGCTGGCCCACCCGGCGCGGATCCGGGTGCTGGAGATCCTGTCGATGAACGAGGCACCCACCCCGGTCAGCGCGATCCTTGCTTCCAGCGACATCGAACCGACCCTGCTGTCCCAGCACCTCGCGGTCCTCAAGCGCCATCACGTGGTCAGCGGGCACCGCGTCGGCAACGCGGTGTACTACACGCTTGCCCACCCCAAGATCGCCGAACTGCTGCTCATCGCGCGGGCGTTTCTCGCCGATACCCTTGCCGCTCAGCGTGATCAGCTCGACGCTCTCGGTTCGCTGCCGCCGATCGGCACGACGCAATGATCGGTGTGGCTCGCGACAGCATCGCTCGGCTGCTGCCTGGCCGCGCCGACTACGCGGGCTTGGCCCGGTCGTGGCGTCGCGACGTGCTCGCCGGTCTCACCGTCGGGGTGGTGGCCTTGCCGCTGGCCCTGGCGTTCGGGATCAGCTCCGGAGTTGGTGCGGCCGCGGGGTTGGTCACCGCCGTGGTGGCCGGGGTGGTGGCCGCGGTGTTCGGCGGTTCGCATGTGCAGGTATCCGGGCCCACCGGGGCGATGGCGGTGGTGCTGGCGCCGATCGTCACCCATTACGGGCTGGGCAGCGTCGCGCTGGTCACGGTGCTGGCCGGAATGATCGTGGTGATCGCCGGGGTCACCGGCCTGGGGCGCGCGGTCACCTTCATCCCGTGGCCGGTGATCGAAGGATTCACCCTCGGCATCGCGATCATCATTTTCCTGCAACAGGTCCCCTCCGCCCTGGGGCAGCCGGTCCCGCAAGGGAAATCCCCCCTGTTTGCTGCGGCCACCGTCGTGTCCCAATCCACCTGGGCCGCGGCATGGCCGGCACTGATCGTGGCGGTTGTGGTGGTGGCACTGATGCTGGTCCTGCCGCGGCTGCATCCCGCCGTGCCGGCATCCTTGCTGGCCGTCATCGCGGCCACCATCCTGGTGGCCGCCGTGGGTTTGCGCGCGAGCAGTATCGGTGAGCTGCCCTCGTCGCTGCCGGCCCCGGTGTGGCCACACGCCGATCTGACGGTGCTGCACACGCTGTTCGGTGCCGCGTTGGCGATCGCCGCGCTGGCCGCGATCGAATCGCTGCTCTCAGCGCGGGTGGCGGCCACTATGTCGGCGACCGGGCCCTATGACCCCAACCGCGAACTGGTCGGCCAGGGACTGGCCTCGGTCGCCTCCGGAGTGTTCGGCGGGATGCCCGCGACAGGGGCGATCGCGCGCACCGCGGTCAATGTGCGATCCGGGGCCCGCACCCGGGTCGCGGCGATCGTGCACTCGCTGCTGCTCGCGGTGGTCTATCTGGTCAGCGGCCCGGTCGGGGCGATCCCGCTGGCGGCCCTGTCGGCAGTGCTGATGGTCACCTCGTTCCGGATGATCTCGCGACACACCGTGATGCGGATCCTGCGCTCCAGCCGCTCCGGTGCGGCGACCTTCCTACTGACCGCCGCGGTCACGGTGGGTTTCGACCTGATCCAGGCCGTCGAAATCGGTATCGCCGCCACCGCGCTGTTCGCGTTGCGCACTCTGGCCCGCCGCAGCAGCGTCGTGCGGGAAGACCTACCCGGACCGGCGTTGCCCGGTGATGAGCAGATCGCGGTGCTGCGCCTGGATGGCGCGATGTTTTTCGGTGCGGCCGAACGCATCTCGGCCTCCATCATCGACGCCCACCATCCCGACACCACCGTGGTGATCATCCGGCTGTCCCAGCTTGGGATGCTCGACGCCACCGGCGCGCACACCTTGGCCCAGATCGCGCAAGACCTCGAAAAGCGTGGCATCACCGTGATCATCAAAGGAGTGCAACCCGAGCACCGAGACCTGCTGACCAATGTCGGCATCATCGAATCGCTGCGCCACGAGAACCATCTCATCGACTCTCTGGATGAGGCGATCGCCCACGCCCGCAGCCACACCCGGCCCACCACGACGACAGACGCGCCGTGGGGTCGGCGAACCCCACGACTAGATGCAGCTCACGATGTCAACGATGAACGGAACGGACCCACAGATGCCTGAGTCGCGCCACTGCGATCACCCGGACGTGCTCGATGACACGCCGACCACCGCTGCCTACCGGGCACCGGCGCCCGTGCCGACCCACCCCGCCTCGCAGACGTCGTCGACGGGGGTGGGGGCAGGGGCGATCCTGGGCTCCGGTGTGCTGGTGGTGACCCGGGGGCCCCAGATGGGTGGCCGTTTTGTGCTCACCCAGCCCGTCACCATTGCTGGCCGTCACCCCGACGCCCCGGTGTTTCTCGATGACGTCACCGTCAGCCGCCGTCACGCCGAATTCCGCTGGCTCGACGACGAATACTGGGTCATCGACGTCGGCAGCCTCAACGGTACCTACGTCAACCGCGTCCCAATCCAGTCCCTACCCCTATCGAGCGGTGATGAGATCCAGATCGGCAAATTCCGGCTCACCTTCACCTGCCACCCACAACCCGAATCCCACCCCTAATATAGGTTGGAGCCCAAAGGATTTCGTCATACCCGCCCACCCCCGGCGGCCTCGTCCGAGTATCGGTCGCCAGTGAACTGCGCGGCATCAACGGTGCATGGTGGCCCCGCACCGCAATGTTCACGGCGCCGAATTGGCCGACCTGGTTACCACACTCACCACGCTTGTGGGGGCCATCACCGCCCTCAATGTCAACTGGCCACCCGGGCGCCTGCCACCGGACTACAACCGGCCCGGCTGGCCATACCACCGCCCGCACATCATCACCGTCACTCGAGAGCAGGATCACCTGAGGCTACTGGTCGTCGCCCGCGCCATCCTGACCGCGGTCGACTCGCTACTCGACCACGACCACGGGGACGTTGACGATGCCACCTGGGCACAGCTAACCCAGCACCTGAACGACCATCAGCTGATCGAAGGTGCTTGCTGGCCTGTCACTACGACAGCCTGGCGACCACGATCACAGCACTGAGCATTCAACGCGACACCATCAAGCCATCACGTCGGTGCGTCACCGGACTGGTCCGCCTCCCGGTGATTCCGAACCGGTTGCGGGTTAGGCAATGCCGTCCCAAACCCACTGCCTGCCAGTCGGTGCCATTACCTCGCAAATACCGGCCGAATAGGCGTCGGCCAGGTTGGTGTGGATTGCTTCCGTCGATGACGGTCAAACGCCTGGGCCCGGTGCAGACACCGGGCCCAGAACCTAACGTATTGGCCAGCCTCCTCAGAGTCCTGTCGGCCCTGCATTGGCGAGAGATATTCTCCCGCATGAGTTTTAACGGCGTGTGTGGGCTGATAGTGACTGGGGTTGTTGCCTACTCCACATCAAACGGGATGGCGGATTCGCAGGCTCGTGAGCCTGGCTGCCCGCCAAGCCAGCCGTACCTGTTTCCTAGTAGTTGTGGCAGGTGTTGGCGACCCGGAGCAGCATTTTTTCTTTCTCTTGGCCTTGGGGTGTTGCTCGCTTCTGGTCCAGGGTGGTGCGCCAGTCCGGATTGGCGGCGAGGCGTTGGTCGATGCGTTGTCTGCGTTGGTCGGGCGAGAGGGCGACGAGTTCGTGAAGTTTGGCTTGCGCCTCGGGGTTGGCGTCCAGGACGCCTGCCAGCTCTGGTGCCTCGACGCGCAGGGCGGCGACGATCTGGTCGTAGTTGCAGGTGGTGTTGATCACCGGGTCGAGGGGTTTGGCGGCAGCTACTCCCGTACTCAATCCCATAAGGGCGATGCAAGATGATGCGACGAGCGTCATGGCGGGTTTGAGAATCGATGAAAGTTCCATGATTTGCCCCTTTCGATGGGTATCGGTGCCGCTGGTTGGGCGGGCCGATTCCCAAGTGCACACTCTCAGACGTTTGGTCGGCGCTAGGGGTTGCTGACGTTAAGGCGCCGGGGACAGCAGGGGCAGACGATGGCGCGGGAATAGTCGCGGAAACAGCCCGGGCCTGGCAGACGGTGATGGCGAACTCGTCGGCGGTGGCGGTGGCCAAGGTGCTATGTCCGTGGACGGTGTCGGCGCGGACGGCGTGGGTATCGGCTCGCTTGAGGGTGTCTTGGGTGGCGCGGATGTCGGGGGCCTGGCCGTAGATATAGCCGGCGGCGTAGGTGCGGGATCGACGATGACGACGCGGGGTTTGGTGTCGCCCGTCAGCAGCACCGCCACGATGAGGGCGCCCGTGACAAGCACGAACCCGATCGTGCCAATGACCGTCATGACGATGTCACTCGAGCGCGACCATCCACTGAGCATGCGAACCCTGATGGGTGAGGTAGCCGCCTCCGCATCGAGTGCTTCCACGACGTTGTAGGGCAGTGGAAGGGTCGATGAGGACCTGTCTGTCGCGGTGGGGGCCGCGCAGTTGGCTCGCGAATACTTGTTGGGCGTGCACGCACGCCCGTAGTCGACCCTGCCGATATAGCTTTCCAGCCGTCCGGATCGCCGCGGCTCCAGCACCTGGCCTCCTCGCGATAGCCACCGGGCTCATGCCCGGCCCCGCACGACCTCACTGAAACAAATATATCATATTGTTATAGTGGATTCGGTTGAATGGGTTCGGCGGATTGATCTCCAGCAGGTAGGGACTTGGCAGAAGGTGAACTCCGCACGTGGGAGGTCCGCAATGGCAGAGGATGTTTCGCGCGTGCGCGCTGTGCGGAGATATGCGGCACAAGCCGTGAACAGGTCCACTGAAGGGGACGGGGTTGTTGACCTCACACCGGCCAAACGGGCTCGCCGCGACCCTGGGATGAGTAGAAGCGATTTCGCTTCTGCAGGAATTGAGGAGGCAACGAAGTGACAAAGCTACGTGTTGTGGCCAGCCGGGCATTGAAAATCGCGATCGGCGCCGCTGCGCTGTCGGCGCTGCCGATCGCCGCTTCCGCCGGCGTGGCCGGGGCCGATCCGGGACCGGGCTGGGGTGCACCCGGACCCGGGATCCTCCCGGGCCCGGGCCTGGGAGGTTTCGGTGGGCCCGCGTCGGGTCTGGGCCTGCTTCCCGGCGCCGGGCTCGGTGCACCAGGTCCGGGTTTGCTGCCCGGTCCCGGTGTCGGAGCCCCCGGTGTGGGGGTCCTGCCCGGCCCCGGGTTGGGCGGTTTCGGCGGTCCGGCTTCTGGGCTGGGCTTGCTTCCCGGGGCAGGCTTTGGCCTCCCGGGGCCCGGGCTCATCTAATTCGTCGGGGGAAATAGGAGGCGCGTCGGGCCAGCTCAGGCCCGGCGCGCCTCGTCCTCAGCGCTGCTCACGCTGCGCTGATTCGTGGAATGGGCAGGATGTCGTCATGCGGGTGCTGGTGGTGGAAGACGAGCGGTTGCTGGCCGATGCGATCGCCTCGGGCCTGCGCCGCCACTCGATGGCAGTGGATGTGGTTTACGACGGCGCCGCCGCGCTGGAGAGAGCCACGGTCAACGACTACGACGTCATCGTGTTGGATCGCGACTTGCCGATGGTGCCCGGCGATGAGGTGTGCACCTCTTTGGCCCAAAGCGCAATCCTGGCCAGGATCTTGATGCTGACCGCTGCCACCGCCATCTCGGATCGAGTCAGCGGGTTGGGCCTGGGTGCCGACGACTACCTCACAAAGCCTTTTGCCTTCGCGGAATTGACAGCGAGGGTGCAAGCGCTGGCGCGACGTTCCCGGCCGGCGGTGCCTCCAGTGCTGGAGCGAAGTGGTATTCGGCTAGACCCTTATCGCCAAACTGTGGATCGCGACAGTCATTCGGTGTCGCTGTCCCGCAAAGAGTTCGCAGTGCTGGCTGAACTTCTGCGCGCTGAGGGAGGGATCGTGTCGGCAGAACAGCTTCTGGAAAAAGCGTGGGATGAGCACATCGACCCATTCACCGGGGTGGTTCGCTACACCATCATGATGCTGCGCCGAAAGTTGGGAGAACCGCCGGTGATCGAAACCGAACCCGGTGTGGGGTACCGCATCCCGTGAACGGCAAACGAAAGACAACAATTCGACTGCGCCTCACGGCGCTCTACGCGGGCGCGTTCTTTA
The DNA here is from genome assembly GCF_054919535.1 of Mycobacterium venezuelense. Taxonomy (NCBI): domain Bacteria; kingdom Bacillati; phylum Actinomycetota; class Actinomycetes; order Mycobacteriales; family Mycobacteriaceae; genus Mycobacterium; species Mycobacterium venezuelense. Next base: position 179,148 of record NZ_JBONDW010000014.1, read on the forward strand.
TCTGCGGAGCGATCCTGATCGCCGCGGTGTACCTCAATGTGCAGCAGTCACTTCAGCATCCGCCCGGCACTGGCATGCAGGAGACGGTCGGACGATTCCTTGGCAATCGAGGGACCGGCGATCATCCCGTCGCCGACCGGATCTTTGCTGCGGTCAATGAGCAAGCCGCTCAGGAACGCGCAGAGACGCTGCGAGCACTGTTGGTGCGTTCGCTGGTAGCGCTCTTGGTCATGGGCGTCGCGGCCGCCGGGCTGGGCTGGCTGCTGGCGGGTCGGGTGCTGCATCCTTTGCAGCAGATCACGGCCACCGCTCGACGCGTGGCCGATCGCAGCCTGCACGAACGTATTGCACTGGACGGTCCGTTCGACGAGATCAAGGATCTCGCCGATACGTTCGATGCGATGTTGGAACGGCTCGACCGCTCTTTCGACGGTCAACGACGGTTCGTCGCTAACGCGTCCCACGAACTGCGTACGCCGTTGGCGATCAACCGCACGCTGATCGAAGTCGCCCTCGATGATCCGGACACCTCCGAATCCACCCGGCAACTGGGTGCGACCTTGCTCGGTGTCAACGCGCGCAACGAGCGGCTCATCGATGGGTTGCTGGTGCTGGCCAGCAGTCAACAGCAACTCGACTTGCGGCCAGGAGTCGATCTCGCCCAGATAGCCCAGCGCGCCATCGAAATCGCTTCACCGGTCGCCGAGCGGGCTGGCGTCACGATCGCTTCGCAGCTTCAACCGGTCAATGTGACCGGGGATCTGACGCTGCTCGAACGTGTCGCTCACAACCTGATCGACAACGCGGTGCGCTACAACCTCGCCGAGCAGGGCTGGGTGCACGTCACTGTCGGCGCGACCGGGCCGTTCGCGCGCCTGATCGTGGAAAACAGTGGATCAGTCATCGCGCCCGGCGATGTCGATGACCTTTTCGAGCCCTTTCGCCGCCTGCCGAACTCCGAACGTGTCAGTGACCCTCGACTGGGACCGGGGCGCGGCGCCGGACTCGGCCTGTCCATCGTGCGGTCAGTGGTCCAAGGCCACCGTGGCGAGGTGGAAGCGACAGCCCACACCACGGGTGGGTTGACTGTTACCGTCACGATTCCACTAACTCGCTAGCGACCGCGCACAACGCTTGTCGCGTCCGTGCTCATCTCCTGAGGCCGGGCTCGATACGTGTGCCGGTTGTCGAGATGCTTTAGTGCGGGTCCTTTTTGGGCACATACATTGCGGCTGCAGCGTCGCTACGTGTATTGGATTTGCGAATCCGCTTGGCCCCGTGAGTGTCGGCACGCGAGCCGGACCCAATCGACGTCGGTGCTGGCTTGTCCGGCGATGATTCGTCGGACATCGGCATTGCCATGGGTTCGGTGCGCTGGCCCGCAGATCCGCGTGCGGTCCGCCGCGCCCGGCGGCGCTTGTGTTGGAGCGCAGCGGGCGGGGCTGCTGCCGACACAGACCTGGTGGAGTCTGCCGCCGTGGGTTGCGACGTCGTCTCGATGAGCGGCGGACCGGTTTCCTCTCCTGGTGCGGCAGTGGTGACGGCGTAGAACACCGCGCCGGCCGGGGCTGGCGTCACTGGCGGCGCCGATGTTGGTGACGGCACGCTGGGATGGTTGATTCCCACGCCCGCGGTGGAGGAAGGAAGGGGCGCAAGCGCCGGCGCGGCACCGGTCTCGCGCAACCCGGCGCCCACATCGGTTGCGTGCTCGGCACTGTTCGGTGGGCGCGCGGGGTCCGGGGCCGCGGAAATCTCCTCGACGAGAAAGACCAGGCCGGCAATGCCCAGCACGGTCAGCGTGGGCACCCACGCCGGGGAGCTGAGAATAAGTGCCCAGGTTGGCCATCCCACTAAGTTGAAAAACACCTGATAGGCAATGACGAACAGGAGCGGACCCCACGTCTGGAGCGCTTGCAGGATGCGGCTGACAAGAAGTTTGAGCAGTTCACCGTGATCATCGGTACCGCCACTACGCACGTGCCGAGCGATGGCTTCGGCCAGCACTGCAGACCGATCGAGGGCCGCGCCGCAGTCCGCGGCCGGGATGTGGGCGAGGTCTTGGCGGGCTGCCTGGGCCGAGCGGCCGGAGGTAGCTGCTGCTGAGCTCATAATGCGAGGCGCAGGATGGACGCTCGGCGTGGAGGTCAGAGCGGTGTCGACGACAGCGGAATAGGTGGCCATCGTGGTGGCCGCTTGAACCCACATGCGGACGTAGTCCAGTTCGTTGGCGGCGATCGGGATGGTGTTGATCCCAAAGAAGTTGGTCGACAGCAGGGCGCCGTGGCGCGCCCGGTTGGCGGAGATCTCCGTCAAGGTGGGCATTGTCGCGGCTGCGGTGGTGTAAGCCGCTGCGGCGGTCTGGTGTTGCGAGGCTGTGGCGGCGCTATCAGTGCTCACCTGGCGCAACCAGGCCAGGTAGGCCGCGTGCGCATCGACATAGCGTTGCGCGCTCGTCCCCTCCCATGCGTGTGCGGGCACTGCGGCCAGCAGCGCTGCCAGTTCGTCGGCGGCTGCGGCGTACTGTGTGCTCAGGTCCTGCCACGCGGCCGCGGTAGCCAGCAGCGGGCCGTGTCCCGGTCCGCTGGACAGAAGCGCTGAGTGGATCTCCGGAGGCGTTGCGAGCCATACTCGCGCGGTGGTCATTGCAAGGACTCCCTTGTGTTGCGATGTTGTGGCACAAGTGAAGCCAAAGCGGTGTTTGTTGTGTGTGAGTTCTGCTGTTGGGACGGTTCGTTCGCGGTATCACGTGGGGCGGAATGACTGCGCGACATTGACTGGTTTGCTTGCAGTGGTCGCGATTGGGTGGCTATTCATGCGGTTCTGATGTTGCCGTGAGTGATCCCAGCGGTGCGGGTGTGCTGAGGCGGGTGACGTGGTCCATGAGTTGATCGGTCAGTTCGCGGCGCACCGTGGCATAGGCCGGGTCATTGAATCGGTTGATTGATTCTGTGGGATCGTCTGTGAGGTCATAGATTTCACCGTTGACGTCGGTACCGCCGATGTAGCGGGTGAGGCGGTAGCGGTCGGTGATCAGGGTGCGGGCCTGCGATGGGACGGGGAAAGCGAACATGCCGGCTTGAGGGAAGTCTTCCTCGATGTAGACGCAGGTACGCTCTGGTGTCTGGTCGGCGGCCGACGACGGTATCAGGTTGGTGCCGTGGATGTCCTGATAAGGCGCGATCTGGGCTAGCTGCAGAATTGTGGGAGCAATGTCGATGGTGCTTGCCAGTGCCTGCGTGCGACGCGGGGAGATGTTAGGGCCGTTGAAGATCAGCGGGATTCGCGTACAACCGGCGTAATGCATCATCCCTTTCAGCATGAGTCCGTGGTCGCCGAACATGTCGCCGTGGTCGGCGGTGAACACAACGATGGTGTTGTCGGCTTGTCCGGATTCGCCGACGGCGTGCAGGATGCGCCCGATGCTGTGGTCGAGAAATTCGATCGCACCGGCCTCGGCCGCCGCCGCAGCACGCACCTGCTCGGGTGTCGGCCCGAACATCCGGACAAGTCCTGCCGGGTCCAGGGAGCGAAACTCGTTGAGGTGGCTGGGCGCGTCGACGCCGTGGTCGTGGTAGCTGGCAGGCAGTGCGATGTCGCGAGCGTGGTGGCGGAAGTGCCAGTCACCCGGTGCAGTGAACGGGTGGTGCGGGTCGGGAAAGGAGCATTCGAGAAACCACGGGCGATCACCGGCGGCGAACTCGTTGATGGTGGCAATGCTGGTCTCGGTGACGAAGGTGGTGGAGTACAACTCGGCAGGCAGGTGGGGCTGATAGATCTGCCACCAGTGCTCGTTGACGTATCGAGCGTGTTGGGGACCGACACGGCTCAAGTCCTCAAAGCTGGCGCCCTGTGCCAGCGCCCAGCGCAGGTGGTGACCTCCCACGGCGTCGGCGTGCCCCAGTGTCAGGGCGATCCGTTCGAATCCGTAGAAGTCCTTCGGGTCGGGTTGGAGCACGCCGTGGTAGCGATCGGGGTCTTCGAGACGGTCCCAGCCTGGCGGGAAGGGATCGCCCACCGCGGCGGCCGACGTTGGTGTGGGATCGAAGATTCTGCGGATCCCATTCTGCAAGTCCGCTTTGCCGACCAGGGCAGTGCGATATCCAGCCTCGCGCATGGTTCGGGGCAAGGTGTTGGCGGTCCAGAACAGAGCACCGGCATTTGCCACGACCCCATGCGAGGACGGCATGCGACCAGTAAGCAGGCTGGCGCGGTTGGGCATGCAGATCGGGTTGGCGACATAGGCATTGCTGAACGTGGTACCCGAGCGGGCAAGGCGGTCGAGGTGTGGCGTGCGGATGTAGCTACTCCCGCCGAAGCCCACGTGATCAGCGCGAAGCTGGTCGCAGACAATGAGTACGATGTTTGGCCGAGAAGGTGATTCGGACATTGGTATTCCTTAACAATCGCGGGGCATTGTTGGGCCGCACCCGTGGCTGTGGCGGGGACGACTCGTCGTCACGATGTGTGGATGAACCTCGGCCGACAGCGCCCGGTCCGACCTGGTGGTTGACGGTCGCTGGGTCGCTGCGTGACGGCACGAAAGTTCATGCGAGCACACGGAATCTGACGCTGCGAGGTGCCGGTGCAAGGCCAATACTCACCTCGACGCAATTCTTCGCGGTGCGGATGTGCCGGGTGCGGTGCAGTGCTGATTGCCTGTGTCAGAGTGTCTTCCAGCGGATGGTGCGCTTGCCCGCACGTGGCCGCCGGCCGCAAGGAGATGCAGAGCCACGGCGTACCAGCTCTGCTGTCGGCACGTCTGAGTCAACGAGTCGGGCCAGTTCATCGGGGTCGAATTCAACACCGATGGGGTTGTCGGCGAACTCGCCGCCCTCCAGCCAGTTGAGGAGGTCTGTGTTGTCGGTGAAGTTGTCAACCTGCAGTTCAAGACGATTGCCGTCGGGATCCTCGTAGTACATCGAGGTTGTCGGTCCGTGGTTGATGCACCACACCGGGTAGATCCCGCAGTTGGCCAGTCGAAGATAGTTGGTGGTCAATGCTTTTAACGTGGGATAGGTGAACGCTATGTGGTCGACACCCCAGAACTTGCGGTGCAGCCGCCACAACTGGCCCGGAATCTTCAGCAGTGCGGGTGTGCGGATCAGCGCTATTCGGTGATGTTCGTTGTCGTAGGTCAAAAACGTGAGGCGTCGGTGGTGGAAGGTGACGATGGCATCGAGGACCTTGCCGTACCACAGCGCCATCGCCTCGGGCCGAGGAGTTTTGAAGACAACGTGTGCCACGGCGGCAGGGGCGTTCGGCTGCTTCATGTTCTCCAGATCTTGCGGGGTGACCTTCAGCGCTGAGGTCGGATCCGTGGCTGCCATGGCGGCCTCCTTTACAAAGTGTTCGATCCGTCTTCTGGTCGGGTGGCTGTGCGCAGAAGATCGAGGATGTGAAGTGGGTCGACTTCGGTGTTGAGCGGGTTGCTCGCGGCGGGATAGAAAGGCAACCGAATCGCGACGTCGCAGCCATCGGGATCACGGAACCAGACTCGGATGCCTAACAAGTCATCGGTCGCCCGCAGGGCGGTGCTGCCCAATGCGCTGAGTCGGTCCACGGTTGCCGACGCGGCAGCGACACTAGAAGCAGCTACCGTGAGCGTGGCGATCCCGGCGACTTCGCTGCTGGCGTTCATGGTGATCGGGGAATGCTCTAGGACGACGGACAAGCTGGGACCCTCGGCTATTGCGGTGCGAGCTCCGACCGGGGTGAAGTCAACGTTGAGCAATGCAGACCACCAGCGCTGCATGGCTTCCCAGCGATAGGTGACCAACCGGATCTGTTCAATTCGCATGGACATGTCATTCCTCACCAGTTAAGCCCAGCTGCGCGAGGGCCAGCTCAAGACTGTGCCGTTCCTCGCCGTTTCCGCCGCGCAAGATGGCAGCGACGTGGCCGTCGGGGCGAGTCAGCAGCGCTATTGTGCCGGTAGCAAGCTCGGCGTAGACGGGATCTGTAATGGTGACCGCCCGCACGCACACGGGGTGAGGGCTGCGTCGAGCCGCGGTGATCCAGGGATGCGATCGGTCCAGATCAACGATCAGGGTGGGGGTGTCGGGGACGATGAGGTCCAACGTGGATGTGCGGCCGTTGGCGCTGACTATCCAGGCGTGAGGTAACCGGGCGCCGACGGCGATTGTCGGAGTGTATGTCTGCACACTGTCCTCGGCGTCGAATTCTGTTTCCCCTGACAGGAATCCGTGTCGGTACTGCACGCCCAAGTCCAGGCCCCAACTGCGATAGTGGCCGGCTTGGCCGGCGATGGCCGTGGCGGCTCGGGCGCGGACTCGGGTTCCAGGCCATGTCGGTAGCGCCGCGATGCGCAACCGTTGAGTCCCCATCGCAGTAAGCGCGTTGACGACGGCGCTGTGGGCTTTGCGGGGCATGGTGGTCAGCGTGCGTGATTCGGCGAGGCGCCCGAGGGCGTCGGTGCCGCGCCGCGGCAACCCCAGAGCGGTCAGTACCTCGTAGGTGCCCTCCAAGTTGTGCACTGATTGGGCAGCGTTGCGCAGGGCGACCGGTCGGCGTTCGGTGGTGTAGGTATCCAACAGTTGCATGGGCGCACTGGCGTTGAGTGTCCAGGCCACCTTCCAGGCAAGATTGTGGGCGTCATGCACGCCGGTGTTGAGTCCGAGTCCCCCGGTGGGGGGAAACCGGTGGGCGGCGTCGCCGATCAGGAAACAGCGCCGATTGTCGAAGGTGTCGGCCACCTGGGCCGTCATCGTCCAGCCGCGAACAGCGCGGATATTGATGTCGGTGCTGTGATCGCCGAGCGCTGCGTGGATCTTGGCTTGGCACACTGCTTCGGTGAAGTCTTCCACGGCCTGGGCTGGTGGAAAGTATGGGAATTGGAAGACAAATTCGGTGGGCATCTTGTGCACGATCAGTGTCGCGACGCCGGCGCCGGTGTGGGTCCAGATCACCGGGGCGGGCTTGTTCCACAGCAGGTGGCCGAGGTCGGCGGTGAAATGCACGCCGACCACGTGTTGCAGTACGGGGCCTTGCAGCCCGATTCCGCAGTTGCGGCGAACATGGCTACCTGCCCCGTCCGCCCCGACCAGATAGCGCGCCTCAGCAAGAGTTTCGGTGCCATCGGCGTCGCGTTGAAGGGTGACAACTCGAGTGTTGCGGCTGTCATGGTGGTGATAGTGCCCTTGGTAGGTGGTCGCCGGTCGAAAGTCGATCTCGGGGTGTTGGGCAATGCGTTCCCACAGCAGTGTTTCCAGCAGGTTTTGGGGCAGGTTGACCGCGCGGGTGGGGCTGATCGCTTCGAGATGTCGTGCCTCGTCAGACTCGGGGTCGAGCAGGGTGATGCGACCAAGTTCGGCTCCGGCCACGGTGGTGCTGTAAACGATGTCGCGCAGGTGGTGAAGTGGTGTTCCCAGCCGCCGCAGCTCATACTCCAGTCCCAGTTGTCGCAGGATTTCGACGGTGCGTGTGGAGATCACATGCGCGGCGGGGTGCGGTGAGGGTTCAGAGCGGCGATCGACCAGAACGCTGCCAATTCCGTAGTGGGCCAATAGCAACGCCATCGTGGCGCCAGATGGGCCCGCACCGACGATCAGTACCGGGTGGATCATCCGACGATCCGGTTTCGTTGCGTGCCCAGCGGCCCAAGTGTCATCTCCACAACATCTCCCACCTGTAGGAAAGTTTTGTGTTCGATCCCTGAACCGCCTGTGCAGCAGCCAGTTCCAATCACTTCGCCCGGCATCAGAGTCTCGCCGCGAGACGCCTCGGACAGGATTGCGTCGATGCCGTGATACATATCGAAAGTCGTGCACTGGCTTTGGCGTTCACCGTTGACATTCACCGAACCGCGCAATGCGCGCGGGTTGTCGATTTCGTCAGCGGTCGCGATCCAGGGTCCGAGCACATTGCCGGTGTCGAAGTCCTTGCTCTTGGCTGGGCCCATTCCGGAAAGCAGTTCTGCAGCCATGAGGTCGCGCGCTGAGACATCGTTGAGCAGCGTGTATCCGAAGACGTGGTCGTCGGCGTCGGATGGGGCAACGTTGGAGCCTGATTTGCCGATCACCACGGCGAGTTCGAGTTCGTAGTCGAGTTGCTGGGTGAAGGAAGGGGCCACAATGTCGTCGTGTGGCCCAACCACCGAGAGGTGGTTGCCCTTGTAGTAGGTCGGGCGCCGGTACCAGCGACGGGGCGGGACCAGGTTCGCGGCGGCGAAAGCCCGGCCCGCCACCGATCCGGCCCGCAGTTCGACAGCTGCCCGAAACGCGTTGCGGATGTGGCCGTCATAGACGCTGAAGTTGCGCATCCGGCATGGCGACAACGGAGCGAGCAGCTGCACTTCTTCGAGGCTGTGTACATCGGCCATCGCTGGCGTTCGCACCTTGGAACGCACCGCGTCAAGCGTGGGTTCACCGGCGCAGACTAGGGCTGTCATTGGCTCTGCTGGGAAGGCGAACTCGTCGAGAACACGGGTGACATCGAGCAGGTGCCCCGGATCGATCAGGGCACCCAGGCGCACATCCGAGAACTGGGCGCCGAGCGGGGCAAACCGACCGAGAAGCATCGCGCCTCCACACCGAATGACTAGAACAAATGTATCGTTTTGTTATAACAGATCTAGGCTGGCGTGTCATGGCATCCACCGTCATGCGCCGCGACAGCAGATCCGGGCTATCTGCAGTCAGCCATGCAACGGGAGGAGCGAGAGTGTGATCTGTCGCCAGCGTGGTGAGGTGGGGTGAGATCCTGAGACAGTGACCGCATCCCCTCAACGCGACCCGGCGCAATCGCCGAAGTATTCCGACATCGTTGCCGCCGCTCAAGCACTGTTCGGCGAAATCGGCTACGAGAAAACCGGAATTCGCGAGATCGCCGATCGTGCTCACATTTCACTAGGCACCATCTATGCCTATTTTCCCGACGGAAAGAGCGGCGTGCTCAGCGCAGCCTTGAACGAGCGTGTCGAGCGGCTCATCGACTACGTCGCACAGACCGACAAAACCGAACCGCTGGAGATGTTCCTCGATCGCGTACGGCGGCTCAATACCGAGATCGTGCGCGATCCATTCCTGCGCCGGCTGTTCACCGACCAAGAACGCGTCACCGAACCACGCCTGCGCGAACGTGGGATAGAGATCGTCAAGACGTTCTCCGATCTTGCCGTGGGCGAACTGGAATCACTGACTGCGCAAGGTCTGGCTAATTGCCGTGACCCGGAAGCGATTGAGATGCTGTTGCGAGTCGCCAACGCCGGCTGGATCGCCGCCCACCATGCCGGTGCGCCCATCGTCGAACACGAGCGCCTGCTCGACGCCCTCCTGGACTCCGTTGCCGCTCTGATCCGAGTTCAGCCATCGGCACGGTCGCGTCGGGCAAGGCCCTCGGTGCACTGACCACCGACGTGAGCTTCGGCGTGGCGTGGCGACGAAACGCGTTGCATTGACCGAGGCCTAGGCTTCAGCCCCCGAGGGCGTCGCTGTACTCGATGGTGTTGATGGGAATCGAAGTTTGGGCCATCGGTTTCAGTCATCGGCCCGGGTTGGGCGCGCGGGCAGCAACGGACGGTGCGCGAAGTTCTGGGAACATCGAAGGATGGGCGGACGACCGACGGTCACGCGTCGGGTGGTGGCTCATCCGGGATGTATCGGACGTGCCGTGTCGCACAATTCTGCTCGGTACCCGGAACGAGGTCCGGGTCGTCCTTCGGGTTGGCTGCTGGCTATGGGTCGGCAGGTGCGGTGTTCGGCGTGTCGGGAACAGGGTCGCGCCAGTCATCGGGTGGTTCTATTCGTGCTCGTACGCCGGCGTGAGTCTCTAGCAGGTAGAGCAGGTTTGCGCCTTCGATCAGTTCGATCGGCTTGTTCTGGGCGAAGTCGAACGAGGCCTGGCCGTAGCCGCTAGTCGTGACAAGTATCCCCTTGGACGCACCCTCATTCTGTAGCGTCCCGTAGAGGTCTCGGACTGCGGATACACCGACGGTGTTCTTGTAGCGTTTTGCTTGAATGACAACTTTTCCGCCGAATATTGGGCGGGTGTCGTAGGCGATGCAGTCCACTCCACCGTCCCGGGATGCGCGGGTTTGACGTGCTTCCAGCCCCATCTTGGTGAAGAGATTCTGGATGAGCCCTTCGAACTCAGTGGGACTGAGCTCCAGCAGGTTGGGGCGGTCGTCCATCGCGCTAATGGCATCGGTGGCGGCGACGAATCTTGGGTCGACCATCGAGAATTCGAGGACCGGCTTGACGGGCGCGAGTTCGGTGGGGCTCTTCGAGACTCCTGCCGATAGGTGCTTGAGGCATGCTTGCGGGTCGACGCTGGCCAGGTTGATACCGGCATAGGTGTCTCGGGTCACTCTGACGGTGATGAGGCATGGCCGGGCTGGTTGTCCGCTGCGGGGGTCCGGGGTGTCAACGACGCCGTTCAAAACGGCTACGTCGATCGCACCGTCGAAATCAGAGGCGAAGGTTTGGGCTAGGAACAGCAGAGTGAGTTGCGCGATCGCGTTCGCGTACAGTGCCTTCACTTGACTTGCAGGCCGCGCGGTTTCGGTGATCTGGTTGCGGCTCTTCACATAACGGTATGTCTTTGCTTTCGGGATGACGGAGACATCGGGCAGTTCGCATTCGATGACGAGCTGGTGCGATTCCGGTGTGTAGGCAGCCCGCGCCGCAGGGTGATAGTCGAAATCGAAGGTCATCTCAGACAAGGCGGATTCGGCATGGTTGACGACGGATTGCGGATCGTATGGGCCGCCGGGGCTGCTCGATTTGATCGGGCCCACCGATGCCAGGCCGTCGGCGAGGATGTCCGTCAAGGCCTCGACGGTGCGCTCAATGAAAGTGTTCTGTGCGGCCACCTGTGGCTCGATGCCGTGGATCTGCGCGATGTCGCGGCAGAGGTTGGCACCCCGTGGCCACATGCCGGCTTGGCGCTCTAGATCCCTGGCCAACGCCTCGGCTTGTAGTCGCATCAACGTGGCCTTGGCGTATTCGAGTTCCTGGATGCGCCAACGTTCCCGCGTGGCGTGTGCGCGGCAGGTGGTTGCGTAGCGGTGCTGCATGTCAGCGAGAATCTCGGGGCTCTGCTTGGGCAGGGGGACGCCGTACCCGGGTGGCAAGAAGGCTTCGAGGACCGGCGCGGGTTCTGGACACTCCAGGTAGCGAACTCGCACTTCCACCTTTGTCCAGTCGTTCTCGACATGTTCGCGCCGGTAGAACCTATCGAGCATCGCTTGGGCCGAGTCGAACTCCACGCGTTCTGACTGCACACTGGCCAAGGCTGTATTCGACCGCGCTCGCAATTGCTGCAGAGCCTGGTGCGCTCGTTGTTCTTCGGCGGCCCGCGCTCGATACTTATCGAAAATCCCCACGACCCCGTATACCACGCTGACTATTCGACCGTTGAGCCAACGACGGCAACATGCGAAGTTTGAACGGTGCTTTTCTGGCGCGTCACCACAACGACGCCCGCATGACGGTCATCGAATGCTCACGCGGGGAGACACTTGGCGGTACGGCTGGGAAGTACTGCAGCTTCGGCTTTTCGGTATTTCTGACTGCGTTTCAATGCGCCCGGCGCCCGGCGCCCGGCGCATCCGAGCGGCCCCATGCGCTTAGCCGTCGGTGAGGGCATGTAGCCAGGGTCTATCGACGTCTCGACGTTGAAGCCATTCTGCGGCGACTTCACCGCCGGCCAGGCGTAGGCGCTCCCGACGCTGTCCCCAGGCACGTTCTATCGCAACATTCTGAGCCTGCTGGTGCTGCTTGTAGAGCTCACGCTCTGCGCGGGTGCTGTGCGTGTAGCAACGGGCCGCAAACGATCCCGAACCCAAATAGATGACCGAACCGCTGCACGGAGAACCCGTTTTCACGGTGATCGCCGTGCAGCGTGGACGTGGCCCATGGGTCCTGGGGGCGGTATCGGCTCGCGGAGCCTGACGCAGTTGGCGCTCGACGGTGTCGATCAGATTCTCCACCGGCTGCACCCTGGCCGCACCAGCCTGCACAGCTGCACCGTGTCGGGCGAACACGGCCTTGGGCCGCGATGGGCCGCTCGACCACGACTCATCGAGCTCGGCCCCCTGCCCTAGCAGGCTGGCTGCGCCAAATGCCAGACGCGCTGGTTCACGCACCGCATACAACTCCGCTGCCAGCTCGTCGAAGTTCAGATCAACCTCGCCAACCAGGGCGTCCAACACCAGCTGGCATTCCAGCAAGCAGATGCGCAGCTCGTCGAGCAGAGCCAGGGCAAGCGGGGAGGCGGACTCGGTGATGGGAGCGGACAGGTAGTCGGTCACAGCACGGCAATGTACTACTAGTGGGGCAGACTTTGCCGTGCGGTCTGCCGCTACTGGGTTGCGTGCCTACGCGACCCAGTCAGAACGATCCTGAGCGGGTGGCCACGTGGGCCCACCACCGCCGCGCCGTAGGAGCCAGGATCCGCGCCTTGCGGCTGGAACGTGGCCTCACCCAGGAGGCCTTGGCCTTGCGCTCAGGGGTGACTCGCAATGTCTTGATCAGCGTGGAGCTCGGACAGCGCGGGCTCCTCTATGAGCGGTTGTTCGATATCGCCGACGCCCTTGGGGTCGCGGCCGGCCAACTTCTCGATGCGACCACGGATTCAATGCGCTAAGCCGCTGCACACGAGGGCCTCTACTGGCGACCTACCGCTCACCGCGGTCGCCATCACCAATCCTTGTTCTCGTATAGGTACTGCCGCAGGAGCTCATTTTTGGATGTGTCGGATATGAGCAGCACTCGTGCCACTTCGGCAGCGGCGGCTAATTCGCCTTGCAGTTGGGCTATCTGGTCAATCAGTCGTTGCTGCGCATCATCGGATGACTGCGGAATCGATGGTGTTACTGCGGCGTCGGTGAGCTCACGGGCCTTGAGCCTGCGAAGTAGCGCGGCACGTTCCTCCACGATCTCCTGGGCATACACCCGTGCCGGCCGTGTCGAACCGGGTACCTTGCGGTAACGGCGCTGCTTCTCCACGCGGGTACGGATGGTGTTTTCCTCACAGCCCAGCAGGTCAGCCGCTTGGCGGTAGGTGAGAACACCGGGATCGGTGCCATCAGAGGTGGCCACGTTGGCAGTCTCACCTACAGGCGCCAACTCCACAAGAATTGAATCAAAATTGATATATGCGGCCGAACCATGTGAAATACGAGGAGAAAGTTGGGCCGATACCTTATCGATTTCGTATAATAGTTGAAAATAGTTGACTGGTAGAGGTGCGCAAAGAGAGATTCCCATGGGACCTGTGGCTGATCGCGGCGCGATGATCGGCGCCATGGGCAGTCTGATCGGCGGCAATCCGGCGGTCTACGTTGCCCAGGCGGCCCGCATCACCGGCGGCCGTGGTGACGCTTTTGTGCGCATCGATGCCGGTGAGCACGAGCGTCGCTGCCTCAGCGGGTTGGGTGCGATCACTCAAATGTGGATGCTCGACGTCCTGATGAATCTTCCGCTGGACCAGCCTGTGCGGGTCGCTGACCTCGATGCTGGTGAACGGTGGGCGCTCGAGCGGATTCCTGCCGCCGCGGTGCGCCGCGACGGAGTGTGGGTGACTCGACTGTGCCGACCAGTAGCAGAGATCGCGGCGGTGGTGGTGTGGGGTCGACGGCTTGAGCCGCTGCTCAAACGGACGGCACCTTTTACCCGGGTGGCGCAGCGGATGATCGTCCTAGACCAGGTGCCCGCCGACTTCGATGAGATCGCCTGGCAGGCATCTTTCCAAGGCACCGGGGTCTGGTCGTTGACCGCCTACGGGGCCATCGAACTCGTGGTCGCCGAACCGGTTCGGCATCGCTACTACACACCCGGCCGTTGGCAGGTCAACGAAAGTGCTTACCGCGCATGGCTCAGGGCTCAGCCCACGCCGGCGCAGTCCAGCCAGGCAGATCCCGTCGGATCAACGCCACCAGGGTCCGGTCAATATCCACCTCGCGCTGTGACCGGTCCAGCTCGCGGTAGCGGTCAGCAGCTTCGGTCCGCTCCGAGCTGAGCCAGGCGTGCCGCTCGTCTGGTTCCAGCAACATCAGCTCGGCGCACAGGTACGCCGCAGCGTGCACGTTGTGGGCGAGGATTCGGTTCTTGTCGTCCTCGGACGGCAAGTACTTGGTGGGTGGGAGCCCGCACACCGCGCACGCCGAGGGCACCGAGTCCAGATACCAGTGCCCGTAAACTACGGGGCTGCGGTAGGTCAACAGGTCACGGTGAAAGCATCCTGGCACGTGCCCGATCGCGAAACCGTTGTTGGACGAAGTGCCCGGGGCTGCCGGCCATCGCATGCCCGAACGAATCCCGACCGCGACCAGCCCGGCGCCGGCGCACAACGCATCCGAGGCGATCAGCGCATCGACACCGAGAAGCCAGGCACCCGGATGATGGCGCAGCACGGTCTGTAGGGCCGCGACCCGATCGCTGTTGGCCAGCGCTTCCCGCCCGCCGGCGAACACGAACCCCAACCGAGATTTCCGCAACGGCGCCAATTCGGCCAGAAACCGGGTGACCACGCCCGGATCGAGCATCGAGGCATGCGTGGGGATCAGACCGACGACCTTTCCATCGCCCGGCAATCCGACCGCCAGTGCATCACGCAATGCCTGTAGCGCCGCCCAATCTCCTGTTTCGATGAACAGCGATGGTGTGAAGACGGCGTCGGCATTGCTCGCACCCAAATAGGTGCTCGCCCATGTGGCCTGGCTCATCGCGGTCAGCCCGTCGGGCGGCAGATCAAGGGGCCGCGATGGCGTGCCCGACGTATGCCGCCACCGGCCAGGATCGACGATGACTGTGGAATCTCGGCGATTGCCCAGCGCCTGCCGGATCTGCTGAGCCTTTGACTGGTCGCGCACGACCACAGCAATGCCACTTTGGGCAGCCGCACTCAAGGCTGTGGGCAGACTTTCACGGTCGGTATACACCGCGACTTTCGGCGCCAAAGGCTCCGGAGGCGTATCGACGAGTCCCATATCTTGATTGTCGCAAATAGTGCCGACACGATCGTCTCCCCGATTCTGAGGGAATTATGGCAACACCAATCTCGCCCGGGTCTTTGTGGCCAGCTGTGGCGACCGCGCTCAAAAAGCTGGTGCAGATTTCGCAGCGTGGCCTGCGCCTTTAACTCCAGCGGAAGTCTTGCTCGTTGCGCTCGCGGCGAAAGCACCCACACTGAGAGCACAAACACGTAGTGGCCCGACAAAAGGACGAGAACTGTGACACCTTCAGACCGCGAAGCGAGCGAAGCTCTGATCTACCGACTCATTTCGGATATACAAACGCAGCTCGGTCACCTCCATAACGGAGTCGACCAGACAAGGCTCGTTTGGCGGGGCCGAGCAGCTAACCAATTCGCCGCCCGCATGCACGCCGAGCTTGTCCAGGCCAGCACCGCGCTGGAGGATATTCAAGCCACTATCGACCGCCCGCCATGGAAACGACTCGCATGACCATTCCGACCTGACGGCACCCGATGAGCGGCAGACCGACGGGTCATCGGATGGAACCGGACGCCGCCAGCGTGCGTCTAATCGATCGTGGACGAACAGGACCGCCAGATATTGCTCGCCGAGGGGCTCGATCCCGATGATCCGCAGGTAATCGCGGCGATTGACTTAGTGCGATGGGACTTGTCGCTCGTGTTCTCCGGCGATGCGGTCGTGTGAACGCTGCCACCAACGCAGTGAGAGCCACCGGCCCGCCTGGTCGTTCGAGGCGGGATCGACGCTACGGACAGCTACCCAGACTCGGGCCCAACGAGCATGCGTTCGAGCTTCGTCTGCCTCACCTCGCACGCTTGGATGTCTGAACGCCTGCGCTGCCGATGAAAAATTGCCGCAGGATCTCCATGCTGTCGTTCGTGGCGGGTAGGCGGCCATTGGCTAGTCAGATACGACGCATAGGCTTCAGATTCCGCGTCTACTCCTGCGGGTCATCGGTCTGGCCGTCCTCTGCTTTGCTGCCTGCCTGAGCCTTTCCGATCGGCGTTGACCACATGGTCTTTATCACTGCCAATACTGGGATCCCCAGCAGGATCGCGCCTGCGAGGTTGTTACCGAGAGCAAAGAAGGTAATCGAGGCGGCGGTGAAGATGAACAGAAACAGCACCGCGCTACTTCGGTCGGACCGAGTTTGTGCGATCTCGGCATCTACGAGTCGGTCGAGGCGCTTG